>JBMNNX010000270.1:0-8912 GCA_050942745.1 Myxococcales bacterium
ATCAATGCGACGCGCCGCGGGCGGGTCGCCTCGGCAAAAACCGCTGGAATGACGGCGCTGTTCACCTGGTGCTCCCCACCCCGGGTCCTCGATAGAGCGTTCTCAGTGACGACAGCCGGGCACTTGGCTTGTCCAAAGCTCAACGCCTCGGAGTAACGTGCCTCTCATACCACGGCCACACGAAAGCGGGTGTTCGCCGAAAAGCCCCAAGCCTTCGCGAAGGTGAAAGAGGACTGCGGACAAGCGCGCCGGGCGCCCCGAAACCGGCCCGCGGCCTTCGGGCAGGCGCGCGCGGCCGCCCACAGTCATGGCCCGCCGCTCCAACGATTTCGCGCGCTTGGCGCATCTCGCAGCGCTTCTCGCCGCGCCGGCGAGCTCCCTGCCCCACGCCGACGGCGCCGCAGGCCCCCGGACGCTCATCGGAAAGGCCCGACCGCGAGCCTGTCACCGCCAGGTCACGAGCGCTCGCGCTGACGCGGCGCGGCATCCTCTCGTCCATTGACCCGGCAAGTGCTCGTCACCTAATAAGAGGCGCGACCGTCCGAGATCCGACAATGCACCCTGCAACCGGCGAAAACCCTGTCCTGACCGAGTGCGAGTGCTCTCAGACGAGCCTGCCCGCCCACAGCGCCGTCCGAGTCGGCTCCGCGGCCTTTGCGCCGGCGGCGATCCTCGATCTGATCCAGCAGGTGCGCCGGGCGGTGTGGATCGTGCGTGACGAAGGGCGAGGGCGCCTCGGGGTCGCTCCCGCCGGCGAGAACGGGCGCGGCGAAGCCGGGGATGTCCGCTGCTCGCTGGTCGGCGCGCTTCCGCCGCTCTATCCCGAGTGGCTCGGCGACCGCTCGTTCTGCGAGGCGCACGGCACCCGCTTCCCCTACGTCGTCGGGGCGATGGCCAACGGCCTCACCTCTCCGCGGATGGTCATCGAGGCGGGCCGCGCCGGCTTCATCGGCTTCTTCGGCGCCGGCGGCCTGTCGCCGCAGCGCATCGAGGCGGCCATCGACGAGATCGCCCGCGAGCTCGGCGACAGGCCCTTCGGCTCGAACCTCATCCACAACCTCCACGAGCCCGCGCTCGAGGAGGCGACGGTCGATCTCTATCTGCGCCGGGGCGTGCGCCGGGTCTCGGCCGCAGCCTTCATGCGCCTGACGCCCGCGGTCGTGCGCTACGCGGCCACCGGGCTGCGGCGCGACGCGCGCGGGCGGGTGCGCCGCGCCAACCACCTCTTCGCCAAGATCTCCCGGCCCGAGACCGCCCGCGCCTTCATGTCCCCGGCGCCGCCCGAGCTCCTCGACACGCTCGTCGCCAAGGGCCAGCTCACGCGCGAAGAGGCCGACCTCGCGCTCACCGTGCCGGTGGCCGAGAACGTCACCGTCGAGGCCGACTCGGGCGGACACACCGACAACCGCCCGCTGAACGCCATCTTCCCGGTCATCGCCGCGCTGCGCGACGAGTTGACCGCGGCCCACGGCTACGACCGGCCCATCCGGCTGGGCGCCGCCGGCGGCCTCGGGACGCCGGTCGCGGTCGCCTCGGCCTTCTCGCTGGGCGCGGCCTACGTGCTCACCGGCTCGGTCAACCAGTCGGCCGTCGAGTCCGGGCTGGGCGCTGGCGGCAAGGCGCTGCTGGCGCGCGCCGGGGTCGCCGACGTGATGATGGCGCCCTCGGCCGACATGTTCGAGCTGGGCGCCCAGGTCCAGGTGCTGCGCCGCGGCACGCTCTTCGGCCCGCGCGCCCAGCGGCTCTACGCGGCCTACAAGGCCTACCCCAGTATCGAGGCTATCCCCGCGGCCGAGCGGGCCCGGCTCGAGGAAGAAATTTTCCGCGTGCCGCTCGAGCGCGTCTGGGAGGAGACCGCGCAGTACTGGTCCCGGCGCGATCCGGGCCAGGTCCAGCGCGCCGCGAGCGACCCAAAGCACAAGATGGCGCTCTGCTTCCGCTGGTACCTCGGACAGGCCAGCCGCTGGGCCATCGACGACCTCGCCGAGCGGCGCACCGACTTCCAAATCTGGTGCGGCCCCGCGCTCGGCGCCTTCAACGCCTGGGCCCGCGGCTCGTTCCTCGAGGCCCCGGCCCAACGCACCGTCGCCCAGATCGGCTTGAACCTGCTCGAGGGCGCCGCCGTCGTCTCCCGCGCCCAGCAGCTTCGCAGCTTCGGCGTGCCCGTGCCGCCCGCTGCATTCCAGTTCCGGCCCCGCCCCCTCGCCTGATCGCCTTCGATCCGGCCGGCCGCCGCATCACCTCTCGAGGCATTCCTTATGAGCAACACCTCGCGCCACTGCCCCATCGCCGTCGTAGGCGTCAGCGCCCTGTTCCCCGGCTCGCAGGACGAGACGGGCTTCTGGCGCGACATCCTCGCCGGCCGCGACCTGATGCGCGAGGTGCCGCCGACGCACTGGCTCGTCGAGGACTACTTCGACGCCGACCCGGCGGCGCCCGACAAGACCTACGCGCGCCGCGGCGCCTTCCTCGACCCGGTCGAGTTCGACGCCCTCGGCTTCGGCGTGCCGCCAAGCATCATGCCGGCGACCGACACCTCGCAGCTCCTCGCGCTCATCGTCGCCCAGCGCGTGCTCGAGGACGCCGCCCATGGCCAGTTCGCCTCGCTCGACAAGGAGCGCATCAGCGTCATCCTCGGCGTCACCTCGGCCCAGGAGCTGCTCGCCTCGATGGTCAGCCGCCTGCAGCGCCCGGTCTGGGTCAAGTCGCTGCGCGAAGCGGGCGTGCCCGAGAGCAAGGTCCAGGAGGTCTGCGACCGGATCGCCGCACACTATCCGCCGTGGCAGGAGGCGAGCTTCCCGGGCCTGCTCGGCAACGTGGTGGCCGGGCGCATCGCCAACCGCTTCGACCTCGGCGGCACCAACTGCGTCACCGACGCGGCCTGCGGCAGCGCGCTCTCCGCGGTGGCGATGGCGGTCAGCGAGCTGTACCTCGGCGACTCGGACATGGTGATCACCGGCGGGGTCGACACGCTCAACGACATCTTCATGTACATGTGCTTCAGCAAGACGCCCGCGCTCTCGCCGAGCGGCGACTGCCGGCCGTTCTCCGACGGAGCGGACGGGACGATGCTCGGCGAAGGCATCGGGATGGTGGCGCTGAAGCGGCTCGAGGACGCCGAGGCGGCCGGCGATCGCATCTACGCGGTGATCAAGGGCGTCGGCACCTCGTCGGACGGGCGGGCCAAGAGCGTCTACGCGCCGCGCCCCGAGGGCCAGGCCAGGGCGCTGCGGCGCGCGTACGAGAGAGCCGGCTACGCGCCGAGGACGGTCGAGCTGCTCGAGGCGCACGGCACCGGCACCAAGGCCGGCGACGTCGCCGAGGTCGAGGGGCTCAACCTCGCGTTCGGCGCGGCGAACACGAAGGACAGGCAGTGGTGCGCGCTTGGCTCGATCAAGTCGCAGATCGGCCACACCAAGGCCGCCGCGGGCGCCGCGGGGCTGCTCAAGGTCGTCCTCGCGCTCAACCACGGCGTGCTCCCGCCCACCATCAAGGTCGAAAGGCCCAACCCCAAGCTCGAGCTCGAGAAGAGCCCGTTCTACGTCAACACCCGCGCCCGGCCCTGGGTGCGCGGCTCGGATCACCCGCGCCGCGCCTCGGTGAGCGCGTTCGGCTTCGGCGGCAGCAACTTCCACGTGACGCTCGAGGAGTACCGCGGGGCCACGCGCGCGCTGCGCAAGCGCACCTGCGCCCAGGAGCTCGTCGTGCTGGGCGCGGCAAGCCCGCAAGCTCTCGTGCAGTCCCTGCGCGGCGTCGAGGTCGGCGAGCGCGGCTTCCTCGCCTGGTTCGCGCGGCACACGCAGGAGAGCCTGCCGCGCGGCAGCGCCGCCCGCGTCGCCATCCTCGCGAGCGACGAGGCCGAGCTGCGCGCCCGGCTCGCCGCCGCCGCCGACGCGATCGAGCGCACGCCCGACAAGCCCTTCTCGCTTCCCAACGGCATCCACTACGGAGTCGGCGCGCGCGAAGGCGGAGTCGCCTTCCTCTTCCCGGGGCAGGGAAGCCAGTACGTGGAGATGGGCGCGGGCGTCGCGAGCGTCTGGCCCGAGGCGCTCGCGGTCTGGGATCTCGCCGCGGACGTCGTCGAGGCCCCCGAGAAGTTGCACGAGGTGGTCTTCCCGCGTCCCGCCTTCACCGACAAGGAGCGCCAGGCGCAGGCGGACAAGCTGCGGCGCACCGAGTGGGCACAACCCGCCCTCTGCGCCACCTCGCTCTCGTACCTGCGGCTGCTCGAGTCCTTGGGGATCCGCCCGGACAGCGTCGGCGGCCACTCCTTCGGCGAGATCGTCGCGCTCCACGCCGCGGGCGCCTTCGACGCGGCGACCGCGCTGCGCATCGCCCGCCGCCGCGGCGAGCTGATGGCCGAGGCCGCCAAGGTGCCCGGTGCGATGGTCGCCGCCTTCGCGACTATTGAGCAGGTGCGCGAGGCCATCGCCGAGATTCCCGAGGTCGTCGTCGCCAACCACAACGCGCCGAAGCAGGTCGTGCTCTCCGGCCCCGTCGAAGCCATCGAGAAAGCCGAGCAGGCGCTGCGAAGCCGCTCGATCCGCGCCGAGCGGCTGCAGGTCGCGACCGCCTTCCACTCCCCGGTGG
This sequence comes from Myxococcales bacterium, assembly GCA_050942745.1. Taxonomy (GTDB): domain Bacteria; phylum Myxococcota; class Myxococcia; order Myxococcales; family UBA5297; genus UBA10939. The sequence goes on from JBMNNX010000270.1 coordinate 4,591, forward strand.
TCGCCGAATCGACGAAGCCCTTCGAGGCTTTCCTCGCCGGGATCGACCTCGCGAAGCCCGCCCTTCCCGTCTTCGCCAACGCCGAGGCCGCGCCCTACCCGGCCGACCCGGCTGCAATGCGCGCTCTGCTCGCCTCGCAGCTCGTGCGCCCGGTGCGCTTCGTCGAGCAGGTCGAGGCGATGTACGCGAGCGGCGTGCGCACCTTCCTCGAGGTCGGCGCGGGCGCGGTCCTCACCGGCCTCGTCGGCCGCATCCTCGCCGACCGGCCACACCGCGCGCTGAGCGTCGATGCCAAAGGCAAGGCGGGCGCCGCCGCCTTCCACGACGCGCTCGGACGGCTATGGGCCGCGGGCTTCGAGCCCGACTTCGCCGCTCTCTGGCGCTCGTTCCAGCCGACCAGCGACCCGCGGAAGGCGGCCAAGCCTCGGCTGGCCCTCGCCATCTGCGGCGCGAACTACGGCAAACCGTATCCTCCGGCCGAGGGCGCTGCCGCGCTGCCGCCGCCGAACCCCGAGCCCGAGCCCGAACCGGTGCGGCCAGCCGTCGCCGCGCCCGAGCCGCAGCCCGCCTCTGCCGCCGCGCCGGCCCCGGAATCGACCAATCCCGCGGCGCAAACGGTGCCTGCCGCGCCCGCTGCCCCAGCGCCGACGCCCGCCGAGCCAGGTTGGCTCGCCGCGTTCCAGCAGCTCCAGCGCGAGACGGCCGAAGCCCAGACCGCCTGGCACAACGCGATGACGCAGGCGCACCTGGCCTATCTGCAGACCGCTGAGCGCGCCTTCGCCGGGCTCGGCGCGATGGCGGCGGGCCTGACATTGCCCGCCTTCGAGCCCGCGGCGGTCGCGGCGCCGCCTCCCGCGAATCTGACCGCCGAACAGGTGCCGAGAAGATCGACCCCGTCCGGTTCCGCGCACCCTGAGCCTAGCTCCCGGTGCGGCAGCGGCGAGAACGGAGTCGAAAGGTCCCTCGACTCCGGCCTCGCAGGCTCGGCCTGCGCCCGGGGCGAACGGGAGGCGGACCGAGCTCAAGGAGATTGCTCGGCACCTCTTGCGCGCCCCACTGCCCCGGTGAACGCTGCTCCAGCGCCCGTTCCCGCGGCAGCCGCACCTGCGCCCCAAGCGCCGGCCTCGCGCCAGGCGGCCACGGCCGCGAGCGGCGGCCTCGCCGAAGCGCTCCTCGCGGTCGTCGCCGAGAAGACCGGCTATCCGGCCGAGATGCTCAACCTGCAAATGAGCCTCGAGTCCGACCTCGGCATCGACTCCATCAAGCGCGTCGAGATCCTCTCCGGGCTCCGGGCCCGCGTCCCCAACCTCCCCGAGGTCGAGCCGGGCGCGATGGCTCGGCTGCAGACGCTCGGCGCCATCGTCGAATACCTCGGCGAAACGTCGGGCTCGGTCCGGTGCGCTCCCTGCACGAAGCCGAACGGCGCCGCGACACAGCGGGCGAACGGATCGACCGGAAGCGAGAAGCCGAATGGCGCAGCGTCGATCGACCTAAAGCATGTCCTGCTCTCGGTCGTGGCCGAGAAGACCGGCTACCCGGCCGAGATGCTCAACCTGCAGATGGGCCTCGAGTCCGACCTCGGCATCGATTCCATCAAGCGCGTCGAGATCCTCTCGGCGCTGCGCGCGCGGGTCCCAGGCCTGCCCGACGTCGAGCCCGCGGCGATGGCGCGGCTGCAAACGCTCGGCGCCATCGTCGAGCAGCTCGAGCAGGCCGCGGGGAACGCCGCGCCAGCGCCTAAGAAGACCAACGGCGCCTCCGCTCACGAAACGCCAGCCGTCGCGCCTTCGGTCGATCTCAAGGAGGTGCTGCTCTCGGTCGTGGCCGAGAAGACCGGCTACCCGGCCGAGATGCTCAACCTGCAGATGGGCCTCGAGTCCGACCTCGGCATCGACTCCATCAAGCGCGTCGAGATCCTCTCGGCGCTGCGCGCGCGGGTACCAGGCCTGCCCGACGTCGAGCCCGCGGCGATGGCCCGTCTTCAGACGCTCGGCGCCATCGTCGAGCAGCTCGAGCGCGCCGCGGGGTGCGCCGCGCCAGCGCCAAAGAAGGCCAACGGCGCGACCGCTCACGAGACGCCGGCCGGCGCTCCATCGATCGATCTGAAGGAGGTGCTGCTCTCGGTCGTGGCCGAGAAGACCGGCTATCCGGCAGAGATGCTCAATCTGCAGATGGGGCTCGAGTCCGACCTCGGTATCGACTCCATCAAGCGCGTGGAGATCCTCTCCGCCCTGCGAGCCCGTGTCCCGAATTTGCCCGACGTCGAGCCGGCGGCGATGGCTCGACTGCAGACGCTCGGCGCCATCGTCGAGCAGCTCGAAGGCAACGTCGGCGCGGCTGCTCCAACCACAGCCGCTCGCGATGCCTCGGCGACTTCGGCTGCGCCAGAGACCGCGAGCGCGACCATCGATCGGCTGGTCGTCGAGCCGTTCGAGGCGCCGGCCATCGGCCTGGGAATGCCCGGAATCACCACCGCCCGCAGGCTCGTGGTCACCGGCGGCAGCCCCGCTCTTGCGGATGCCCTCGTCGCCTCGCTGCGCAAGCGCGGGATCCCGGCCGAGCGCCTCGACGAGGTCCCTTCAGACGCCGACGCCGTGATCTTCCTCGGCGGCCTGCAGGATTCGGCCGCGCCCGAGGCCGCTGAGCTTGCCGTGAGAGCCGCCTTCCGCGCTGCCCGCGCGGTCGCCCCTCGCTTCGCGCGCGACTGCGGCCTCTTCGTCACCGTGCAGGACACCGGCGGCGACTTCGGCCTCTCCGGGAGCGAGCGTGCCCTGCTCGGCGGCATCGCCGGCATCGCCAAGACCGCGAGCCTCGAGTGGCCTGCCGCCGCGGTGAAGGCCATCGACCTCGAGCGCGGCGCCCGCGACGCGGCCGCGCTCGCCGAGATCCTGACCGCCGAGCTGCTCGAAGGCGGCACCGAGCTCGAGGTGGGCCTACGAGCAGACGGCCAGCGCCTCTCGATCCGCGCCGTCCCGCGCGCGCTCGACCCCTCGACAAGCCCCCTGCTCGACGAGAAGTCGGTGGTCGTCGCCACCGGCGGCGCCCGCGGCGTCACCGCAGCCTGCCTCGTCGAGCTCGCGCGCCAGACTCGCGCCCGCTTCCTGCTGCTCGGTCGGACCCGGCTCGATGACGAGCCCGAGGCCGTCCGCGGCGCGACCGATGACGCGAGCCTGAAACGCGCGCTGCTGCAGGCCGCCTCCAGCGCGGGCGAGCGGCTCTCGCCTGCCGAGCTGGGCGCGCGCGCCCGCTCCATCCTCGCGGCGCGCGAGGTGAGGGCGACGCTGGAGGCCATCCGTGCCGCCGGCGGCGAGGCGCGCTACGCGGTCGCCGACGCGCGCGACGCCGCCTCGCTGCGTGCCGCGCTCGCCGAGGCCCGCGCGGCCTGGGGCCCCATCACCGCCATCGTCCACGCCGCCGGAATCATCGCCGACCAGCTCATCGCCCAGAAGACCGACGAGCGCTTCGACCTGGTCTACGACACCAAGGTCGTCGGCCTGCTCAACCTGCTCCAAGCGACCTCGTCCGATCCCTTGCGCGTCATCGGCCTCTTCTCCTCGGCCGCGGCGCGCTCGGGCAACCCCGGCCAGTGCGACTACGCGGCGGCCAACGAGGTGCTCAACAAGCTCGCCGCGCTCGAGGCCCGGCGGCGCGGCCCCGCCTGCGTCGTGCGCGCCTTCGGCTGGGGGCCGTGGGACGGCGGGATGGTCGACTCCGCGCTGCGCGCACACTTCGAAGCCCACGGCACCCCGCTCATCCCGCTCGCCGCCGGCGCCGCCGCCTTCGTCGCCGAGCTGCAGCACGGCGGCAGCGCGCCCGTCGAGCTCGTCCTCGGCGCCGCCCTGCCCGCTCGCCCGTCGATCCAAGGCGCCTCCTTCGACATGCTGGTCACCCGCGCGAGCCACCCTTACCTCGCCGACCACGCCATCGACGGCGTCCCGGTGCTGCCGGTCGCGCTGGCGCTCGAATGGTTCGCGCGCGCGGCGAAGGCGGCCCGGCCCGACCTCGAGCTCGTCGCCTGCCGCGACGTGCGCGTCCTCAAGGGCGCGCGCCTCGGCCGCTACCTCGACGGCGGCGACCGCTTCACGGTCCGCTGCAAGGAGATCGAGCCAAACCGGCTCGGGCTCGAGCTGAGAGGCCCGGACGGCACGCTCTTCTACACGGCGACCGCCGAGCTCTCGACCTGCCGTCCGAAACCGGCGGCGCCTCCGCCCGAGCCCGCGGCGCTCGAGGAGCTCGGGCGCGCCATCTACGGCTACGAGCTCTTCCACGGGCCGCAGTTCCAGGTCATCGAGTCGCTCGAAGGCGTCTCCAAGCAGGGCGCG
>JBMNNX010000271.1:0-8761 GCA_050942745.1 Myxococcales bacterium
GGCCAGACCACCCGCGACGGCGTCTTCAGCCTCGAGGTGGTCGCCTGCATCGGCGCCTGCGGACTCGCCCCGGTGATCACCGCCGGCGGCGACTTCCACGCCGCTGTCCAGCCCGACAAGGTCAACCGCATCCTTCAGTCCTATAGAAAGAGGGCCGCCGATGATGCCGCATAAGTGCTGCGATCGTTGCTGGCACGGCCCCGAGCGCCCGTGCCCAGACTTCATCACCTGCTACAGCGAAGGTCCGCGCTGCCACTCCGACGCGACCTGCTCCGAGAAGGCCAAGAGCCGCCTGAGCGCCCTGCGGCGCGAGACCCTGGCGCGCCCGGCCATCTACGTGGGCACCGGCAGCTGCGGGCTCGGCGCGGGCGCCGACAAGACGCTCGCCGCCGTGCGCGACTACGTCTCGAGCAAGGGCATCGACGCCGACGTGCTCGAGGTCGGCTGCATCGGCATGTGCACCGCCGAGCCGATGGTCGACATCCAGCTTCCCGGGCGCGCCCGCGTCAGCTTCGGCAAGGTGAGCGCCGACAAGGTGCCGGCGCTGCTCGACTCGATGCTCGAGGGCAAGGTCCCCTTCGACCAGGTGCTCTACCAGTTCCGCAGCCAGACGCTCCAGCCGTTCGAGGGCGTGCTGCGCCAGGACCAGCACCCGTTCTTCGCCCCGCAGACGCGCCGCGTGCTCGTCAACTGCGGCGTCATCAACCCCGCGAGCATCGAGGAGTACCTCGCTCGCGGCGGCTACCAGGCGCTCGCGCAGGCGCTGCGCTCGAAGACCCCGGCCGAGCTGTGCGACATGGTCGAGAAGTCGGGGCTGCGCGGCCGCGGCGGCGGTGGCTTCCCCACCGGCACCAAGTGGAAGTTCGCCGCCAAGGAGGCCTCCGACCAGCGCTACCTCGTCTGCAACGCCGACGAGGGCGACCCGGGCGCCTTCATGAACCGCGCGGAGATCGAGGGCGACCCGCACCGGCTCATCGAGGGCATGGCGATCGCCGCCTACGCCATCGGCGCGACCAAGGCCTACATCTACATCCGCGCCGAGTACCCGCTGGCGATCAGGCGGCTCAACGAGGCCATCGCCCAGGCAAAGGCCTGGGGGCTCATCGGCCGCAACATCCTCGACTCCGGCTTCAGCCTGGAGATCGTCATCAAGCAGGGCGCCGGCGCCTTCGTCTGCGGCGAGGAGACCGCGCTGCTGCACTCCATCGAAGGCCGGCGCGGCATGCCGCGGCCCCGGCCTCCGTTCCCGGCGGTCAAGGGCCTGTTCGGCAAGCCGACGATCATCAACAACGTCGAGACCTTCTACAACCTGCCCGGCATCGTGCTCAACGGGCCGGAGTGGTTCGCCTCGGTGGGAACCGAGAAGAGCAAGGGGACCAAGGTCTTCGCGCTCTCCGGGCGCGTGGCGCGCACCGGGCTTGCCGAGGTCGCCTACGGCACCACCGTCCGCCAGGTCATCTTCGACATCGGCGGCGGCATCCCCGAGGGCAAGGCCTTCAAGGCCGTGCAGATCGGCGGCCCGTCCGGCGGCTGCCTGCCGACCGAGCACCTCGATCTGCCGATCGACTACGAGTCGATGAAGCACGCGGGCGCCATCATGGGCTCGGGCGGCCTGGTCGTGATGGACGAGACGACCTGCATGGTCGACCTGGCGCGCTTCTTCATGGACTTCATCCAGCGCGAGAGCTGCGGCAAGTGCATCCCGTGCCGCGAGGGCACCCGCCGCCTGCTCGAGATCCTCACGCACATCTCCGAGGGCCGGCGCGGCGAGAAGGGCAAGGACACCCTCGAGCGCTTCCAGGGCGTGATGTACATGCAGCGGCTCGCCAACGTGATCCGCGACACCAGCCTCTGCGGGCTGGGCCAGACCGCGCCCAACCCGGTGCTGAGCACCCTGCGCTACTTCCGCGAGGAGTACGAGGCGCACGTCTTCGAGCGCCGCTGCCCGGCGGGCGTGTGCCATGAGCTGCTCAGCTATCGGGTCGAAGCCGAGCTGTGCAAGGGGTGCGGGGTCTGCGTCAAGAGCTGCCCGTCCGACGCCATCGTCGGGTCGCTCAAGCAGCCCCACGAGATCCTCCAGGACAAGTGCATCGCCTGTGGCACGTGCGTCGACACCTGCCGGTTCGGCGCGATCCGGGCCGCCTAAGGGAGCAAGCCGTGATCCAGATTCAAGTCAACAACAAGACGATCGAGGCCAAGCCGGGCGAGATGCTGCTGAGCGCGTTGCGCCGCGCGGGCATCCAGGTGCCGACGCTGTGCAACTTGGAGGAGCTGCTGCCGACGGGCGCCTGCCGCATGTGCGTCGTCGAGGTCGAAGGGGCTCCCTCCTTGGTGCCAAGTTGCGCCTTCCCGGTGCGCGAGGGGATGAAGGTCAAGACGCACTCACAGCGCGCGGTCCGGGCGCGCAAGACCATCCTCGAGCTGCTGCTGGCCAACCACCCGGACGACTGCCTCTACTGCCCGCGCAACGGCAGCTGCGAGCTGCAGAGCCTCGCCGAGAACCTCGGCGTGCGCCAGCGCCGCTACACGGGGCTGAAGAGCCAGCACAAGATCGACGCCTCCAGCCCGTCGCTCGTGCGCGACCCGGACAAGTGCATCCTCTGCGGCAAGTGCGTGCGCACCTGCGAAGAGGTGCAGGGGGTGGCCTGCCTCGACTTCATCGGCCGCGGCTCGAAGGCCACCGTGGGCACCGCCTTCAACCAGGGGCTCAACGTCTCGAGCTGCGTCGCCTGCGGCCAGTGCATCCGCGTCTGCCCGACCGGCGCGCTCAGCGAGCAGAGCCACTTCCGCGCGATGCTCAACGCCATCGACGACCCGGAGACGACCGTCTGCGTCCAGGTCGCCCCGGCGGTCTCGGTCACCCTGGGCGAGGAGTTCGGGATCAAGCCGGGCGCGGACATCGCCGGCCTGCTCAACGCGGCGCTGCGGCGGCTCGGCTTCGACTACGTCTTCGACACCGCCTTCTCGGCCGACCTGACCATCATGGAGGAGGGCTCCGAGCTCGTGCACCGGCTGCAGAACGGCGGCCGGCTGCCGATGATGACGAGCTGCTCGCCGGGCTGGATCAAGTTCGTCGAGCAGTTCTACCCGGAGATGATCCCCAACCTGTCGACCTGCAAGAGCCCGCAGCAGATGCTCGGCGCGGTCGTCAAGGGCTACTTTGCCGAGCGCCAGAAGATCGACCCCGAGAAGATCTTCACCGTCTCGGTAATGCCCTGCACGGCCAAGAAGTTCGAGGCGGGCCGGGCCGAGATGATGCGCGGCGACATCGCCGACATCGACCTCGTGCTCACCACCCGCGAGCTGGCGCGCATCATCCGGATGCGGGGCATCGACATCAACGCGCTCGAGCCCGAGACCGCCGACACTCCGTTCGGCGAGCGCTCGACGGCCGGCAAGCTGTTCGGCGCCACCGGCGGCGTGATGGAGGCCGCGCTGCGCAGCGCTCACTACCTCGTCACCGGCAAGGAGATGGAGAACCTCAAGATCCAGCCGGTGCGCGGGCTCGACGGCATCAAGACCGCCTCGGTCAAGATCGGCGACGTCGAGCTGAACGTCGCGGTGGTGAGCGGCCTGGCCAACGCGCGCAAGCTGCTCGACGAGATCCGCGCTGGCCGCAAGGACCTGCACTTCATCGAGGTGATGACCTGCCCCGGCGGCTGCATCAACGGCGGCGGCCAGCCCATCGGCACCGACCTCGAGGCGGTCAAGGCGCGCATGCAGGCGCTCTACAAGATCGACCGCGAGGAAGGGGTGCGCGTCAGCCACGCCAACCCGAGCGTCCAGCGCCTGTACTCCGAGTGGCTCGGCAAGCCGATGAGCGACGTGAGCCACAAGTACCTGCACACGCACTACCACGCGCGCGAGGTGCTCAAGTAGATGGAAGCCTTCGCGGACATCCCCCTGATCTCCACGATCAAGGAGCGCTGCCGCGTCTGCTACACCTGCGTGCGCGAGTGCCCCGCCAAGGCCATCCGCATCCGCGGTGGCCAGGCGATGGTGCTCGAAGAGCGCTGCATCGGCTGCGGCAACTGCGTGCGAGTCTGCAGCCAGCGCGCGAAGCAGTTCAGGCGCTGCACCGCGGTGGTGCAGCGCCTGTTTGAGAAGGGCCACAAGGTCGCGGCCATCCTCGCCCCGAGCTTCCCGGCCGAGTTCCCGGACATCCCGGGCGACCGGCTGGTCGGACTGCTGCGGCGGCTGGGGTTCGCCTCGGTGCACGAGACCGCCTTCGGCGCCGACCTGGTGGCCGAGCGCTATCACCGGCTGCTCGAGGCCAACCCCAACCAGCGCTTCATCGGGACGACCTGCCCGGTGGTCGTCGGCTACGTCGAGCGCTATCGCCCCTCGCTCGTCGGGGCGCTGGCGCCCATCGTCTCGCCGATGGTGGCGACGGCGCGGGTGCTGCACCGCATCCACGGCCCCGAGCTGAAGGTGGTCTTCATCGGCCCCTGCATCGCCAAGAAGCGTGAGGCTCTGAGCCGCGCGGTGGCCGGCGAGGTCACCTCGGTGCTCACCTTCCTCGAGCTGCGCGAGATGGTGCGCGAGGCGGGCCTGCACCCGATGGAGGTCGAGCCGAGCGAGTTCGACCCGCCGAGCGCGGGCCGGGGCCTGCTGTTCCCCATCGCCGGGGGCCTGCTCGAGGCCGCCAGGCTCGACCAGAGCATCGCCCACGGCAACGTCGTCTCGGCCCAGGGGCGCTCGGAGGGGATGCAGGCCATCGAGGAGTTCGAGAACGGCTTCGTCGGCCCCGGGCTGCTCGAGGTGCTCTCGTGCCGCGGGTGCGTGATGGGGCCGGGCATGAGCAGCCGGGCCCCGCTCTTGAGCCGGTGCAGCACGATGGCGGCCTACGTGCGCGAGCGGCTGGCCAAGGTGGACGAGCGCGCCTGGCGCGAGCAGATGGAGCGCTTCGCGGACCTCGACCTGTCGCGCACCTTCCACGCCTACGACCAGCGGCTCGACAGCCCGACCCCGGGCGAGCTGACCGAGATCCTGGCGCGGATGGGCAAGCTGCGCATCCAGGACGAGCTCAACTGCGGGGCCTGCGGCTACGAGACCTGCCGCGAGCACGCCGCGGCGATCCACGCGGGGCTTGCCGAGAGCGAGATGTGCCTGCCCTACACGATCGACCAGCTGCGCCGGGCGGTCTCCGAGCTGGCGGTCTCCAACGGCCGGCTCGCGAGCGCGCAGGAGGCGCTGGCGCACGCCGAGAAGCTGGCGAGCATGGGCCAGCTCGCCGCGGGCATCGCCCACGAGGTCAACAACCCGCTCGGCGTGGTGCTGATGTACGCACACCTGCTGCTCGACGACCTCGCCCCCGACTCGCGCCAGCGCGAGGACGTGGCGATGATCGTGGAGCAGGCCGACCGCTGCAAACGCATCGTCGCCGGGCTGCTCAACTTCGCCCGCCAGAACAAGCTGATCCTCCAGCGCGTTGACGTGCGCGCGCTGGTGAAGAGCGTCGAGCAGACGCTCACCCCGCCTCCGGGCGTCGAGGTGCGCCAGGAGCACGAAGGCGAGCCGTGGGCCGAGCTGGACCGCGACCAGATGGCCCAGGTGCTCAACAACCTGATTCAGAATGCCTACGACGCGATGCCTTCGGGTGGCACCCTCGAGCTGTTGACCGGGGGCGATGCCGAGCGCGTCTGGTTCAAGGTGCGCGACACCGGGGTCGGGATTCCGCCGGCGAACCTGACCAAGGTGTTCGAGCCCTTCTTCACCACCAAGCCCATCGGCAAGGGCACAGGTCTTGGCCTGGCGGTCACCTATGGCATCGTCAAGATGCACCGGGGAGACATCAAGGCTGAGTCGAATGCGGATCCCGCGCAGGGTCCGACGGGGACGACCTTCACGGTGACGGTGCCCCGCGGGCTCGAAGGAAGAGTGAGCAAATAAAATGAACGCTGAAGCCAAGGAAAAGCTGATTCTTCTGGTGGACGACGACGAGGATTTTCTCCTTCAGACGCGCATGGCGCTCGAGGCCGCCGGCTACAAGGTGGCGCCCGCGCCTGGGCTCAAGGAGGCCGAGCAGCTGCTGACCGAGCGGCGCCCGGACGTGGTCGTCGCCGACCTGATGATGGAGTACATGGATGCGGGCTTCGTGCTCTGCCACCATGTCAAGAAGCGCGACCCGACCATCCCGGTCATCCTGGTGACCGCGGTGACGAGCGAGACCGGCATGGAGTTCGAGGGGACCGGCGAGGACCGTAGCTGGATCAAGGCCGACGCTATCCTCACCAAGCCGGTGCGCGCCGAGCAGCTCAAGCGCGAGATCCGCCGGCTGCTGGAGGGCTGAAAGACCGACCATGGAAGCGCTCAAGGTGCTCATAGTGGACGACGAGCTCGGGATGCGCGTGGGCGCCTCCCGGGTGCTCGAGCGTTACACGGTTCCGCTCCCGGAGCTGAGCACCGAGGTGCGCTTCGAGGTCGATCTGGCCGACAGCGGGGAGGCGGCGCTGGAGAAGCTCGCCCAGACGCCGCCCGACATCCTGCTGCTCGACCACAAGCTGCCGGGGATGACCGGGCTCGAGGTGCTCGAGCGGCTGGCGGCCGAGGGGCGCGAGGTGCTCACGGTGATGATCACCGCCTACGCGACCCTGGAGACGGCGGTGACCGCGACCAAGCGCGGCGCCTTCGACTTCCTGGCCAAGCCCTTCACCCCCGACGAGCTGCGGGCGACCATCACCAAGGCGAGCAAGCACGTCGCCCTGCAGCGCCAGGCCCGCCGGCACGAAGAGGAGAAGCGGCGCATCAAGTTCGAGTTCGTGCGCGTGCTCGCCCACGAGCTCAAGGCCCCGCTGGCCGCCGTCGAGGGCTACCTGATGGCGATGCAGGACAGGGCGCTCGGCGAGGAGCTGCGCTCCTACGACCCGATGGTCGAGCGCAGCCTGGTGCGCCTTGCGGGGATGCGCAAGCTCGTCATCGACCTGCTCGACATGACCCGCCTCGAGTCGGGCCAGAAGAAGCGGGAGATGGAAGAGCTCGACGTGCGCGAGATAGCGCTCAACGCCATCGAGACCGCGCGCGCCGAGAGCGAGAGGCGGCGGATCGCCGTCACGCTGCACGGCGAGCACCCCGTGCCGTTCTTCGCCGACCGCAGCGAGATCGAGCTCGTGCTGAACAACCTCGTGACCAACGCGGTGAAGTACAACCGCGACGGGGGCCAGGTAGACATCCACCTCGATCTCGCGGACGACGTGCTGCGCGTGAGGGTCTCGGACACCGGCATCGGGCTGACTCCCGAGGACATCGGGCGGCTGTTCAAGGACTTCGTGCGCATCAAGAACGAGAAGACCCGCAACATCAGCGGCAGCGGGCTCGGGCTCTCGACGGTCAAGAAGGTCGCCGAGCTGTACGGCGGCGAGGCCAAGGTCGAGAGCCAGTACGGCGTGGGGAGCACCTTCGAGGTGACGCTCAGGTCGGGCCGATAGGCTGTCCGCCGGGCTCCTCTCGGTGTCGCGCAGCCGGACGGGCATCGAATGCGCCGCGCCGCGCGCTCAGGTGGCCGGCGTTCGCGCCCGCCGCCGCGAACGATCGACTTCGACTCTGCTCGATTCCCCGACGGGCGCATTGCCACGCGCCCCTACCAGCCCGCGACGGCTCGCTTGTGGCTAGGCGTCACCGCTCGGCCTGCCGCTGCAGCTCCCTGGCGAAGAGCACCACTCTCCAGCGGTCATCGGCCGTCAGCTCGACCTCGTGCCCGGCCATCCTCCCCGAGCCTCGAGTCGCGGCGTGAAACAGCTCGCCGTCAGGGACCTGCGCGGTGCGCCCTGTCGTCAGCGAAGGCGGCGGCGGAAGCGCGCCGACGACGGGGCCGTCGCCCGCGCCCGACCGACCATGGCAGACCGCGCAGCGCGCCTCGTAGACCTTGGCGCCTCTCGCTCGGTTCGAGGCGGTCGGCGCGAGCGGATTGGTGAGCTCGCGGCCCGCGCGCGCAGCCTCGGCAGCGCCCGGACCGTACCGGAAGGGAAGCTGCCCGCGAGGCACCGAGCCATCGGCCGGCGCGAGCCTAATCTCCGGCGGAGCCATCGGCCGCGCGAAACTCTCGTACGCGGCCGAGCGCGCGAGATCCGGGTCGGGCGCTCGTAGCGAGGCATCGTCCCGGCAGGCCGGGCAGAGCAAGAGGAGCAGCAAGCAGGCCCTGCGCGTCATTCGTGAACCTCGGCGTAGCCTGCCTCGCGCGCGCCGTGAGCAAGCAGCCACGCGCGGGCCGTTCGCCAGTCGAAGCCAGGCGACTCGAGCGAGAGGGCGAGCACGTAGTCGCCGTCGGCGCGCACGCTGTGCCCCGAGGCGCTCCCACGCACGACAAACGCGACGAGCGCCACGATGGCGGCACACAGGCAGCCGACGAGGAACGCCACGGGAAGCCACGAGGGCGCCGAGCCGCCAAAGGTCCCTCCAATATCGAGAGGCCAGTCGCGCCGATCGGCAAAGTACTGAAATTCGCCCGCGGCCAGGGCGCCGAGGACTCCTGCGGCTGCGGCAATCGCTGGGATCCTGCGCGCCTTTCCTGCGGTCTTCGCCGGGACGAAGGCGTCGGGGAGCGCGTGGGGCGAGAAGATCTCTTCGACGAGCAAGCCGTCGGCGAGCGCCGCACGTGCCGCGCGCTGCAACTCTTCCGCGGTAACGAACCGGCCGACGTACGCCCTGCGCATCATGCGGCCCTCCGCTGCTCGGCAGGCACGCTACCCGCCTTCGGCGGCACTGTCCTCGGGCGCTGTGACAAGGCGTCGTAGAGCGCGACGGGAGGAAGCCGGCGCGCCAA
>JBMNNX010000023.1:0-39325 GCA_050942745.1 Myxococcales bacterium
ACAGCGACGGGTCGCCCCGCGATGTGCAGGTTGACCTCCACGAGCGCAGCGGAGCAATCGTCATCTACTACGGCGCCATCTCGCGCTCGAGCGCCGACACGGCCGACGCGACCATCGGCATCGAGAACGCGGCCGGAACCGGCGGGTTGACCGCGCTCGCGTGCAGTCCTTCATGCCGGGGGGCGGATTGGCCCGAAGGGCAGTACGTCGTCATCTCCCCAGCCATTGATCCGGATCTGTTCGTCCTGAATGTGGGCAGCTCGGCGCTCACTCCGGTTACCATCGGAGGCCAACCGGGTTTTGCCTTCGACCTGATGGTGACGGTCAAGAACCAGGGCCAGAACCCGGCCACGGGGTTCCTTTTCGATATCTACCTGTCGAACGACGCGATTATCGACCCCGCCAACGACACCCTGCTCGCCCGGCACACGACACCAGAGAGCCTCCCTGGGCGCTCGGAGGCGACGTTCACAGAATCCGGGGTGCAGTTCGTGCGGCCGCCGGGGACTGGCAACTTCTACATTGGCGTCGTCGTCGACCCGACCGACGTGGTCGACGAGGCGATCGAGACGAACAACACTGGGGTGAGCGCCCCCTACATGATCGGCGTCGAGCTCTCGGGTGATATCTCGGGCCCGAGCGCGGGCGGTCCGGGTGACGTCGTCGACCTTCGCGTGATCATCCGAAACCAAGGGACCGATCCGCTCGATCCGACCGGATTCAGTTTCGACGTCTATCTGTCGCCCGATCCAAATCTCGATCGCTCGAGCGATACCAAATTCCCTGGGTTCCCCAGGCGCATCGATTCGCTGGGCGGGGGTGAGACGCTCGACATGATCGTTCCCGCGGCGCTGCCCGCCGTTCCCGACGGCCCGTATTACTACATCCTCGACATCGACCCGCCCACCGCCCAGTTGCCCCGGGGCGAGGTGACCGAAGCCGTCGAGACCAACAACAGCAAGGCCTCGTCCGCCACGGTTACTTTGTCGGCTGCCGACCTCGTCGTCGAGAACATCCAGGTTCTCTCTCCCGTGCCTCCGCACGAGCCCACGACCCATGCCTACTTCGGCGAGCAGGTGCGGGTCACCTTCGACGTGAGGAACTCCGGCGGCGCGAACGCCACGGATTTCTTCATCTCGGTCGTCCTTTCGGACAACGCGGTGATTACAACGCACGACCTCGACATGTCGGCCGGTGTTCCCGAGCTTTCGGGCCTGACGTTTTCGGGAGACCAGGAGCAGACCTTCGCGGTCAACATCACGGTTCCGGCGACGAGGCCGAATGGCTCTCCTTTCAGGGACGGTACCTATTACATCGGCGTGATCTTGGACCCGTCGAACCGCGTCGGCGAGAGCAATGAGACCAACAACCTGAACCGGGCTGAAAACGAAATCTTCATCCGCCAGCCGGCCATGGACGTGACCCCGGTTCGGGTCGAGGCTCCAGCCGCGGCCGCCGCTGGCGAGCGCATGCCCATCTTCCACGTCATTCGCAACATCGGCAATCGCGGCAGCGACACCGTGGGCCCTGCGAAATACCGCTTCGTGCTCTCCTCGAATGACATTATTTCCGTCGAGGATATCCCCCTTCCGATCTTGGCCGACGGGACGCTGACGCTCGACGGGGAGCTCAGCATCGGAGTCGGCGAGGAGAAGGTGGCGACCGACCTTGTGCAGATCCCCTCCGACGTCTCACCTGGCACCTACCACGTCGGCTTGGTTGTCGATCCGCTGCAGGAAATCCTCGAGCTCGACGAGGCGAACAACACGATCGGCTCGCTCGGTGTCGTCGAGATCGCGCCTTCGAGCCTCTACATCGTCACGAGCACGCTGCCCGATGCGATGGTCGGCGCCGAGTACCTTCAGCAACTGGTGGCCGTCGGCGGTTACGGGTCGTACGCCTGGTCGGTAGAGCCGGGTCAGGGAGACCTGCCGGCTGGCCTGCAGCTTAGCGAGACCGGCGTCCTTTCGGGCAAGCCGGCCGAGCAGGGCGTGTCGGTCTTCACCGTGAGGGTGACATCGGGCCAGCGCAGCGTGCTGGCGCGAATGGTCCTGCGCACGGTGCCGGCGTCCGGCGCGCTTGGGATTCTCTCGTCGCTGCTTCCGAGCGCGGTCAAGGGCATCAACTATAGCGTCGACCTGGTCGCCGTCGGCGGTGTGCGCCCCTACACCTGGGCCATCGAGCAGGGCGAGCTGCCCCTGGGCCTTGCGCTGTCGCCTGAGGGAACAATCGCCGGCAAGCTCGCGAAGAGCTACACCGAATTGGTGACTCTCAGGGTTTCGCTCACCGACCAACACGGCAGCCGGACCGCTGCCGACATTTCGATGCGCGCGGTCGAACCCGGTGCGCTCCATATCGGCACGGTCAAGCTCGCCGAAGCGATGACCGGCGTCTCCTACGTGCAACAGCTCCAGCCGATGGACGCTTCGCTCGTCTGGAAGATCCGCAGCGGCTCGCTGCCCGACGGCCTCAAGCTCGCCAACGGCGCCATCACCGGCGTGCCGGCCGAGGTCGGCCTCTTCCCGCTGCGCCTCGAGGTCTCCGACGCCGAGGGGCGGAGCGATTCGGCCGACTTCATCCTCACCGTGCTCTCCCGGCCTGCGAGCTTCACGCCGGTCGCCATTCCCGAGGCGCGGCCGGGCGAGAGCTATTTTCTCGACCTTTCGGCCGCCGCCAAGCCGCATTCGAGCTTCGTGCTCTACAGCGGGATGTTGCCGCCGGGCCTGATGCTCAACGTTGCAGGTCGCGTCACTGGCAGCGTGAGTGCCGACGCCGCGCCCGGCTCCTACGACTTCGTCGTGCAGATCACCGAGGAGACCGGGCCCGTCCTTCTCGTTCCTTTGACCATTCGGGTTCTGCCTAAGCCTGTGCCCATCGACGCGGAGTCGGGCGGCTGTTCGACCGGAGGCCCGGGGCTCGTACCTGTCGCGCTCGTCTTGGCGCTCCTTGCTCCGCTCGCGTTGCGGCGTCGGCGGACGGGCTGGCGCGCGGTGCTCGGGATCGCCGCGGCAGTGGCCATCAGCCTGCCGAGTCAAGCGTTCGCCCGCTATGACCTGACCAGCTATGCGCAGGTTCCCTTCTCGCCCATCGTCGGCACGCCCCTCGACATTCCGTCCGCCAGCTCGCAGACGACGGTGACGTTGCCCTTCCCGTTCAGGTTCTGGAACACGACCTACAACGCGCTCAACATCGGGTGCCGCGGCTACATCGCCTTTGGCAGCGGCAACGCGTCAATCGCGACAAGCTATGGTATCCCGAGCACGGCAGCATCCTTCCCGCTGATCGCGCCGTGGTGGGGCAAGTGGGACTGCAACCCTGGAGCCGTCGTTTATGAAGTCAGCGGCGTTGCCCCCCATCGCGTCATCACGTTCCAGTGGACGAACGTCTGGTACGAGCCCGATTCGACGGCTAAGTCGCTGCACGGCGCGACCTTCCAGGCTCGCCTCTACGAAACCACCGGGACCATCGACTTCGCGTACGGTCCGTCGAACCACGGGCTCTTCGCGGATCCGAGTGCGATCAAGGCGGCCGTGGGAATCCAGGCGAATGCGACGCTCGGCATGGCAGGGCGCCCCTGTACGGCAGCCCAGCCCTCCGGTGGCGGCTCCCAGGCCAATTGCCAGCCGCAGGACTACGAGCCGAACACCATCCTTTCTTTCCGCCAGCCGCCTGACTTGACGATGGTGCGCTTCTACGCCGAGGAGACGGGCTTTGCCGGTGTCCCGATGCGCATGGGCGCCTCTCTCGAGAACGTCGGAGGCCAGGACGTCGGCGGCATCGCGGTGCGCTTCTACCTGTCCGCCGACGACAGGCTAGACACCTCGGTCGACGCCGAGCTCGGCACCTCGCGCCAGATCACGCTCGCGGTCAACCAGCGTCGCGACGTGGTCATCGCGCCCACGCTTCCCCTCGCCCTGGACAGCGGCGAGTACTACCTCTTCGCGAAGATCGACCCGGACGGTCGCATCAACGAAGACAACGAGAACAACAACGTGGGCCCTGCGAGCGGGCACAAGTTCAGGCTCGGCGGGCCCACTCCCGACCTTATCCCCGGGCCGCTCTCCGTGCCTGCGACCGCGAGGGCCGGCGAGGCGATCAGCGTAAGCCGCAGCATCCACAACATCGGCAACTCGTTCGCCGGACCCTGCGCGAGTGACTCGCAGTGCGACGGGCTCGTCTGCAATTCAGGCCGGTGCCGCAGCCAATGCACAGAGCCGTCGGATTGCGCCGAGGGCTTCATCTGCAAGCTGGCCGAGGGCATCTGCGAGCCGGAGACTTGCCAAGGCGACCAAGATTGTCCGGCTAGCGAGCGCTGCATCGCCGGCGCGTGCAAGAACCCGGCAATCCGCTATGCCTTGTTCCTTTCGGACAATCCGGTCATCAGCCTGGCTGACATCGCGCTCATCGGCGACGCCGGGCTCGAGCTGTCCGAGGGTATCGGCGCGTTCGAAGCAAACACGGAAGAGGTCGAGGTGACCCTCCCCAATCCGCTCCCTCCCGGCGACTACTACGTCGGGATGGTCATCGACCCGGAAGGCACGCTCTCCGAAATCACCGACGTGAACAACGCCACCACTTCGGCGGCGAAGATCACCATCGTTTCGGACGAGCTGCAGTTCATTACCTCGGATTTGCCCGACGCCTATGTCCAGTCGCCCTACGGTGTGCACCTTGAGGCTGCGGGCGGGAGCGGCTCGTACGGATTCACGCTCGTCTCTGGCAGCCTGCCGCCGGGCCTGCGCCTTTCGCTCGCCGGCGATATCACCGGGGTTGCGAGCCGCGAATTGCCCGAGCCTGCGGTCTTCGAGGTTGAGGTGGCGTCGGCGGGCCAGACCGCCCGGGCGACGTTTAGTATTCAGGTCAATCCCTCGGACGTGCCGCTGAGGGTTATCACCGAGGACCTCCCGGCCGCCGAGTTCGGTCGCCCCTACTCGGTGCGCCTGTCGGCGGTCGGCGGTCGGGCCCCTTACACCTGGTCGCTTTCCGAGGGTGCTCTGCTTCCGCCGGGGCTCGTGCTCGCGCCCGACGGCGTGATCGAGGGCGTGCCCACTCTCGACAAGCCAGCCGAAGAGCCGCACTTCTCCTTCCAGGTCGAGGTTCGGGACGGCGAGGGGACGACTGCGGCAAAGCCGCTTAGCCTCAAGGTCGTCTCGCCCGAGCGGCTTCAGATCAGCACCTCGAAGCTGCCGGACGCCGAGCTTGGCAAGCCGTACAACTTCTCGCTCTACGTCGCCGGCGGCCGCCCGCCGTACGTCTGGAACATCGTCGAGGCGCGGCTCCTGCCCTCGAACCCGATGGAGAACGTCGACCGGGAGGCGCAGATCGGCCTGAAGCTGATCACCGACAAGACCGGCACACGGCTGAGCGGAATTCCGAACGTCGCCGGCACTTGGGTGATCACTTTGAAGGTGCTGGACACCAGCGGCGCCGAGGACAACGCCACCTTCTCGCTGGCGGTTCGCTACGAGGAAGGGATTGAGATCGAGACCCAGGGGCTTCCGGACGCCATTGTTGGAAAGACCTACTACGCGCGGCTGCTCGCTCGCGGCGGAGAGGCCGACGACATCTCCTGGTCGGTCATCTGCATGCCGGTGCTCAACGACAAGGGCGAGCTCGCAAGCTGCCGTGATGGGCTGCCGGCGGGCTTTACCTTGAGCGAAGACGGCATCATCTCGACGACCGAGCCGGTCGTCGGGCCCGAGGCGGACGAGCAGGGGCACCGGGCGCCCCGCACCGTCTACAGCTTCCTCGTCGAGGCGCGCGACGAAAAGAACCGCAGCGCGGTGCGCGGGCTGTCGGTCACAATCCGCATCGACGAACCCCTCTACGCGCCGCCGTCCGAAGGCTGCGGCTGCGGCTCGGTAGGAGTTGGCGCCCCGCCGACCGTGCTGCTTGCGCTGGCAGGGGTCCTCGGCTTGCTGCGGCGTCGGCGGAGCTAGGTGCGTTTCTGGTTCAGATGCCCGGGCGCCTTGCCGCTTTGGTTGCGAGGCGCCCCAAGATGCGGAGCAACGATGGCTGAGCGCAAGAGCTGGAGCATCAGGTTCCTCATGCAGGTGGTCGCCGCGGCGCTGGCGCCGCTGGTCCTTCTCGGGTGCGGCAAGGACGAGCCGCAGATCATCGATCGCTGTGCCAACGTGAGCTGCCCCGAGGGCCTCGAATGCGATCCCGGAGACGGGGTCTGCAAGTGTGGCGGCCAAGGGGGCGTTGTCTGCGGCGGCAACGGCGCATGCAAGTCTGGCGTCTGCGTCTACGCCTGCGGCGGAGTCGAGTGCTCCCGAGGGACGACGCTCGATCCCTTCGACTGCACCTGCAAGTGCGGCGGCCAGGGCGGCTCGATCTGCGCGGCTTCGGAGATCTGCGACCCGGCGACTCGAACCTGCTTCGCGGCCGGTGCTTGCGAGACGGTGGCGTGCGCTGGTGGAATGGTCTGCGACCCGGCCGACGGCAAATGCAAGTGCGACGGCGCCGAGTGTGCGGAAGGTGAGTCCTGTGTCGACGGGATCTGCACAGAAGATCGCTGCGCGGGCGTCAACTGCACGGGCGGAACTACCTGCAATCCGGAAGACGGCAAATGCCACTGTGGAGGCGCAGAGGGCCAAGTCTGCAGTTACGGCGAGATCTGCGAGTGCCCCGGTAGCGCGCCGGCCTGTGTGGAGGCCGAGAAGCGCTGCACGCCGTCGACCAAGTGCATCAACGTCCACTGCACCGGAGGCACGACCTGTGATCCCGCCGATGGCAAGTGCCGCTGTGGCGGGCCGGGGGGACCGGTCTGCGCTTTTGGCCAGAGCTGTGACGTGATGACCGGCGCCTGCCTCGGAGGCGACCGGTGCGTGGGTGTCGAGTGTACGGGTGGCCTCGAGTGTGATCCCGAGGACGGCGTTTGCAAGTGCGGTGGGCTCAACGGCGAGGTTTGCGGCGAGAACGAGGCTTGCGCGCGGCTCGCCAGCGGCGGCGGCAACTGCGTCAGGCCGTGCGATCCGCGTCAGCAGGGCTGCCCGGATGCGGAAGGGTGCTATTTCGACATTTACGCCCAGCTCGCCTACTGCCAGGTGCCTGGCAAGGATCTCGACGAGGGGCAAGCGCCGAAGACCGAGGGGATGGGCTGCTTCAGCGCCTCGGACTGCGCCATCGGCTTCCACTGTCAGCAGGAGCCTTTCCAGCCGGGCAAGTGCCGCCGCTACTGCAACGTGCCCGACGGCGCGAGCGGGTGCCCGCAGATTCCCGAGGCGCAAGTGTGCGAGGCGCTCAACGGCGCGGTCGCGGGCCTCGGAGCCTGCGATATCGAATAGGCGGGCAGCTTCGGCCGCGCGCCGAACGAGGCTTTGAGCGGAGTCCCGGACGCCTGTGAGCGCTCGGGAATCGCTGCGGGGCCGACTCGCCCGTGGAGCCGGGCCCGCCGGGCGCGGTCGCGCGTTCGAGGTCGCGCGAGGCGCTCGTTGTGGTGCCCGAAATCAGTGGTCTTTCGAGCTTGGGAGGGCCGGCATGACCGAACACACCTTGCGGCCCGACGCGCCGCTGGTCGTACTCGTGACCGCCCCGTCCGCAGACAAGGCGGTCGAAATCGGCCGCGTCCTCGTGGAGGAGCGCCTTGCCGCGTGCGCCAACCTCGTCTCGCCTATTCGTTCGATCTACCGATGGCAGGGCAAGGTTGAAGACGAGGCGGAAGCGCTGTTGCTGATCAAGACCCGTGTCGATGTCTTCGAGCGGCTGCGCGAGCGCGTCGTCGGGCTCCACGAATACAGCTGCCCGGAGATTGTCGCCTTGCCCATCATCCGCGGGCACGAGCCCTATCTTCGTTGGCTCGGCGAGTCCGTGGGCTGAGGGGAGTCGTCCGCAAGGCCGTGCCCGCAGCGCCAGGACCCGAGCTCGCCGGCTCGTGCGCAGGACATGCGCCGGTCCGGCGCCGTCTTCGACCTGAATGCCGTCGGCGCATCGCGAACGTCAACGGGCGTGTTGCCGTCGACGACGGTTCCCTCACTTCCGGAAGAGCGCTTCGAAGGCGGCTTTCGCCGAGTCGGCTGCCCCCGTGCCTCCTGCCTCTGGCAACCCGGGCACGAAGAACTCGCAGAAATTGGCGCGTTCCCTGTCTCGGGGCACCTCTGCCTGGGGCTCGCGGCACTCGTTGGAGAAGGACGGGTCGTGCAGCTTGCATTGCCGGCAGCAACGAAGGTCCGCCCCGCAGCGATCGCACGTGTCGCGTCGACCGATCGGCACGGCGGCTTCGATTTCGGAGCCGCATGAATGGCAGGTCACTCTCACAGTCAATGCCTCCAGCAGCCAGCCCGGTACCCGTGGAAGGGACGGGAGGACGAGCTTGTCCAAACGCCCGACCCTTGGCTAGACTCCTACCCTTTTTTCGAGGAGCGAACATCATGGTACTTCGTGCAATTCAGTTCGCCGTCGCCCTTGCGTGCTGCAGCCTCGCCGCAACCAGCGCGCGAGCCGCCGAGCTCCCGATGACCATCGAGGAATTCAAGCTCTGGCGCGACTATCAGGACGCGCTGGAGGACGAGCGCGTCAAGAAAATGCCCGACAACAAGCGGTTTGGCGCGATCGCTCGAAACTTCAAGGTCGGCGAGAAGGACCTCCGGGCAGCCCTCGAGAAAGGCGAGAAGCACGGCGAGTCCATCGGCAAGCTCGCGGAAGAGGCCATTCGCGCGGCGCTCGCCGACACCGAGATCGGCCCGCGTCTCCAATCCGTGCGGGTCGACACCTCGGCTGCCCACGTCGTCACCTACCTGGTGTGGAAGGCTGCCAAGCCGGACGCGGTCGCCATCGACCAGGAGGTCTGCCTTGCCGCCGCGCGCGCATACCAGGCTTCGCCCATCACTTCGACCTTCAAGTTCGAGGTGCGCGACAACGTCTCAGGATCGCTCAAGGTCTTCGAGGGGCTCATCAGCCGCAGCGCCGCGGGCCGCATCCGCGAGTCGAGCATCGTGGACTTCGCCTCGACGCGGTACCTCAAGCTCTTCGAGAAGGTGAGCCGCATGGAGCTGTAGGCCATGCCTGCGCGGGTCCGGCCAAGCTGTCGCTTGGCCGGACGGTTGTGTCTGACTGACTGCCAGGTCGCTCGTCCATCGCCTGGAGCGAACCCTCGCATCGGGTCACTGGCGCGCTGCGTCGCCGGCTGACGCAGGGGGGGCGCCCGGATTGCGGCGGCATGTCCGCGGCTTTTCGGCGCGGTCAGCGGGGCGGTGGGGTCAGTTTGACGCTCCAGATCTTGCGGCCTAATATCAGCACCTTAGCCAGCGGGCCACGAGGTGTTGGGTGGCGACTTGCTCGCCTACGGGCAGGAGTCGTGTGCCCGTTGATGCGCCCGATCGCTCATCTGCAGTACCGAGGGCTCATGAGGAAGCCGATTCCGTTTGGAAAGTACCTCTTGCTCGAGCGCGTCAACGTGGGCGGGATGGCCGAAGTGTTTCTGGCCAAGGCTTTCGGTGTTGAGGGCTTCGAGCGGCTCCTCGCCATCAAGCGCATCCTGCCGACCATGGTGGAGGACGACGAGTTCATCACGATGTTCCTGGACGAGGCGCGCATCAGCGTCCAGCTCAATCACGCGAACATCGTGCAGATCCACGAGCTCGGTAAGCACGACGAGAGCTACTACATCGCCATGGAGTACGTCTCGGGCAAGGACGTGCGGCACCTGCTCGAGCGTTGCCGCAAGCGGCGAGAGGTGATGCCCACGGCCCAGGCGGTCTTCATCACTACAAAAATTTGCGAGGGGCTCGATCACGCGCACCGCAAGAAGGATGCGCGAGGAATGCCCCTCAACATCATCCACCGCGACGTCTCGCCCCAGAACATCCTGGTCTCCTACCAAGGCGACGTAAAGATCATCGACTTCGGCATCGCGAAGGCGGCAAACCGCGCGCAGAAGACGCAGGCCGGAATCCTCAAGGGCAAGTTCGGCTACATGAGCCCGGAGCAGGTCAGGGGCCTGCCTATCGACCACCGCAGCGACATCTTCGCCGTCGGCGTCATTCTCTACGAGATGCTCACTGGCGAGCGGCTCTTCGTCGGCGAGAGCGACTTTTCGACCCTCGAAAAGGTGCGCAACGCGGAGGTTCTTCCCCCGCGCGAATACAATCCGAATATCCCGGTCGGCCTGGAGAAGGTGGTTCTGAAGGCGCTCGCGCGCGATCCGGACGAGCGCTACCAGTGGTGCAGCGATCTACAGGAGGACCTGCTGCGCTACCTTCTTGCCGGAGACAGCGTCTACACGAGCAAGCATCTCGCCTCCTATCTGGTCGAGGCCTTCGTCGAGGACTACGCTCGCGAGGCCGAACGCCTCGAGCGTTTCGCCCTGGTCGAGCGGCCCGAGCTTGTCGAGGTCTCCGGGGTGACGGCGAGCCCGCAGGCCTCCGCGCGCAAGATCTCGTCGGTCGAGATCAACCTTCCGCCCGAGCCATTGGTGTCGCCTCCGCGGCTCCAACCCTCGCCTGTGCCCTCCCGGCAGACGCCTCCGCCGCGCCTGTCCCCGCAGGTGTCTCCGCCGCGCCTGTCCCCGCAGGAGCCGGTCTACGGCGATCCTTACAATCCCCATATCCCGCCGCCCGATCCCGAAGAGCTCGAGGACATGCCGAGCGACCGGACGGAGATCTATCGGCCGGTCTTCCATCAGCCGCAGGAGCGTCGGTCTTCCGCCGGAACCGCGCCACGCCTGCTTGGCGATGATTCCGAGGTAACGCAGACCCCGGTCGAGCCCGGTGGGAGGGACGAGGGCGAGGCCGACATGATGGTCCCGGCCCACGAGAGCGAGGGCGAGACGATGATGATGCCTCCGCCGGATGCCGGCGAGGCGGAGACAGTTCTCGGACTGTCGGCGGTGAGGCCCGAGGAGAATACAAACCCGAGGATCGAATCGGCCGAAACCGTCGTCGGCTATATGCCACCTCCCCGGCGAAAGACGCCGCTTCGACCTGCCCCGCCGCGGCTGACCCGGACAAACTCGCTTCTCGGAGACGAAGCCGGCGCGGCGAGGCAGCCGCCTGCGGTGAGCGAGGATGTGTTCCCGCCGGAAGACGAATCAACGCCTGACCACGGTCCTCCGGCCCTCATGCCTTCTGGTAGGGCGGGACGTCGGACCCCGGCGGCGCAGCCTCAGGCGAGGCGATCGCTGCTGGTTCCGCTGGTCGCGGTCACGGCCCTCGCAGCGTTGGGAGTCGTCGCTGCGCTGCTCTTTCTCAAGCCTGGCGCGACGGCAAAGCTCGCGGTATTGACGCTGCCCTCGACGGCTGAGGTTGTCGTCGACGGCAACCCTGTGCGACCGGGCGACACCGTCGTGTTGACTGCCGGCGAGCACGAGGTCGCCATTCGCGCGTCGGGTTTCAAACCGCACGTCGAGCGCGTCCAGCTTGGCGTGAATGATCTGAGAACCCTGAAGGTGCGCCTCAAGCCTGCGGCGGCCGACGACGCGGTCCCGGACGACGCGCCAGGCGAGACCGGCGAGGGGCTGGCGGTCGAGGAAGCGGGCGCGGACGAGCCGGGGATCGAAGGTGGCTTGGCGGGCGAGGAAGCGGGCGCGGACGAGTCGGCCGACGAAGACGGCTCGGCAGGCGAAGAGGCTACCCCCGCGCAACCTCCAGGGAGGGTCGCCCTGCAGGAAGGCAATGCTTCGGAGAAGCAGGCGGTCGCCGGGCCTCAGGCATCGGCAGATGCCGACCGCGTGCCCGGACAGATGGCCAAGCCCAAACCCGAGGACACGCCGCGACAGAACCGGGTGAGCCTGAAGGTCGAGAGCGAGCCGAGTGGGGCCACGGTGGAGATCGATGGCCGCCGCGTCGGCCGGACACCTGTGACGCTGAACGACGTCGACCCGGACGCGATCAAGGCGGTCACGGTTTCTGCCTCGGGCTACAAGTCCCTGAGCCAGCCCATCTACTGGGATGGCGCGAGCTCGGAAGTTTCGGTGTACGCGATCCTCGATCGAAAGGCTGAGAAGCCTGCCCGGCCCGCCAAACCGAAGCCCAAACCGAAGGCGAAGCCGAAGGGCTTTGGCAAGCTCGTGACGATCTCGAGCCCGGTGGCTCAAGTCTTCGTCGACGGCAAGGACACGGGCCGCTGGACGCCGATCCCGAACGCGAAGCCGCTCGAGATCCCGGCGGGTAAGCACACGATCACCTATAAGGCCGCGGACGGAAGGAAGGCGACGCGCGTGGTGACCGTGGAGGTCGGCGAGACGGTCAAAGTCGTCGGCGTCAGCGACTTCAAGTAGGTCGCGCGAGCTGTCGAGCGGGCGCGGGCGGGCTATGCGGGGCGGCACGAGCTTCGTTGCGCCGAGCGAGGCGCCGCGCCGTTTGATGCGGTCCCACGTCGCGCGAGCGACGCGCGGGAAGCGGCGCATCCAAAGCCGCCTGTTCGAACCCGATCACCAGCCGCGCAGATGGATGGCCCGGAGCCCGCGCTGTTCGACTACAAGACGGGTGAGTCTCGCTCGGCCGGCCGAATCCATCGCGGCGAACTGCTGGGACGGAGACCTCGGCGCGACGAGCGCAGCCGGCGGCGTGCATCGGGAATGAGGCGCGACCGGACGAGGGATCCACAGACAGCGCCGAGCGGGGCTGCGCAAATGAGAAGGCCCGCGCTCGAAAGCGCGGGCCTCGATATGCTGCAAGCTGACTTGGCCTTCGCTACTTCTTGGCCAGCTCCTCGTCGATGATCGCCTTGAACTCCTCGAAGGGCTTGGCGCCGACGACGAGCCGCCCGTTGACGAGGAAGCTCGGCGTCCCGCTCACTCCGACGCTCGAGCCGGCGGCCATGTCCTTCTGGACCTGCTCGCGGAACTTGCCCGAGTCGAGCGCGGCCTTGAACTTGGCCATGTCGAGGCCGATGTCCTGCGCGTACTTCTCGAGCGAGGCGCGTTCGAGCGACTTCTGATTTTCGAAGAGCACGTCGTGCATCTGCCAGAACTTGCCCTGCTCGTGCGCGGCGAGGGCTGCTTCGGCGGCCAGTTGAGCATGCTGGTGGAAGCCGAGCGGATAGTTTTTGAAGACGATCGCCACCTGGTCGCCGTAGGCCTGCTCGATCTGCTTCAGCGTCGGCAGCACGCGGGTGCAGAACGGGCACTGGAACTCCGAGAACTCGAAGATCTGTACCTTGGCCTTCGGATTCCCCTTCACCGGCGAGTTGCCGACTTCGAGCTTCGGGGCTTCGCGGCTGGTCAGCTTCTCGTAGAGCTCCTCGAGCTTGACGCCCTTCGCGAGGAGGGTGTCGGCGTTCCTGATCTCCTCGTCGATAATCGACTTGAAGCTCCCGAACGGCTGCGCCCCGGAGACCTTGCGGCCGTTGACGAAGAAGGTCGGCGTCCCGCTGGCGCCAATCTTCATCCCGTCGCTCGAATCCATGCTGATCTGCTTGTCGATCTCCGGGTCGGCCATGTCAGCCTTGAACTTGTCGACGTTCAGGCCGAGCTCCTTCGCCCAGGCGATGAAGTTCTCCTCGGTGAGCGATTTGGCGTTCGCGAAGAGCTGGTCGTGCATTTCCCAGAACTTGCCCTGCCGGTGGGCGGCCATCGCAGCCTTGGCCGCCGGGCGGGCGTTCTTGTGGAACGAGAGCGGCTGGTGGCGGAAGACGAACTTCACGTCGTTCGGGTAGGCCTTCATGATCTCGTGAGCGACGTTGGCGCCCCGCGAGCAGAACGGGCACTCGAAGTCCGACCACTCGACGATCGTCACCTTCGCGTGCGCCGGTCCCTTGAACGGGCTGTACTCCGGAACTTCGGCCTTTTGGATCATCGCGGCGGCTGCGGCCGGCTTCTCAGGAGCCTTCGGCGCAGCTTCGGGGAGCATCACCGGGCGGGTCGCGCCGTTCTTGATGATTTCGGCGTACACGTCCTCGGCCTTGATGCCCTTGGCGAGCAGCGCGTCGGCCTTCTTGAGCTCCTCGTCGATGACCTGCTTGAAGCGCTCGAGAGGCTGGGCGCCGACGACCTTGCGGCCGTTGATGAAGAACGACGGCGTGCCCCCGGCACCCAGGCTGACGACCATGCGCTGCTCGGCGTCGATCTGCTCCTTGTACTTCTGGGAATCGAGGGCGGCCTTGAAGCGGCCCATGTCGAGGCCGAGCTCCTGGGCGTACTTGTCGAGCGAGGCGCGGTCGAGCGCCTTGCTGTTCTCGAAGAGCTTGTGGTGCATCTCCCAGTACTTGCCCTGCTCGTGAGCGGCGAGGGCCGCCTGGGCGGCGATGTGCGCCTGCTGATGGAAGGAGAGCGGGTTTTGCTTGACGACGATGCGCACGGCGTCGCCGTACGTCTCCTTCACCTGCTTCATCGTCGTGTTGGCCCGGGCGCAGTACGGGCACTGGAAGTCGGTCACCTCGATGATCGTCACCTTGGCGGTGGCCGGACCCGTGCTCGGGCTGTTGCCGGCCGGGATCTTGTAGACGGCGTTCGGGTCTTCGGCTCCTCGAGCCGGCTTGGGGGCATCCGGCTTGGCTTGAGGCGCGACCTGCGCGACCGCTTGCTGCTTGGGGGGCGATTTCGTCGCACGGCCCAGCACGAAGCCGAGCAAGGCTCCAACGACGAGCGCGACAATCAGATTACCTTTCACCTGCGCTGCTCCTTTCAACGACGCCGCGGCGGGCAAACTCGCCAAGCGGGTGTCCGAGAGGTCAATTCGGGGTCCAAGCCTCGCGCTTCTAGCATCCGGCGGCCGACAGTAGCAAGCCAAATCACTGAAATACCAAGGGCTTATCGGTCGACCGGGCCTGCGGCAACAGCCCGCTCGCCGATTTATTCCAACTACCCGCCGCAATTGCGAGAGGGCGGCGATGAGTCGGCCCTCTCGGTGAGGCTTTTCTTCAAGCGCGACGGCAGGTTGGCGCCTGCTGCGCGCTCGTTCTACAATCGCCTGGTTCCAGACATCACCGCCGGTGCGCGGCCTGTTCGCGGCGTCGCATCCGCCCCTCCCCAAGGCTCCCATGGCGAAGACTGCGCTCATCATCGAAGACGACGAGGCGACCGGGAAGCTGCTCGCCACGCTGTGTGAAAAGCTCGACGTCGAATGCGACGTGGTCAAGAACGGGAAGGACGGTTTCGAACGGGCGCATCGAGACGGGCCCGACCTGCTCATCCTCGACCTGCTCGTCCCTGGGATGGACGGCTTCAAGATTGCCGATGGCCTGAAGGCCGCCAAGGCGCTGCCCAAGCTCATCGTCGTCAGCGGCGTCTACAAGGATCCGAAGATAGCCAAGGACTTTTCGGACAAGTTCGGCGCCGAGTTCTTCCAGAAGCCCTTCAAGAACGACGAGATGCAGGCCGCCATCGGGCGCCTGCTCGGCCTGGCGGTCCCCGAAAAGCCCGCCGCGCCCGCCGCCCGTCAGAGCGTCGAGGTTCCAGCGGTCCAGGTCGGGCCGATGCAGGGCAGCCTGGGCGAAAAGCCCTTTGCATCGATCGTCATGGACCTCTTTCGGGCGAAGGCCTCGGGGACGCTCGATCTGACGCAGGGGCCGGTGCGCAAGCGCATCTATTTCAATCGCGGCCTGGTGCGCTTTGCGCAGTCGAACGTCAAGGCCGAGAACGTCGGGGGCATGCAGGTCGCCGAGGGAACGCTTGCCGAGCAGCAGTTCCAGCAGGCAGTCGCGCGTGCTCGCGCCGAGCGCATCGGAATCGGCGAGGCGTTGGCCCTGAGCGGCGCGATCAGCTACGAGGCCCTCAACAAGGCCACGCGCCGGCAGGTAGAGGAGGTCTGCGTGACCGCCTTCGGCTGGCAGGAGGGCGGATTCCAGTTCGCGCCCGGTAGCACCGACCGGATACAGGACGCGCGCCACGATCCCATCGCGCTGCTGATGAGCGGCTACAAGCGCTTTGTCACTCCCGACCAGGCTCGGGCACGGCTGGTCCCCTTGGGCAAAGCGGTCGCCGGGCGCGCGCCCGAGTTCGATCGCTCGCTGTTCGTGACGCGCTCGGTCTTCCAGGGCGAGACGCTTACGCCGATGGTCAACGGGCGCCTCAAGATCGAGGACATCCTCGGGCGCGCCCGCGCCGAGGACCTGCCGCTGCTGCTCGCGCTCGTCGAGCTCGAGCTGGCGACGCTGACTGGCCTCGAGACCGGCGTGCCCAAGGCGGCCGGCCGCGCCTCCTCCGCGGGGCCGTCGCGCCCGTACACGCCCGAGGAGCGCGCCACCCGCGACCTCATCAACGCCGAGTACCAGCGGGTCCAGGCCGCGCCGGACCTCTTCGGCGTCCTGCGGCTGCGGCGCGGGGCGAGCATCGAGCAGGTCAAAGAGTCCTATCTGTCGCTCGCCAAGCGCTTCCATGCCGACTCGTTCGCCGGCCTCGAGCTCGGCGAGGCGAACGACCAGCTCCGCGAGCTGTTCGCGAAGATCTCCGAGGCGCACTCGACGCTGACCGACCCGAAGCGGCGCGCCGACTACGACGTGCTGCTCGAGCGCAAGGACGCCGGGTTGCCGACCGACATGGAGGTCATCTTTAAGGCCGAGGCGGCCTACAATCGCGCCGACGCCTCGATGAAGCAGGGACGCTTCGCGGAGGCCGAGCTGGCCGTCAAAGAGGCCTTGAAGTTGGACCCGGGTGTGGTGCAATATCACGTCGCGCTCGGTCAGGCGCTGCTCAAGGGACGCGGGGCAATGGGTGCCGCCGAAGCCCGGGAGGCGCTCGACAAAGCGCTTGCGTCCAACCCGGAGCTGGTCGCGGCGAAGATCCTCAAGGCGTCGGCATTCGAATTGGAAGGCAACCTCGCGGCTGCCGAGTCGCTGTTGCGGGAAGTGCTCGTGGCCGAGCCCGACAACGCCGAAGCGATGCGCGAGTATCGAGCTCTGAGAGGGCGTTCGAAAAAGGGAGACAGCAAGGGGCTGCTGGGGAAGCTGTTCAAGCGCTAGAGGCCTGGCGAGCCCGAAGTTCGATCCGACCTACTATCGACCGTCGACAGTCGGCGCTCGCTTGCGCCGACCGGCCCGTCGACACCAGATACCGTCTCGATCGGTCTGCGTTCAGATCGACGCCCGATTCAGTGCCAGGCGATGTGCAGGAGGGGAGGGCATCGTCGGATTGCGCCGGACTTGCGGCGCGCGGCCGTAGAGACCTTTCCTAGAGACCAGCTCGTCCCGTCATGGGAGAGCGATGGGCAAAGGCGCGTTTGGCCCGCCGTGCCTTTGCGTTGCCGCATCGACGCAGCACGCACACCTAGCGGGCAGGACGGAACATGAGCAACGGATCCGAAGAGGCGCAGACCCCGCCCGAGCAGGCCCACTCTGAGCCCAGCCGGCCCGCCGAGCAGCAGGCGCCCGCTCCGCAAGATGGTGAGAGGCGCCAGGCGGCGGGTCTCGAGGTTGGCGGCCAGCGTCCAGAGGCCCCCAATGGCGGCCTCCAGACCAGCCATCTGGACCAGGCGCCCGGCCAGCCGGGCGAGCGTCGCGGCAGGAAGCGCCGCCGTCGCCGCCGGCGCAGCCAGGCGGCCGCGACTCAGGGCTCGGCCGAAGGCGCGCCGACGCCCGGGGTCGAGGGACCGACGGTCCAGGCAGGCCCAGGCCCTCAGCTACAGCCGGCCGAGGGAGTGCTCGACTACGACGGCCGCGGCAATTTCGGATACCTGCGCCAGGCGCGCAGGAACTTCCTCGCCACCGCCGAGGATCCCGAGATCCCGCGCCAGCTCATCCAGCGCATGCGCGTGCGCAAAGGGCAGTACGTGCGCGGGTTGGGCACCCCGCGCGGCAACCGCGTGCAGCTCCAGCGTATCGAGACCCTCGACGGCGAGCTCCCCGAGGTCGCCTCGCGCTACCCGCAGTTACCCGACCTGACGGTCGTCGACCCCGAGCGGCGCATTCAGCTCGAGTACAGCTCGACCGACATGGTCACCCGCGTCCTCGACCTGATCGCGCCGATCGGCTTCGGCCAGCGCGGCCTCATCGTCTCGCCGCCCAAGGCCGGCAAGACGATCATGCTGCAGCGCATCGCCCGGGCGATAAGCGAGAACCACCCCAAGGCGCATCTGATGGTGCTGCTCGTCGACGAGCGGCCCGAAGAGGTGACCGACATGCGCCGGTCCATCGAAGGCGAGGTGCTCGCGAGCTCGTCCGACCGGCCGACCTCCGACCACCTGCAGGTCGCCGAGATGTGTCTCGAGCGCGCCCGCCGGCTCGTCGAGCAGGGCAAGGACGTCGTGGTGCTGCTCGACTCGATTACGCGGCTCGCCCGTGCCTACAACAAGGAGGTCGAGAGCTCGGGTCGCACCCTGACTGGCGGCGTCGACAGCCGCGCGCTCGAGCGGCCCAAGCGCATCTTCGGCTCGGCGCGCAAGACCGAGGAGGCCGGCTCGCTCACCATCCTCGGCACCGCGCTCGTCGACACCGGCAGCCGCATGGACGAGGTCATCTTCGAGGAGTTCAAGGGCACCGGGAACCTGGAGGTAACCCTCGATCGTCAGCTCGCCGAGCGGCGCATCTTCCCCGCGATCAACATCCCGCAGTCGGGCACGCGCAAGGAAGAGAAGCTCATGACTCCCAAGGAATGGGAGAAGGTCAAGAAGCTGCGCCAGATGCTCTTCGCGATGAAGCCCGCCGACGCGATGGAGAAGCTCATCAAGAAGCTCTCCGAGTTCGAGACGAACGACGAGTTCCTCGACGCGGTCTGAGGCCTGACGCTCGGTCGCCAGGCTCCCGGGCGTCCTGTTGCCGGGAGCCTGGACCTGACGAGCGAATGCCTCGACCTCGCGCTCTATGCCCTCCCGCGGGCTACCAGGTGAACCCGGCGGTGAGCCCGAGCTGCGGGCCGCCGTGGTCGCCGGCGGCCGTCTCGCGGTCGTGCTTCGAGAGGTATTCGGGCCTGGGGTTGGTCCGGTAGCTGCCGCCGGATATGTGTAGCGACCAGCCCGCGGTCGGCTCGAGATAGAAGTGGCCCCACACCAGGTGGTAGCCCAGCGCGACGCCGATGAGCTCGCTGTGGGCGGTCGAGTAGGTGAAGGTCTCGCCGGTCTCGTTTCCGTCCTCGTCGTGCCGCGGCGCCGGGTCGTCTTCGTCGACGATGATGCCGGTGTTGCCGTGCACGTCGAAGCCGAGGAAGAGGCTGGAGACGAGCGGCTGGAAGTAGATGCGCCCCTGGATGCCGTAGCGCAGCCCCGAGACGCCGGCGCCTATCCCGAAGGCCCATCCGAAGTGCGAACCCGCCCGCCAGACGAGCTGCATTCCCACGCCGGAGATGGTGTTCATGCCGAGTGAGAGGCCGATGCCGATTCGCGGTGGCCTGTTTGCTCGGTCGGTCGGCGCGGGCTGTTCCGTCGCTGGCGTCGCGCGCGGGGCGTCGCTCGCCGCCGCAGCCGGAAGGGCGCCGGGCGCCGGCGGAGCTGGCGGAGCGTCGGTGGCAGGCTGCGGAGGCGCAGGCAGCGGGGCGCCGCTCGCCGCAGCAGGCGGAAGGGCACCGGGCGCTGGCGGAGCCGGCGGAGCGTCGGTGGGAGGCGGTGGCGGCGGAGGCAGCGGGGCACCGCTCGCCGCAGCAGGCGGGGGGGCACCGGGCGTCGGCGGAGGCTGCGAAGTGTCGGTGGCAGGCGGTGGCGGCAGAGGCAGCGGGGCGTCGCTCGCGGCTGCAGGCGGAATGGCACCGGGCGTCGGCGGAGCCTGCGGAGTGTCGGTGGCTGGCGGTGGCGGCAGAGGCAGCGGGGCGTTGCTCGCGGCTGCAGGCGGAATGGCGCCGGGCGTCGGCGGAGCCGGCGGAGCGTCGTTGGCCGGCGGTGGCGGTAGCGGCGCGGGCGGCACCACGAGCGGCGGGGCGGGGAGCGCTGCAGCCTCGGCAGCGGCAGCCGCCAACGGCTGCGCCCCGGGCTCCTTGCCCGAGGTCCCGGGTGAGCTGGCAGGTGTTTGGACTGGCGCCTGAGCAGCGTCGGGGGCCGCTGTCGTCGCCGCCGGCACCTGCTCGTCGGCTGCGGGCGTGGCGGCGAGGCCGAGCGTGGGCAGGCAAAGGAGCGCGAAGACGAAAAGTCGCTTGAACATGTCGAGTCTCCTCTGGAAGCGGTCCCATCTTAGCGAGAGGCAGCGCGTTCGGTGACCGCAAGGTCTGGGCCCGAAGAGCCAGCGATGCGTGTGCTACAGTTCGCACCTTCTCTCGGGGAGCGGGCATGGCGCTGCAGATCGGAGGCAACTGCCACTACCACCCGATGCGCGCGGGCATCGGCGTCTGTGTCGAGTGCCGCCAGGTGATCTGCGTCGAGTGCACCACTCAATTCGACGGGATCAATCGTTGCGCCGCCTGCCTCGCCAAGATGAGCCGGGCAGCGCCGCGCAAGAAAGCGGCCTCGGACTTCCGGTTCGCGAGCATCGCCACGCTGCTCTTCGTCTTCGGCGCCGTCTGGGGCGCGGTCTACTGGCTGGTTTCGCTCGTCGCGTCCTGATGGCACTCGTCGCTCCAGACCTGCGGCCGCGCGGGCCGGTCGAGATCTACGACGCGGCCATCCACTTGTGCCTGCGCGGGCGCACGGCCCTGCCAGCCCTGTCGCTCGCGGGCGCAGTCCTTCCGGCTGTGTCCGCGCTGTGGCTCGTCTATCTGGCCCTCCACGGCAAGCCCTTCGGCCTGGCCTCCGCAGTCTTCGCGGCTTGCCTGATGTTGCGCTCTGTCTTCGCGGGGGCAGCCTCGCTTGCCGGCCAGGCCGCGCTCGAAGGCGTGCCGATGGGCCCCGACGAGGCGCTGCGCGCGGCGCTTCGCCGCGCGCCCTCGCTGATGAGCTCGGGCGGGATGCTCTTCCTCATCGGCTGGCTGATCACGCCGTTGACCTTGTGGTTCGGCCTCGCGGTCTGGTCACCGCTCCAGGGCGCCCACGCCCTCGTCGCGCGCGGCGAAGCGGGGCCCTTCAGCATGGGGCGCGCCTGCCGCGGGAGGCTCGCGCGTGAACCGTACTTCGCGGTGCGGATCCTTCACCTCTTCGCGGTCTCCGTCGTGCTCATCAACCTGCACTCCGGGATCGCGGCCGGCCTCTATCTCGGTCGCACGTTGGTCGGGCTCGACACCGCCTTCCTCGAGCGTTTCGCCTCGCTCGACAACGGCGTCTACCTCACCTTCCTCGTGGCGCTGACGTTCGTGACCTTGGAGCCGGTCAAGACCGCGCTCGGCCTCCTGCTGCTCGTTGACGCCCGCGTTCGCAGCGAGGGGCTCGACCTGATGGCGGCGACCGAGCGCCTCTCCTCGCGTCACCTCAAGTCTGCCGCTGCCGTGCTCCTTGCCATCGCTTCGCTCGCGCTGACCGCTGGCCGCGCCCGGGCGGAGGCCGAGTCCGGCACTGCTGCCCGCCTCGAGAACCTCGCAGCGATGCTCGAGATCGACTCGGACCCGCACGTGCGCCGAGGGCTCGAAGCCGCGAGCCGGCTCGAGGGACCCGAAGAGGCGGCGCTCCGGCGCTTCGTCGATCAGGCAGAGGCCGGCTTGGAGGACGGCAAGCTGGACGAGCGCACGCTCGAGTCCCGGCTAAAGCAAGCTCTCGAAGAGGCGCGCGTCGCCGCCGCTCCACGGCCGGCGAAGATCGACGCCCGAGATGTCGCCCGGGCGATCCTCGCGCGCCCCGAGTTCGACGCACCGGAAGACCCTGCGAGCGTCGGCGAGGAGCGAGAGAGTCTGCTCGCGCGGTTCTTCCGTTGGTTGCTCGGCCGCGCCGAGAAGCCCGACGAGCCCAAGGAGCGGCGCCGGTGCGGCCTCGACAGCGAGCCGATCAAGCCCGGCGGCGGCGTCCGAGGCGGCACGTTCGAGATCCTCACCCCGGTCCTCGTCGGCCTCGCCATCGTCGCGGTCGTCTGGCTCATCGTCGCCCTCTTGCGGCGAAGCCTGCGGCCGCGGATCGACCTGTCGGAAGGAGCGGCAGCCGCCGGAGCCCAGGCGGCGGAGCTGGCGACCCTCTCGGCGCTCGCGAAGCCGCCCGAGGGCTGGACGAGCGATGCCGACCGGCTGGCGGCGCGCGGCGAGTTCCGCGAGGCGGTGCGCGCGCTCTACCTCGCCGTCCTCGCCTCGCTGCACCGCCGCGGCGAGATCGACTACGACCCGTACCGCAGCAACTGGGACTACGTGCGCGCCTTCAAGGGCGGCGCGCAAGAAAGGCCCGCCTTCCGCTCCCTCACCTTGCGCTTCGACTACGTCTGGTACGGGCGCAGCGGCGCGGACGCCGAGGGATATGCCCTGGCGCGCGATCTCGCGCGGACGTTCCTCGACGGGGAGGCGCGCGCCGATGCGTGATCGTTTCCCGCTCCTCGTCCTGGCGCTCATCGCCTTCGCTCTCGCCGGCGGCTGGCTCCTGCACCAGTCGGCGGCCCGGGGCCGCTTCGCCGCGCCTCTCTCGACATATCGGTCCGCCCCGGACGGCTCGCGCGCCATCCTGCTGCTCGCCGGCGAGGCAGGGCTCCCGGTGCGACGGCGCCACCTGGACCTCGCGCAGATAGAGGCCGAGGTGAAGGGAATCGCGCTGCTCGGCATTCGCAGCCTTCCCGGGGAGGAGCTGGAGAAGCTCAAGGCGTTCGTCGCCGAAGGCGGCAACCTCCTCATCGCCGCGGCGGCCGAGCAGGAGAAGAAGGAGTTTCGGTTCGAGGAGGTGTTCGATGCCTCGCGGCTGCTGCACGACGCCTTCCAGGTCGAGCTGACGCCCTGCGACAGCCCTGAGATCGAGCGCGAGCTGTTGCCGGCCGTCGCTTCGGCGCTGACGCGCGGGGTCGAGCAGGTCGAGGCGCGCGTGGACGGCTACCTTGGCCGCAAGGGCGACGAGCCGTTCCTGCCGCTCATCGTCGATCCGCACCACGAGAACGATCCGGTCGCCATCGTCTTCCCGCACGGCGGAGGCAAGGTCGTCGTCGTCGCCTCGCACGACCTCGCCTCCAACCGCGTCCTCGCCCGCGCGGACAACGCCCAGCTCTGGCTGAGCATCCTCGGCGCGATGGCCGGGGACGGCGTCGTCGAGCTCGACGAGCACCATCACGGCTTCACCGGCCAGCGCTCCATCAGCGAATACGCGCAGCGCTACGGCATGCACTGGGCGCTGCTGCAGCTCCTGCTCGCGGCCTGGCTCTGGGTCGCCTCGCACCGCCGCTTCGGCGCTCCGCGCGCGGTCGTGGGCGAGCAGCGCATCGCCAGCGCAGACTACCTGCTGGCGATGGCGCGCATCTACCGGCTCGGCGGGCACCGGGACCACGCAGCCAGGCTGCTCATCGACGGGCTGTCGCGCTTCCTGGCAGGCAAGGCGGGCCTGAGCGCGCACGCGGGGGCGCGGATGATCTCTGCGCGCCTGGCGAATCGCGGCCGGCGCGACCTGGCCCGGGCGCTCGCCGTCGCCGTCGAGGGCTCTGACTCAGCGGCGGAGACCGATCACGCGCTGCTCTCGCTCGCCCAGAAGTGCGCCGCTGCCCGCAAGCTCGCCGATTCGCGCGCGCCGCCGCCGCGCAAACGACTCTTCCATCGTGACCAGGGCGCAGCCCGCCCCGCCGAATCCCCGAAGCAACCCCAGGTCGTAAGGAGCACCCGATGATCCACCCACCGAGCGCACCGAGCGGGAATCCGCTCCCTCCCGACGGCGCCCAGCTCATCGACGCGGCGGCCCGCGTGCGCGAGGCCATCCTCGCCGAGGTCCGCAAGGCGGTCGTCGGCCAGGACGAGACGCTGGACCTGCTGCTGTGCGGCATCGTGGCCGGCGGCCACGTGCTGCTCGAGGGCGTGCCCGGCGTCGCCAAGACCCTGATGGTGCGCGCGGTCGCCCGCGCCATCGCCGCGCGCTTCAAGCGCATCCAGTTCACGCCCGACCTGATGCCCGCCGACATCCTCGGCACCAGCGTCTTCGACCTGCGCCAGAACGTCTTCTCGCTCGCGAAGGGGCCGATCTTCACCGACCTGCTGCTCGCCGACGAGATCAACCGCGCGCCCGCGAAGACCCAGGCCGCGCTGCTCGAGGCGATGCAGGAGCGCACCGTCAGCCTCGAGGGCGTCCACCACTCCCTGCCGGCGATCTTCACCGTCTTCGCCACCCAGAACCCGGTCGAGTCCGAGGGGACCTATCCGCTGCCCGAGGCCCAGCTCGATCGCTTCCTGCTCAAAATCGAGGTCGGCTATCCCGCGCCCGACGAGGAGGACGCCATCCTCGAGATGGTGGACAGGGGCTTCGACGCCGGAAACCTCGACCGCGCCGGCGTCGGCCAGGCGGTCTCCATCGAGCAGCTCCTCGCCGTCCGCGGCGCGCTCTCCGCGGTCATGGTGGAGAAGCCGGTGCGCGACTACCTGCGGAAGATCGTCTCCGCGACCCGCGTCTCGCCTCGAGTGCGGCTCGGCGCCGGCCCGCGCGCGGCGGTCCACCTGCTGCTCGCCGCGAAGGCGCTCGCCGTGATCATGGGCCGCGCCTTCGTCACCCCGGACGACGTGCGCCGCCTGGTCGGGCCCGTTCTGCGGCATCGCCTGCTGCTGTCGCCGGACGCCGAGATCGACGGGGCGACGCCGCACGAGGTGCTCGACGAGATCCTGCAGTCGATCGAGGTCCCGCGGTGAGCGAAGCCGTGGACAGCGCGCGGGCTGCCGAGACGCGAGGGTTCGGCGGGTTCGTCCCGACCGGACGGCTCGTGCTGCTCGCCTTCGTCGGCGTCGTCCCGCTGCTGGTCGCCGTCGCCGCGCCGGAGCTTCGGTCGTACGCGCTGGCGCTCGACGCCGCGCTCGCTGGCCTGGCCCTGCTCGACCGGCGCGCCGTGCTCGACACGCGGCTCGAGGTGAGCCGCAACCCGAAGGGCCGGCTGCACCTCGGGGCCGAGAACCGCATCGTCATCCGCCTCAAGAACCTGCAGAACCGGCGCGTGCGCCTCGAGCTTCGCGACGACGCGCCGGCCGGGTTCGAGCTGAAGGGCGAGCGCATCCGCGCGACGCTCGATCCGTTCGAGGTGGCGACGAAGACCTACCTGGCGACCCCGCCGAAGCGCGGCAAGTTCGGCTTCGGCGACCTGCACGTGCGCGCGGTCGGGCCGCTCGGCCTGTGCGCGGTCGAGCGCACCTATCCCGCGCGCCTCGAGGTGCGGGTTTACCCGGACCTGCGCGGCGCCTCGCGCCTGCTGCTCGCGACCGCGGCTCGAGACCTTCAGAACCTGGGCCTGCGCCAGATCCGCCGCGACGGCACCGGCACCGAGTTCGCGCGGCTGCGCGACTACGTGCAGGGCGACTCGCAGCGCGACATCGACTGGAAGGCGACGGCGCGCCGCCACAAGCCGGTCACCCGGGTCCACGAGACCGAGCGGTGCCAGACGGTCTTCCTGTGCATCGACGCCGGCCGGACGATGGCCGCCCGCGTCGACACGCTCACCAAGCTCGACTACGCGGTGAACGCCGCGCTGTTCCTCGCCTTCGTCGCCATCCGCAACGGCGATCGGGTCGGGGTCGTCGTCTTCTCCGACGGCGTGCGCGCCTTCCTGCCCCCGGCGGCCGGGCGCCGCCACTATCGGCGCATCGTCGACACGCTCTACAGCGCCGAAGCCGCGCTCACGTTCGTTGACTACCAAGCCCTGTTCCGCGAGCTGTCAATGCGGTCGAGGAAGCGCTCGCTCGTCACCATCTTCACCGACCTCATCGACGAGGAGCAGTCGCGCTCGCTCGTCGCGCCGATTCACCGGATGGCGCGGCGGCACCTGCCGCTGTGCATCGCGCTGCGCGACCAGGGGATAGAGGACCTCGTCAGCCAGCGCCCGGTACAGCCGGAGGATGCCTTCCGCCAGGCGGCCGCGCTCGAGCTGCTCGAAGAGCGCGAAGGGCTCAAGTCGCTCATCGCGCGCGACGGCGTGCAGCTCGTGGACGCCGCGCCGCGCGAGCTCAGCCTCGCCGCGGTCAACCGGTATCTGGAGGTCAAGCGCCGTGGCCTGCTCTAGCCCCGGGTGGCCGAGCGACGGATGGAGGGCGGAGCTCCAGCTCCGCCGCCGGGATCGCCGCCTACGCCTCAACCCCACCGCGCGCAGGCACGTCCGACGAGGCGAGCCCCGAATCCTCCCGCCCCATCTTCAGCAGATAGAACGCGAGCAGCCCGGTCATCGCGGCCGCGAAGAGCAGCTTCACGATGGAGGGCAGGTGCGGCTCGTGGATCTGCGAAATCGTCCCCTCGATGAGCCCGGCCGCGACGAAGATGGGCAGCGTCCCGAGCACCATTCGGACCGCGAGCTTGCCGTCCGCGCGCAGCGCGTCGCCGCGCGAGCGCTCGCCCGGGGCGACCATCGCGCGCCCGATGACCAGACCACCCGCGCCGGCGAGGCAGATGGCGGTTATCTCCGGCACTCCGTGCGGAAGGATCCACGCCCAGAACCAGATGGCGTGGCCCTTGACCTCGTAGACCTGGGCGAGCGCCCCGAGGAAGAGCCCGTTGACGAACAGCACCACCACGGTGCCTATCCCCAGCGTCAGGCCGAGCGCGAAGGCGAGGAAGGCGACCTGGATGTTGTGCGTGAACAGGAAGCTCGAGAAGGCGGTTTGCGTCTGGAGGCCCATGCCCTGGTCGGTTCGGGCCTCCCTCGAGATGCGCTCGTCGGGGTCGAGCGACTGATGATCATCCGGGACGAGGAAGACGCCGGCGCGCTCGTCGAGGTGCATCCCCGCCCAGCCGAGGAAGGCCCCGCCCCAGAACAGCGCGAACGCGGCGAAGACCGCCTTCCACTGCGAGCGCACCAGCCGCGGGAAGCCCGCGCCGTAGAAGCTCAAGACGTCGTGCAGGCGAGGCCGTTGCCCGGGATAGGTCTGGGCGTAGCCGCGAGCGACGAGGTCGTTGAGGTACTCGACGAGCTCGGCCGAAGCCGCGTGGGCGCGCGCCCAGAGCAGATCCGACGAAGCGGCGCGATAGAGCCTGCCGAATTCCCTGGCCTCCTCGAGCTCGAGCGACTTCAGCCCCTGGCCCTCGATCTGATCGAGCAGCTTCGAGAGTCGCGTCCAGCGGGGCCGACCCCGCTCGAGGAATTCGTTCAAGTCCACGCCCGCAAACTACCAGAGCGCCGGGCGGATGGAGCCGAGCGATGAGCGAGCCGATGCGCAGACTCGAGTCCGTCCACGTGGTGCGGACCCCGGAGTACGTCGAGTTCGAGTTCACGGTCGCCGGCCTGATGAGCCGCTTCCTCGCCTGGGGCCTCGACGTCCTCGTCTCCACCTGCGTGGCCGGGGCCATCACCT
This sequence comes from Myxococcales bacterium, assembly GCA_050942745.1. GTDB lineage: Bacteria > Myxococcota > Myxococcia > Myxococcales > UBA5297 > UBA10939. The sequence continues at coordinate 27,092 of JBMNNX010000023.1, forward strand.
TCGCGGTCTGGATCGTCGGCTTTCTCGTCCCCGGCTTCGCGCTGGCGATCACCTTCGTCCTCTGGTTCGTCGTGAACTGGGGCTACTTCATGGGCGCCGAGTACCTCTTCGCTGGCCGCACGCTCGGCAAGCGGGTCTTCGGCCTGCGGGTGATCCAGGAGAGCGGGGTTCGACTCGGGTTCTTTCACGCGGCGGTGCGCAACCTCGTCCGCGCGGTCGATCACTTGCCGGTCCTCTACCTCTTCGGCGGCGCGCTCGCCGCGCTCTCGTCGAAGGGCCGGCGGCTGGGCGACCTGGCTGGCGGCACGGTCGTCGTGCGCGAGCGCAGCCGCAAGCTCCCAGCGGACATCGCCCGGCCGGCCGAGGCGATGGCTCAGCTCGGCGCTCAGAAGCGAGCCGACGAGGTGGTGCGGCGGGCCTCGGTCGATGAGCGACAGCTCCTCATCTCCGCGGCGCTGCGGCGCGAGGAGCTGTCGATGCAGGCGCGGCTCACGCTGTTCCGCTCGCTCGCGAGCTACGTCACCGAGCGGTTTGGGCTCAGGAGGCCCGAGCACCTTTCCGAGGAGAAGTTCGTCGTCGCGATCGCCGGGCTGCTCGTCGGCACCGGCAGCTCGAAGAAGGGCGCTCTCGGATGAAGTCGGCTGCCTGACGGCGGCTACGGAGCGCCGGCCTTCGGGCCGGCGACGACGGGGCGTCTGCGACACGGCAGGCCAACACGAAGGCTCGCCCGTCCGGACCTATTTGTTTAGAAAAACGCAACGATTAGTGTCCCCGCACACAAACGGGTAGGCGAACCACAGATCGGAGTGGCCTTCGGAACCTCTTCGTTTAGAAAAACGCAAAGATCAGTGGCTCCGTACACAAACGGGTACCCGCAGCCACAGATCGGAGTGGCTCACGGTGCATCGAGGTGCCCGCCGACGGGCAGATCGGCGTTCAGGCCGGTCCGACGAGATGCCGAACGTCACCGTCCGCCGCTCGAGGAGGGTCGGGACCTCGGCTGACCGTCGCCATCGAAGGGGCGCCATCCGAAGAGGCCGCGCAGCGCACCTCCTGTAGAGCTGCTACGGCTGGACCGTCGCCTCTTCGGCCGGCGCTTCGCTCGTGGTGAGCGCCGAAGGCTCGGGCGGCTCGATCAGCGGCAGCTCGATGACGAAGCGGCTTCCGGTCCCCGGGCCTTCGCTCTCGGCCCAAACCCGGCCGCCGTGTTTCTCGGCTATCGACTTGACCATCGCCAGGCCGATGCCGAGCCCGGCCTTGCGCTGCGGCGCGGTTCCGGCCTGCTCGAACAGGCCGAAGATCCTCGGCAAGACTTCCCGCGGTATTCCGATGCCCTCGTCCTGCACCTCGATCCAGGCGCGCCGGCCCGTAGGTGCGTTGGGGCTTGGCGGGCCGGCGCCGTGCGCTTCGCTCAGGCGCACGCGGATGCGGTGGCCGGGCTCGGTGAACTTGATGGCGTTCGTCAGCAGGTTGAGGACGGCCTGCTGCAGCCTGTCGGCGTCTCCCTGGACCCAGAGCTCCGGCTCGATTTCGGCGCCGAGGTCGATCTCCGCCGACTGCGCTGCGACGCGCTGCGCCTCCACCGCGCTCGAGACGACCGTGTCGAGCCGCACGGGCGCCATCCGGAGGAGGAGCTTTCCTCGCGTCGCTCTTGCCACGTCGAGCAGGTCGTCCACCAGCCGCGACTGGAGATTCACCGCCCGCTCTATCAAGTCGAGCGTGTACTTGTTCTGGTCTCCCAAGGCGCGTCTGAGCAGGTGGATTCCTGCCTGGATCGTCGAGAGCGGGTTGCGCAGCTCGTGTGAGACAATGTTGATGAACCGCTCGCGGGCGTCTTTCGCCCGCTGGGCCTCGGAGTAGAGCCGTGCGTTGTCCACCGCCAGCGCGACGCGCCTGGCCAGCTCCTCGCCGAGCCTCAACTCGTCGAGCCCATACCGGCTCGCCGTCCCGTTCGAGAGCACGAAGCTGATGGCGCCAAGCAGCTCGCCGCGAGCGACCAGCGGCGTGGAGATGTACGACTTGGGGTCGATCGCCCTGAGGAGCGCGAGGTGCTCGGCGTCTTGGGCGAGCGCGACGAGATCGCCGTTCGCGATCTCGGTGAGCAGGCGGCTTCGGCGCGAGACTATCGCTTCGGCTACGCCCAAAGGAGCTTCAGGCCTGGCCCGGTAGGCGCGGCGAAACCGCTTGGCCACCTCGTCCATCGAAGGATCGGCGTGGGCGACCGCGACGCGGCGGAACACTCCGTCGTTCTCGAGCAGATCGACGAAGCACCAGTCGGCGATCTCGGGCACGGCCAGCCACGCGACGCGCTCGACGGTCTCGGTGTAGTCGAGCGAAGAGGCGAGGACGCTGCCGGCATCTGCCAGGAACTGCAGCCTGCGCTCGGCACGCACCCTGTCGGTCACCTCGACGGCGATCATCCCGAGGCCGCGCGTCCCGCCCCGGTCCACGATGGGGAAGTGTGACGAGAGCCAGTGGCGCACCGCCCTCGGCGCGGAAGGCAGCGTTCCGCTGAGCTCGATGTCGGTCTGTGGCTTGCCCGTGCGCAGGACTTCGCGGAGGCGCGAGGCCGCAGCGCGCACGAAGGCAGGACCGACCTGCTCGACCGACTCGCCGACGATGCGCTCGGGGGGCGCTCCGAAAATCTCTGCGGCGATCGGGTTGCTGCGCAAGTAGCGGAGCTGCTCGTCAACGATGGCGAGCGCGACGGGCGAGCCGGTGAAGAACGCGTCGAGGCGCGCCTCGCTCTCGCGCAGCTTCTGCTCGATGCGGACCTGCTCGGTGACATCCTGCAAGGTCGCGACGGCGCCGACGAGACTCCCCGAGGGACCGAGAATCGGGCTCGCGGAGGCGGAGACGATGGTCTCTTTGCCGCTTTCCTTGCGCACGACGAGGCGCGCGTCGCGCACGAGCTCGTGCCGGAAGAGGGCGCGGGCCAGCGGCAGCTCTTCACGTGGGTACGGCGTGCCGTCGGCTCGAAAGAGCCGGTAGTTGGTCGCCGGGCCGAAGGCGTCGCCAGTCAGGCCTCCGAGCACCTGCAGGGCCTCGGGGTTGGCGAGCCGAAAGCGGCCCTTGGCGTCGGTGAGGAGGACGCCCAGCGGCATCGTCTCGATGAGAGTCTGAAGCCGGGCGCGCTCCGAGTCGGCCCGCTCGCGCTCGTGGACGATCTCCGTGGTGTCGACCGCGAGGAGGATGACATCGAAGGCGGGTTCGCCCTCGCCCTCTCGCGGCAGCGGCACCAGCGCCAAGTGCCAGAAGGTCGGTTCGCACGGACCGGCGACCAACCGGAAGCTGGGATCGTGATAGGCCGCTCCCGACTGAGCCACCGAGCGGATGTGCGCCGTCAGCTCGTTCGATTGGGAGGTGAGCAGGCTCTCGGCCGGCGACGCGCCCTCGCGCGCCGCGGGGCGCTCTACGAGCTGCTCGAGCGCTTGGCGCATCGCCTCGTTCGCCCAGCGCACATGCAGCGTGGCGCCGTCGATGACCGCGATGCAGGCGGGCACGTTGGCGACTATCGCCTCGACCAGCCGCTGATTCGCCTCGGCCTCGCGCCGCAGCCGCTGACGCTCGCGTCGGACGTCGGCCTCGCCCAGCTCGCGCTCGATGGCCGGCACGAGCCGGGAGAGGTTGCTCTTGAGGATGAAGTCCTTCGCGCCCGCGTGCATCGAGTCGACGGCCGCCTCTTCGCCGACCTTCCCCGAGACCATGAGGATGGGCAGGAAGGGATCGGAGCGGCGGGCGAGCTCGACCGCCTCGGGGCCGCTGAAGCGAGGCAGCACGTAGGCCGAGATGACGAGGTCCCACCGTTTGGAGCGCAGCGCCTCGTCCATCGCCTCGCGCGTCTGTACGCGGCGGTGCTCGACGTCGAAGCCGTTGCGGCGCAGGTGCTCGAGCAGCTCGGAGGCGTCCTGCTCCGAGTCTTCAACGAGGATCAGCTCGAGTCGTCGCCTGCCGCTGCTCACTGCCGACGCCCCATCGCGACGTGGCCGGTCACGGGCACTCGGTCGCTGGAAAAAGCTAGTCACCGAGCCGCGGTTCCGTTCGTGGCGGACCGAGCCGCTTGCTGGCCTGTCCGGCGGGCATCCTGAGGTCGCCGCGTCGATTCGGCTACGAGCGGCGTGCGCTGACAATTGACGATCGATTGGCGCTCGGGCGAAGAGTGGTAGCCCGTGTGACCAGGCCGGTCCTAACTCGTGGGCGAGGAAAGCGGGGCAGGCAGCTTGGAACGACTCCGATCAGAAGGTCGCAGAAGGCGGGCACGAGCCGGGGCGAGCCGGACGCGGTTTCTCTCGCTCGTCACAGCGCTCGCACTCACCGTGGTTCCGGCCTGGGCGGCGGCCGAAGAATCCGCGGGCGACCCGCTGGTCTCCGCGCCCCAAGCCGCGAGGGCGCTGGCGCTCGAGGCCTTCGTCTGGAACGCCTCTCCCGTCGCGTTGCGCACCGGGATGGTGTTGGGCGGCGGGCTCGGGCTGCGGCACGCGATCGGGCCGGACGGCCTCTTTCTCGGCGGCCGGCTCGCCTTCGGCTCGACCTCCGAGGCGACGGCCCAATGGAACCTGACACACCTGCACGGCGCGGCGGCGGTCAGCGGCGGGCTGGAGCTGCGCGCCGGAGCCGGGCTGCTGCGCGGCGAGCTCGGCGTGGGCGCGATGGGGATTCGCCAGCTCGGCCGGCGTCAGCAGTACGAGAGGCTCAAGGCCGCCGGGGTCACCGACCTCGATCGCGACGGATGGTCCTTCGGGCCGCTGGTCTTCCTGGAGCTCGGCGCGTCGGTCGTCTTCTACGAGCCTTGGCGCGCCTTCGTGCAGCTCGGGCCGGGCTTCACCGTGCAGCGGGTCTCAGGGGGCGCGGCGAGCCGCTGGATCCTGCAGAGCGGACTGGGGGTGGGGCGTGCGTTCTAGCCTGGCCTTCCTCGCGGCCGTCGCGATCGTCTCGCTCTCCTGCGGGAACGGCGTCGATGACCTGTCGCTCGAGTCGGCTCCGCTCGGCCTCGTCCGCGGCAAGGTCGCTCTCGCCGCCATCGGCGCCCGCGGCGCGGGCAAGCCGCTGCGCGCGGCGCTCGTCTGGGGCGCGGTGCCGAACTACGTGCTCGCCTGCGTGAAGTACCCGTTCAACGCGGAGATCGCCCCGGCCTGTCCCAACCCCTTCGGCTTCGTCCCCGGGCTCGTCGAGGTCGACGTCGAGGTCGGCGTCGACGGCAGCTTCACCCTCCCGCTGCGCCGACTGCCCGACGTGGGCCTGTCGGTCGGCGACGACAGCGCGCGCGTCGCCTGGGGCAGCGTCGTCGTCGCCGCCGACTCCGACGGCAGCGGCAGCTTCAACCTGCTGGCGAGGGAGGCCGACGATCGCGAGCCGCCGAAGCTCGCCGACCTCGCGCTCGCAGCGTCCTTCTTCAGGCTCGACATGCCGCAGCAGCGCGTCGCCTTCCGCGAAGGCGGCTGGGACGAGGGGTCGCTCTTCTATCCGGCCAAGGGTTGCGCCGCGCCTCCGGTGGGCTTCTCGGCGCTCACAACGCCCGGGCTCAAGCCCCTGAGCCTCGAGCCGGCGCCGGGCGAATGCACCAGCGCGAGCCTCGACGCCGCCGTCATCGAGCCGGTGCCGATTGCGGCCGACGAGGCGAAGGGGCTCGCGTGCCGGTCGATCAATCGCGCCCGGGTCCGACGGCCGGGCCTGGTGCCGCCGAGCGAAGAGGAGGACGAGCAGGGCCGCTACCACGGTCTCGTCGGCAAGCAGGTGTGCCTGGACGCCGAGACCCTGGCCATCGTCAGCGAGGGCGACTGCCCGACCATCACCGTGATGCCGCTCTCTGGCTGCCGCGAAAACCTCGTCTGCCAGGAGCCGGATTGGGATCTCACCAAGCAACCTCCGCCGTGGTGGCCATGCGCTCCCTGATCATCGCCGCATGCCTGGTGGCGCTCGTGCCCGGCTTCGCCCTCGCCGGCGAGCCGGAGCAGGCGCCGAAGCCGTCCGAATCGCCCTCGCGCCTGCAGGCCGAGCGGGAGGCGGTCGAGGACGATGGCTACGAGGTGCGGCTCTCGCTCCCGACCGAGGATGACCGGGCCGCGTGGCTACAGCCCGGGCTTCGGGTCGAGCTCGCCATCGAATACGGCGTGCTGCTGCCGCACGGCCCCGCGCCGCGCATCGGAGGCTTCACGGCGCACGTGCGCCCGCGGCTGCGCATCGATGAGCTCTGGTCCATCGCCGCGACCTTCGGCTACACGGTCGTGCGCGGCGATTACCAGGGCGTGCGCTGGAGCGCGGTGGTCGAGCCCATCTTCCATCCCATCCCGTCGCTCGGCATCTCGCTCGCGCTCGGCTACGGCGGGCTGAGCGTCACCCGCACCTCCGGCAGCTTCCCCGTTGGCAGCTCGACCGAGACCGGCAGCCGCACGCTGAGCGACGGCGAGCGGCTCTACGCCTGCTCTGGCGGCGGCTGGGTTTCGCAGGCGCGCGTCGAGTACCTCGCCGTCGTCGGCCCGCTCTTCTCGACCGGGCCCTACCTCGTCGCCGACGGCCAGTGGACCGGCTGCGAGCAGAGCTTCGGCAAGATCGACCGTGAGACGGGCGAGCAGGCGATGGGCCGGCAGTGGTGGCTCTCGCTCGGCGGCGCGATCGGATGGTGGCTGTCATGGCGATGACGCGTCGATCTCGAGCTGCGGCCGCGCTCCTCGCCGCGAGCCTGTTCTTGACGACCGGCGCGTCGGCGGCCGAGAGCTCCAGCGAGGTGGAGACCGAAGGCGAGCAGGTTCCCGCCGCCTCGGGCGATCCCGCGAGCGGCGCCGCGTCCGAAGCGAGCGCGCCGCCGGCCGAGGCCGCCGCGCAGGCGGTCGTTCCACCGCAGCCGCTCGGATCGCTCGCCATCGCCTATCCGCCCGATGCGCCCCCGGGTTCCGGGCCCGTCGCCGTCACGGTGCTGATCACCATCGGCGAGACCGGGGAGGTCACCGCGGTCGAGCTTCGCGAGGGGGCGGGCGAGCCGTTCGATTCAGCGGTGATCGAGGGCGCGAAGAGCTTCCGGTTCAGCCCCGCGACACTCGGCGGCAAGCCGGTCGCGGTCGTCGTCCCCTTCACCCAGAACTTCGTGCCGCCTCCGCCGCCCTCCGAAGCGGCCGACGAGAAGCTCGACGCGCTGATCGAGGGCTTCGTCATCGAGCGCGGCACCCGAAGGCCGGTCGCGAGGGCGGTGGTCGCGGCCACCGATTCGCAGGGCGAGCGCGGGACCACCACCGACGAGGAGGGCCGCTTCTCGATTCGGGTTGCGGCCGGGGAGTCGAAGATCCGCCTCCTCTCCAACGAGCTGCGGCCGTTCGTGCGCGTCGAGACGCTCAAGTCCGGCGAGCACCTGCGCGTGAAGTATCTGGCCGACCGCGTCCGGCACAATCCCTACGAGTCGATCGTCATCGGCGAGCGCGATCGCACCGAGATCTCGCGCACGACCCTGAGCGGCCGCGAGATCCACCAGATGCCCGGCAGCATGGGCGACCCGTTCCGTGTCGTCGGCGCGCTGCCCGGCGTGACGCAGGTGATGACCCTGCTGCCGCTGCCCATCGTGCGCGGGTCGAGCCCGGGCGACACCGGCATTTTCCTGGACGGAATGCGCCTGCCGCTGCTCTTCCACCTGCTTGGCGGCCCGTCGGTGATTCACCCCGAGATGATCGAGCGCGTGGACTTCTATCCTGGCGGCTTCCCGGTCACCTTCGGCGGCTACACCGGCGGCATCGTGGACGGGCGCACCGCGCGGCCGCGGCCCGGCGAGAACCCGATCGCCATCGACGTGAACCAGGACCAGGCCGGCGGCTTCATCCGCCAGCCGATTCCGGGCACCGCGATGACCGCGACGGTCGCGGGCCGCTACGGCTATCCCGGCCTGATGCTCAGCCTGCTGAACCTCGGCATCTCGTTGGACTACTGGGACTACCAGGCGCGCCTCGACGGCGGCTCGCCGCGCAGCGCCTGGTCGGTGTTCTTCTTCGGCGCCCGCGACGAGCTGAAGACCGCCAAGGACATGACCGACCCGTCGTCGGAGATGGTCACGCAGGCGCTCTTTGCCTTCCACCGGCTCGACCTGCGCTGGCGGCTCGGCGACGAGGAGCGAAACGGCACCTATCGGCTGGTCTTCGGCTACGACAAGACCGCGGTCGCCGGAGACCAGGTAGGGACCAGCTCGTACTTCGTCGATCCCCAGGTTTCGTGGCTCGTCCCGCTCACCTCGTGGCTGCAGCTCAACGTTGGCGGCGAGCTGCTGGTGCGCGATATCGCCGACGACGCGGCCTCGCCCGCGACGATGGGCGTGGTGACCGAGGCTTCGCAGGCCGTGCAGCCGTCAGGCCTGCTGATCAACGGCGGCGTGTTCCTCCAGACGCCGCTGCGGCCGTTCGACGGCCTGCTCGTCATCCCCGGAGTGCGCGGCGATCTCTATCAGCACGAGGCGACGCGGCAGTGGAGCGTCGATCCGCGGCTGACCGTACGCTGGAAGCCGCTCGAGCGCGAGCTATGGCTCAAGGGAGTGGTCGGTCGCTACCACCAGCCGCCGCGGCTCTTCGTGCCGCTGCCCGGGGTCGATCAGTCGATGCTCGAGCTGGGACTGCTCGCCTCGACGCAGGTCGGCCTCGGGGTCGAGGCGGAGGTCGCGCCTGGAATCGAGATCGATTTGCAGGGCTACTTCAACCACAAGAACCCCGTCGTCTTCGACCTGCAGATCAACCGGACGCTCGAGGACATGCAGCCCTCTGGTCCCTGGGTGAATCCGGGTGAGCTGCCTTCGGGCGACGAGCCGGGGCAGGGGAGCGACATCAGCCGCTTCTTCGAGAAGCGCGTCGGCCGGTCCTACGGGCTCGAGGTGATTCTGAGGAAGCGGGATGCGCGCGGGGTCTACGGGTGGCTCGCGTACACGCTGTCGCATAGCGAGCGCCGGGATGAGAGTGGTTGGGGGCCCTTCGATTTCGACCGCACGCACATCTTCAATGCTGTGCTCGGCGTGCGGCTGCCGCGCAACTGGGAGCTGGGTGCTCGGTTGATGCTGCAGAGCGGTACGCCGCTCACGACCATCTATGGCTACAACGCGAGCCGCAGTGATTGGCAGTTCCGTGCGGATCTGCGGGTTGACAAGCGGGCGGTTTGGAATCGCTGGTTGCTCGATTTCTACGTGGACATCATCAATTCCACTGTTGCGGCCGAGTCGGGCGGGCTCGTTGGGTCGAATGCGCTGCGGTATGTGGTGCCGACGATTGGGGTGCGGGCGGTGCTGTGAGAGAGCGGTGGTCCTGGGTTGCTTTCGACGTATCCATGCGACTTGGGCAGCCTCGCCGGTCACCCTGAGCGTAGGCCGAGCTTGCGAGGCCGGAGTCGAAGAGATGGGAGTCGAAGGAGCTCAGGGTGGAGAACCAAGCCGACCGGATCGGATCTTGCGAACTTAGCTGTGAGCCGCGCTGTTACCTTCAGTCGGCGAAGTAGTATCCGGGCGGCTGCTTTGACGAGCCGGGGTAGCCGGCACCTTTCCGGATAGGCCGTGGAAACAGGAACATGTTGAACGGGTGCATGAGCCGGAAGAACCGCTTCTTCTGCCACTCCAATTCGTCCGGCAATCCGTCGGACACTGAGTAGAGGTGGCAGGGCTTCCACCTCTTTCCTTTTTGGCTCGGGCCCCGGAGGTTTAGCGGGTCCGGGTTGGGATTGCCCCACTCGTATCGCTCCTCGCCTAGCCGGCGGCCGAAGACCTCGCGCAGCGGGAGGGTCTGCTCCTCGATGGCGCGGCGCAGATCAAGCTCATAACCGGCGGGCAGCCGGGAGTAGAGCCACATTGCCGGCGCGTTGTCGCAACTGAAGAGGAACGATCTCGCCGGCCTGGAAGGTGCGGCGGATGGAGCCCGCGAGCAGGCGGCTGCGGCCAGTCGCGTCGAGCAGCCCGAACAACCGGGCGGCCTTGCTCATCGATTCAGGCTTCCGGCCCTCGTAGCGCTTCATGGCGTCCTCGCTTGCGCCTTTCGGCCTCTGGCGCCTTGTCGGTACGCGAAATTCGAGCGGGTTTGACCGAAGGGACCCAGCGGGCGCTCGCGCGGCCACATGCTCTACGGCGCTCCTCGTGGTCGGACTGGCCGAAGAGAGGGTTGGCACGAGGAATTCTGCGTGCTTTCCTCACCTCACCACGGTCCGATTCGAGGTTCGCCATGCTGGTTCACGCTCTTCTCGTCCTGCTCGCCGCCGCTCCTCCGGCCGCCGAAGCCACGAAGCTCGCCGCGGCCAAGGCATGGGACGAGCTCTACCTGAAGTACTCGGCAGTTGACCCGGCGCAGTACGCGGCGCAAGACAGGGAAGCTATAGGAAAGGCGCTGCTGGCGGCCGGGCGCGGTCTCGAAGGGAGCGACCCGGTGCTCGCGCTGTCGCTCGCCGAGCGGTCGGCCGCCTTCCACGAGACGTCGGACGCTTGGCTGCTGGCAGGCGAGCTCGCTCAAAGGCTCAACCAGCCTGCCGCCGCTGCCAAGGCGCTCGAGAGAGCCGTCATCCTCGCCCCTACCAACGACAAGGCCAAGATGCTGCGCGCCGACCTCGCGTTCAAAGAGGGCGACCTGCTCCTCGCCCAGAACCTTTATGAGAGTGTCCCCGAGGGCAGTCCCCATCGCGCTGCGGCTCAGGCGGGCCTGGAGAAGGCGAAGCAGGCGCAAGCGGCCGAAACCGAGCGGCTCGCCGAGCTCCACAAGATCGAGCGCGACCTTCAGCAGAAGCGCGCGCAGGCGGACAAGGAGGTCGATGCGCGGCCGCTGTCGCTCCTCGACGTCTGCCGAGCTCACGCGGTGGCGACTTGCGAGGCGATCAAGCGCTGTCAGCCGGCGCTCGCCGGGGATGTCTCCGACTGCTCCGAGTTCACCTCGGCGTGCATAGGCATCACCGGGGACGCGCCCTTCTCGCGGGGCGAGCTGGAGAAGTGCCGGACCGCGCTCAGCAAGGCCGACTGCTCGAAGATTCAGGTCGGCACGCTGCCGACCCCAGGGCGCATCGCACGGGAGTGCGAGGTCTTCGAGAAGATCCCCAGCGGAAAGCTGGGCCCGCTCGGGCCTTGATCGATTGAAGGATCTGGCCTCGCGGGTGTGTGTGGGCCTCTCGCGAGTGAGCGGACGCGCTGCCGCCCAGGTGGCTGCGCGCCGTTAGCTCGTCAGCCTGCGGCCGGAGTGACAGCCGGTTCGGCCGTCTCTTCCTTTTTCCGGCGGCTCTCGACGTCGAGCCAGCGCCGCCCGAGCGCCAGCGTGATCGGCGAGACCATCGTCGAGAGGCCGACGATGATCCACATCAACTCGGTGTTGCGCGCGCCTTCGGCGGGGCAGAGCTGCGCGAGCAGGATGCCAGAGGCCGGCCCCGCGCCGACCTTGGCGAAGAACATGGGCACTTTCGAGAGCGCCATGTACGACGCCTCCTTGCCCTTGGGCGCGATGGACGCGGTGTAGTCGTACAGCCGCGGCGACCAGAGCGCCTCGCCCAGCGAGAGCACGACCTGGAAGAGCACGATGAGCGCGATGCTCTCGCCGAGCCCGAGGAAGAAGACCGAGCCGGCGCTCACGAAGGTGCCGAGCAGGATGACGTTGTAGGCCTTCATCTTCGCCGTCGCCGCGGTGACGACCGGCACGAGCAGGATGATGAGCGCGGGGTTGATGGCGTAGAGCTTCCCCGTCCACGTCTTCAGGCCGATGCGCTCCATGTAAACGGGGTAGAGCGAGTGGTTGTACTGGAAGATCATCTTCACGAGGACGAGCAGGAAGATGAAGGCGATGAAGACCCAGAAGACCTTCTCGGTGACCACCTCCTTCATGATGGTCAAGGCCGACTTGCGCTCGGCGGGCTGAGCAGCCTCGGCCTTGGGCGCGGGCGCGGGCTCCTCGCCGCGCTCCTCTTCGGGGATCTTCGAGCGGACGAAGAAGGTGACCAGCGTCAGGGACACGAGCGTGGCGAAGACGCCGACGAGGAAGATCGCCTGCAGCGGCCGGACGGAGACGCTCGCGCCGAGCAGCGAGAGCTGCACGGGCTGGGTGAAGAAGGCGCGCAGCGAGTCGAGCGTGAGGCCCGCGACCAGCGAGCCGACGTTCATGACGACGTAGTACCAAGAGTAGGCGAACTTCTCGCTCTTCGGCAGATCCCGGGATGCCGAAATCCGCTGTCGGTATGAGCTGATGCCTCGTCTGCGAGGGCAGGATGAAGCGCTGGCCGCAGAGGCTTGACCTTCGCACCATTGCGAGGGCTTCCTTC
>JBMNNX010000272.1:0-8683 GCA_050942745.1 Myxococcales bacterium
GCAAAGCCTCGGGCGCGGGCTACTACGCGATGAGCGGGCTGCCCTACGGGCCGGTGCTGCAGCTCTCGACGCCGCTCACCCGGCTCGCGGTGATGGAGGGGCGCACGCTCGCCATCGGGGCCTTCAACGCCAAGCTCGACGACCAGTTCCGCATCGTGACGAGCGATCCCGAGGAGCGGGCGAAGATCGAGCGCGGCATGAAGGCGGTCGAGGATCGCATCACCGAGGACATGGACCCCTACCGCGCGGCCAGCCAGATGGACACCGACGAGATCGTCGCGATGCACGACCTGCGGGCCTACCTCGAGGCGGCGGTGGAGATGTGCTACCAGAGCATCGGCTACCGCCGGGTAAAGAACCCGCGCATCTGGTCGCTGCACGACCTGGACGTCCTCACCGAGTCGGGACCGCGGGAGTAGCCCATGCGCAGACTGCTCGCCAGAGTCGATTTCGCCGACAAGCCGGAGCGCGTCTTCACCATCCGCTCGCCCGCGGTCGGGCTGCTCGAGCGACTGCCTTCGCTCGGCTCGCACCTTGGACCGGATCGCCCGCTCGTCCTGCGGGTCCTCGGCGAGCCGCGGCTCGTCGAGCTGCCCGCCGGCGTCGAGGGCTGGGTCACCGAGAGGCTCGTCGCCGAGGCGCCAGTCCCGGTCGAGTACGGCCAGCCGCTGCTGCGGCTGTCGGCGGCTATCGCGAGCAAGCCGGCGGCCGGCGACGCGCTGCACGCGGCCGCCGCGGAAGGCCTCGACCGCAGCCTGGTGCCGATCATCGCGCCGTCCGAGGGCGTCTTCTATCGGCGCCCGCGGCCCGACGCGCCGCCTTACGTTGACATCGGCAGCGAGGTCGCCCCTGGCACCGTGCTCGGCATTGTCGAGGTGATGAAGTGCTTCAGCCAGGTCACCTACGGCGGCCCCGGCCTCCCACAGCGCGGCAAGGTCGCACGGATCCTCGTGGACGAGGCCGCCGAGGTGAGCTTCGGTCAGGTGCTCTTCCTGATGCAGCCCGAGTAGCTCCGGACCTTCCGCGGGCCAGGGCGCAGGCGCTTGCCCGCTCAGCGGCCCGAGCCCGCGATCGCCTCCGAAGGCCAAACACGTCCTCGAGCCGCTGAGCTAGATTTTGCCGCCGCTTCGTCGGCAACACGAGTTCTCCGGAGGACAAATGCTTCAATGGATCGAGCACCAGGGTAAGAAGATTCTCAGGATGGACGTCGACGGGATGGACATCGGGGCCTACGTCAAGGAGGTCTATGCTGGGCGAGATGCGGTCCTCGCCAGCAATCCGGCTCCGAATTCGGTGCTGCTGCTCGTCGTCGGCGAGCAGCCGAAGGGCGCGCTCGACGAAGCCAAGGAGTCCTGGAAGGTCTTCCAGGAAGCCACCAAGGGGCTGATGAAAGCACAGGCGGTGGTCGGGCTCTCCGGCTTCAAGCGCGTGGTCGCGCGGCTCGTGCTCAGGGACCTCTACTTCGCCGCGTCGGAAGAGGACGCAAAGGACTGGCTCGTGCGCCAGTAGCTGCGCGCAAGGCGCCAGCCGAACGCGTTCCCGTTCGAGGCGAAACCCGAGCCTCGGGCCGACGATGCGCCGCGCTCGAGCGCACGATTAGCGCGCCGTCGAGCTCGCCGCCAGCTTCGCGACAGCGGCGGCGAGCTCTGCCGGCTCTATCGGCTTGGCGAGGTGGAGCTGATAGCCCGCGTCGAGCGCCTGCCGCCGGTTGTCGTCGTGGGCATACCCGGTGAGCGCGATCGCCGGGGTGTCGCCGCCTTCCTCGGGCGGCAGCGCGCGTATCGCGTGCAGCAGCCGGTAGCCGTCCTCGTCGGGGAGGCCGATGTCCGACAGCACGAGGCCGGGGCGGTTGCGGCGAAACGCCTCGAGCGCGTGCGCCGCGGTCGCCACTGCCTCGACGACCGCGCCGTGGGTCTCGAGCGTGCGGATCAGCCAGTCGCGCGTATCGCGATCGTCCTCGACCACCAGGACGCGGAGGCGCTCGAGCGGCGCCGGAGACGGCCGCAGGAGCGATGGGGCACCTGGCGCCTGCTCGGCGGGCCGCTTGTCACGGCTCGCGGGCAGGCGCACGCCGAAGCAGGCGCCCTTGCCCTTCCCCTCGCTCTCGGCGCTGACCGAGCCTCCGTGCAACTCGACGAGGTGCCGCACGATCGACAAGCCGAGCCCTAGCCCGCCGAAGCGACGGGTCGCGGTCGTGTCGGCTTGCCAGAAGCGGGTAAAGAGGAAAGCGAGCTGCTCGGGGGCGATGCCCTCGCCATTGTCGCGGACGACGAGCTCGACGTGCTCGGCGCCGCGCGCGGCGCGCACCTCGACCCTGCCGCCGCGCGGGGTGAACTTGATGGCGTTCGACACCAGGTTCCACACCACCTGCTGGAGGCGGTCCGGATCGCCGCGCACGTACAGCGGCTCTTCGGCGTCATAGCCGCGCACTATCTCGATCTGCTTGGCGGTCGCCGCCGGGTTGAGCGACTCGAGCACGCTCTCGAGCGCCTCGACCAGATCGACCGTGCGCACCTCGAGCTGCATCTTGCCGGTCACGATGCGCGACAGATCGAGCAGGTCCTCGATGAGCCGTGCCTGCGCGCGCGTGTTGCGCTCGATAGCCTCGAGCGCCTGGTCGGTGTCCTCGGGCGACATGTCGGTCGTCCTCAGCAACCGGGCCCAGCCGAGGATCGGGGTCAGCGGCGTGCGCAGCTCGTGCGACAGGATAGCCAGGAACTCGTCCTTCGATCGGTTGGCGGCCTCGGCCTGGCGCCGCGCGTCCTGCTCCAGCTCGAGCAGGCGGATGCGCGCCTCGTCGGCCTGTTTGCGCTCGGTGATGTCCCAGCCGGTGACCACGAGCCGGCCGATGGCGGGGTCGTCGAGGTGGTTGTGGATCACGGACTCTATCCAGCGCCAGGAGCCGTCCTTGTGCCTCAGCCGGTGCTGTCCGCGCACGGAGCCGCCGGGGATCGCCAGAGCCTTCTCAATGTCCTTGCGGGCATTCTCGATGTCGTCGGGATGGACGATCTGCCAACCGACGGCCGCGACCTCCTCGGGCGAATAGCCGAGGACGGTCGCGTACGACGGGCTGCGGTAGTCGGACGAGCCGTCGGCTCGCAGGGTCGTGATCAGGTCCGAGCTGTGCTCGACGACCGCTCGGAAGCGGCTCTCGCTCTCGCGGAGGGTGCGCTCGGCGTGCAGGCGCCTGCGGACGTTGACGAGCAGCACGAGGTTGAACGCGAGGAAGAGCGCGGTCGCCCCCGCGACGGCCATCACCCAGCCCCAGGACGGGCCCGGAGCGGCCGGCGGGACCTTGAGCAGGACGGCTTCGCTGGGCACCGCGCCGAGCGGGACACCGAACCGCCGGAGCTGCTCGTAGTCGAGCACAAGCCGGGTCGGCGACTCGAGGACAGGCGGCGGCATCTCACCGGCGAGCACCCGCTGGGTTATCTGCGCCGCGAGCTCTCCCTGCTGCCGGCTGCTCAGCAGCCAGCCACCGATGATTCCGCGCCCGGCCTGGTATTCGAGGAGCCCGTAGACGGGGACCGCGCTGCGTTCGCTCAGCAAGCCCGTCGCCACCCACACTGGGAGCTGCTCTCCCTTGCCGTCGCGCGTGAAGGCATCGACGAGCACCAGGGTGCCTTGGGGAAGCCGCCCGACTTCGACGAGCACCTCTTCGATCCCCAGGCCCTCGAGGAACCGGTAGCCGATGCCCGGGGCGACCGAACCGAGCGCGGCCTCCAGCTCGCTGCGCATCGCGCGCCCTGACTCGGTCGGCTCGAGGATGATCACTATCTCGCGCAGGTTCGGGTGCAGCCGCTTCATGAGCTGCACGGTGCCGAGCACGTTGACCCGCTCGGCGACGCCGGTGACCTTTTCGTGCCCCGCGATGAGCGAGGGGGTGAAGTCGTTGATCCCGCAGAAGACGATGGGGACGCCGGCGAAGAGCTCGCCGCGGTGCGCGAGCGCGAAGTCCAAGGCGACGTTGTCCATCGCCACCACGACGTCGAGCTTCTTGTCCGCGTAGCGGTACCGCGCCACCTCGAGGAACAGCTCGAGGTTCTCCTTCGTCGGGTGGTTCTTCCAGTCGAGGTACTCGACGAAGAGCACGGCGAGGGGAGCCAACTCGCGGAAGCGCTCGAGGAAGCCGTCGACCTCCTCTTCGGCCCAGTTGTAGCCCGGCGAGTACGAATTGAGCACGAGCACGTTGGGCGCGCGGCCATCGACCCCGCCGGCCCGAGCGCTTCCGGCGGACAGGAGGACGAGCACCAGCCCAAGCGTCGCGCTGAGTCTCGCGGCACACGGCCGCCGGCTGCCTGTCCACCCCCGGTTCGACATCGTGGCCGTCATAATCCTTTCGAGATTTAGAAAAAGCAATGACGTTTGGCCGACAGTGTACTCGGCGCCCTTGGCCCCGCCCTGCTTGCCCGCGAGGCCACCGACGGCAGGCCCCGCGGAGGCTCGCCCTCGGCTGTGCCGACGCGCGGGGGCGCGGCGCCGCCGCCCGCCGCCCTCGACAGCGCGCGAGGCGCCGCCGATACTTGCCCGGGATTCAACACCGTTCGGCCACCGGCCGTCCTCCTGAGGGCTCGAGCGGTCTAGCTCCCGAGAGAGAGCCATGAGAGGTTCCGCCTTCTTCGCCCTGCTCTTCGCCGCGACCCTGACCGGCTGCAACGAGCCGCCCCCGCCAGACGCCGGGAGCTGCGCAAAGCCCTGCGGGAGCGCCTGCTGCGCCGAGCACGAAAGCTGCGTTGACGGGCGCTGCACCTGCGCGCCGCAGTGCGACGGGAAGCTGTGCGGCGACGACGGCTGCGGCGGTAGCTGCGGCAAGTGCCCGAGCGGCCGCGCCTGCGTCGGAGGCCAGTGCCTGAGCTGCATCGCCGACTGCGAGGGCAGGCTGTGTGGCGACGACGGCTGCGGCGGCTCCTGCGGCGAATGCGAGCCGGGCTCGCTCTGCTCGGAGGCCGGCGCCTGCGTCGCCTGCCCGCCGCAGTGCGAGAACAAGGAGTGCGGCCCGGACGGCTGCGGAGGGAGCTGCGGCGAGTGCGCCCTGCCCTACTCCTGCGTCAACAGTCAGTGTGCCTGCCAGCGCGGCGGCGCTTTCTGCGCGACGGACGCGGACTGCTGCAGCCAGCGGTGCGACGGCGCGCAGTGCGCCTCCTGCCCGATGGAGGGCGAGCCCTGCGGCGAGGGGTGCTGCCCCGGCCTGACCTGCCACCTCGGCCTCTGTAGCGCGTGCGGACAGGTCGGCGCGCGCTGCACGGAGCCCTCGGACTGCTGCGCGGGCGCCTGCGAGGACGGCGTCTGCAAGGCGGTCTGCGGGTTCCCGGGGAGCGCCTGCAACTCGCCGGAGGACTGCTGCGGAGTCTCCACGTGCCCCGAGTCGACCCGGGCCTGCTGCTTAGAGCCCGGTAAGGCGTGCACCCTGGCCGGCGAGTGCTGCTCGGGCAACTGCGCCTCGGAGAGCTGCGCCTGCAGCGCCCCCGGCGCGCCCTGCGGCAGCCCCTCTGACTGCTGCGAGGGCACCACCTGCGGCGCCGGGCGCTGCTGCAAGCCGACCGAGGCGAGCTGCTCGCTGGCCAGCGAGTGTTGCGACGGGCGATGTGACGGCGGCAAGTGCTGTCGCCCGGTCGGCGCGTCGTGCAGCGCCGACTCGCAGTGCTGCGGGGGCTCGTGCGTCGATGGGACCTGCTGCCGCGACATCGGCGGCGGCTGCCAGGTCAACGCCGACTGCTGCAGCGGCAACTGCAGCGGCAACACCTGCTGCCAGCCCGCCGGAGGCGAGTGCGGCACGGTCTCCGAGTGCTGCAGCGGCAACTGCGAGAACGGGAGCTGCTGCCGGCTGCTCACCGCCTTCTGCGGCTCGAGCGCCGAGTGCTGTTCCGGCGGCTGCGAGGGCGGCCGGTGCTGCAAGCCGAACGACCAGGCTTGCCATCTCTCCTCCGAGTGCTGTGGAGGGCGGTGTTTCGACGGCGCTTGCTGCACGGTGAACGGCCGCGCCTGCGCCGACGACGGCGACTGCTGCGCCGGCAACTGCGAGGACGGCACCTGCTGCTTCCTCAACGGCGCGGCCTGCTCGAGCCAGGCCGACTGCTGCCCGCCGACCACCTGCGGGCTTGCAGGCACGTGCTGCCTCGACACGGGCGCGAGCTGCACCGCGGACTCTGAGTGCTGCGCGGGGATCGAGGGCGCCTGCCGAGGCGGCACGTGCTGCAGCACGGTCATCTGCCTGCAGCCTGGCGACTGCTGCGACGGCTTTAGCTGCGAGGGGCAGCTCTGCTGCGCCCAGGAGGGAACCGCCTGCGGGCTCGGCCTCCCGTCCTGCTGCAGCGGCATGGCGTGCGTCGAAGGGGCCTGCCAGCCGGCCAAGAGGTAGCCGCCGGATGAGCAGGGGCGCCTGTGCGCGCAGGCCGCCGGGATGGCAGCGGACCGGGGCCCAGACCGCCGGGACGGCGGCCGCTCCCCTCCTCGTCGCGCGCCGCCTTCCAATACTCCCGGCCGCTACTGAGGCCTCGCAGGCCGCCGGGACGGCGGCCGCTCCCTTCTCCTTGCTCGCCGCCTTCCCATAGCACGGCCGCGCGTGACGCCTCGCAGCCGCCGGGACAGCGGCCGCTCCCTTCTCCTCGCTCGCCGCCTTCCACTACCCCCGGCCGTTCGTGAAGCCTTGCAGGCCGCCGGGGCGGCGGCGGTCCGGTAGTCCCCGGGCGAGCGCGCGCTCCTCGCGCGCGGAGAACGCGATTCCGCGTTCCGCTCTGCCCCGCGCGATGAGACGGGCCGACGGATGCTCGCTTTGCGTTTCGGCGGGCGGCTGCGCGGCCGTAAGACACGGGTAGCGCTCGCCCCGTGCTATCCGAGTTGCGTGGACCCCCGCCAGCGCCGACACCACCCCGCCCCCGCGGCTCGGCCCGCCGCCAAGCCGCGCGAAGCGTTCAACCCGGTCCCCTCTGCGGCGCCACGGCGCGCCAGCCGATTGCGCCGTTTCCTGCTGACAGGCTCGCGCCCGGCCGAGCCCGGGCACGAGTCGCATGTTTGGCCCTGGTACAAGGTCCTCTGGCTGACCGGCGTCGGCTACTTCTCCACCCTCGGCTATCAGCCCGGCATCGCCTTCCTCGCCGCGGGCGCGCTCTCCCCAGTCGCCTCGGCGATGCTCGTGCTCGTCACGCTGGGCGGAGCCCTGCCGACCTACATGGCGGTCGCGCGCCGCTCGTACATCGGGCAGGGCTCCATCGCGATGCTCGAGAAGCTGCTGCGCGGCTGGTGGTCCAAGCTCTTCGTGCTGCTGCTGCTCGGGTTCGCGACGACCGCCTTCGTCATCACCATGACCCTGTCGGCGGCCGACGCCGCGCTGCACGCGGTCGAGAACCCGCTGCTCAAGCCTTACGTGGGCGACCACCGGACGCTGTTGACGGTCGGGCTCCTCGCGGGGCTCGCCGCCCTCTTCCTCACCGGGGCCCGCCAGGTCATCGGTGTCGCCGTGGCCGTGGGCGCCCCCTACGTCCTCGTCAACGCGGTGGTCCTCGCCCGCTCGCTGTGGGAAATCGCCTGCCGCCCGGACACCTGGCAGCGCTTCAGCGTCGAGGTCGCCGCCACCGGCGACATCACCGGGATCCTGCTCGCCTCGATGCTCATCTTCCCGAAGCTCGCGCTCGGCCTGTCAGGGTTCGAGACCGGGGTCGCGGTCATGCCGCTGGTCAAGAGCGAGTCGCGGCCGGGCAAGGACTTCATCCGCGGCCGGGTGCGCGCGACCCACAAGCTGCTCGTCACCGCCGCCGTGATCATGAGCGTGATGCTCGTCGCCTCGTCGCTCTCGACCACGGTCCTCATCCCGGCGGCCGCGATGCGGACCGGCGGCGCGGCGAACGGCCGTGCGCTCGCCTTCCTTGCCCACGAGCTGCTCGGCCACGGCTTCGGCTCGGTCTACGACCTCCTCACCATCCTCATCCTCTGGTTCGCCGGCTCATCGGCGATGGCGGGGCTGCTCAACCTCATCCCGCGCTACCTGCCGCGCTTTGGCATGGCCCCGCAGTGGGTCGCCGAGAGCCGACCGCTCGTGATCATCCTCTTCGTCGCCAGCCTCGTCGTTACCTGGCTCTTCGACGCCGAGGTTGACGCGCAGGCCGGCGCCTACGCGACCGGCGTGCTCGTCCTCATCCTCTCGGCGGCCCTAGCGGTCGCCCTGGCGACCTGGCGCGAGGCGCGCACCGGGCGTCGTCCCGATGGGCGCCGTGGGGCGCCTCGGCGCAAGCCGCTCGTCAGCCTCTTCTTCTGGCTCATCAGCGCCATCTTCGCCTTCGCGCTGGTTGACAACGCCATCGAACGGCCCGACGGCGTGATCATCGCCGGCGTCTTCTGCCTGGCCATCCTCGTGGCGAGCGCGCTCAGCCGCTATCGGCGCGCGCTCGAGCTGCGGGTGGACACGCTCACCTTCGCCGACGAGCGCTCCGAACAGATTTGGGAGGCCGCAAAGGACAAGAAGGTCAGCCTCGTGCCGCTGCGCACCGACTCGCCCAAAGCCCGCCACGCCAAGGCGCGCGAGATCCGGCGCTACTACAACACCCAGGGTCCGCTGGCCTTCCTCCACATCGACTTGCGCGACGACCGAAGCGAGTTCAGCACCGCGCTGCACGTGCGTGTCGACGAGGCGATCGCCGACGGCGACAGATGCCTCGTCATCCACATCAGCGGCGCGGTGGCCATCGCC
>JBMNNX010000273.1:0-8654 GCA_050942745.1 Myxococcales bacterium
CCACTCGGCACAGAATCGCGCCGGATTCCGAAACAGGTCAGCACCAGCAGGCGTACGGCCAAGACTCATGGGGCGGCATCTTTCAGATGCCGCCCGCATCGTCTACAGAAAAACACCAGCCACCTAGGCCTGGGCGCCGGGCTGCTCCCAGGCCGCGGTCGTGATCCACTGCTGGATCGTCGCGAGGTGGCGCTGCTCGTCGCGGTAGTTGCGCTGGATGAGCACCTTGATGTCGTCCGGGAAGTCCATGTTGACGGCCTTGGAGTAGTAGCGGTTGGTCAGCTCCTCGTTGGCCTTCATCGCCTTGATGGCGCCCTCGGTGCCGGTCGCGCTGCGC
The DNA here is from genome assembly GCA_050942745.1 of Myxococcales bacterium. Taxonomy (GTDB): domain Bacteria; phylum Myxococcota; class Myxococcia; order Myxococcales; family UBA5297; genus UBA10939. The sequence goes on from JBMNNX010000273.1 coordinate 338, forward strand.
GCCGAGGTCATGCCCTGGATCAGGTAGCCCTTGAAGTCCTTCGTGAAGCTCGGCGGCTGGCCACCGAGCTGGCGGATGACGTCCGACAGCTCGCGCACGTGCCGGTGGTGGTCGTCGCGGAACTGGGTGAGCTGGTCCTTGATGGTCATGACGTCAATGTGCTCGAGCGCCTCGTCGTAGGCGTGGATGGCGTCGATGTCGAGCTGGGTCAGGGAGTTGAGCTCCTTGAAGATCTCCTTCGTCTCCATGCTTGCCTCCGTCTGCTGCGTGGGGGCCTGGAGTTGGGGTGGGGCTCCTCTTGTTGCATTCCCTCAGACGGGCCTTACCCCGGACGGCGCGGCGCGATAGCCGGGTCGAAGGGCCGAGCTGCGCGAAAAGCGCTCGGGCCCCTTGCTCAACGCCGGCCGAGGAACCCGAGCGTACTCGGCCGGCCTGCGGCAAGGCGCGCCAGCGCCCGTTGACCCCCTGCGTTGCCGCCACTAGCATGGCGCCCGGCTTTGGAGTGTTGAGCAAAAGAGTGTGTTCCCGGCCCAACCGGTGGAGGCGGCAGTTGGCAAAGGACGCGGCAGGCAAGGCCCAGGAGGAGCTCGGCTACGAGCAGATCATCGGCCGGCTCGAGGACGTCGTGCGCCGGCTCGAAGGCGGCAACCTGTCGCTCGAGGATTCGCTCAGGGCGTTCGAGGAGGGCATCGGGCTCGTCCGCGCTGGCGAGGCGCGGCTGAACGAGGCCGAAAAGCGCGTCGAGCAGCTCCTGGCGGGCCCGCGCGGCGACGAGGTGGTGCCGCTGCAACCCCAGCCGTCGCCCGGCGAGCCCAAGCGCCCGCGCGGCCGCGCCCGCCCCGTGGACGCTCCGGACGAGGAAGTGCCTTTCTAGGCGCTTGGCGACGCGGTGAGCGCCGACATGAACCAGACCAGCGGAAGCGGACCGAGCGCCGTGCCCCGGCGCCGCAAGATCCTCATCGTCGACGACGACCGGGACACGCGCGAGATGCTGATGCTCGCCCTCGATCTCGAGGGCTATGACGTCGAGCAGGCCGCCAACGGCCTGCGCCTCGTGAGCAGCCTGCGCGTTGACCGGCCGGACCTCATCCTGCTCGACGTGATGATGTCCTGGATCGACGGCTTCGAGCTGTGCCGCTCGATCAAGAAGAACCCGGAGCTGCGAGACATCCCCATCGTCTTCGTCTCCGCGCGCAAGGGCGGCGAGGACGTGCGCCGCGGGCTCGAGGCCGGCGCGGCCGACTATTTCACCAAGCCGGTGGACATCGACCGGCTCAACGCGCGGATTCGCGAGCTGCTCGGCTAGGATCAGCCGCTTCCCACGCCCCGGAGGAGACGACCGTGAGCGAGCCTGGGACCTTCGACTTCAAGGCGTGGCTTGAGGACCGGCGGGCGATAGCCGAGGTGGCGCTCGAGGACGCGCTCGGCGCCTACAAGGGCAAGATCCCGTCGCACCTTTACGACGCGATGGAGTACAGCCTGCTGGCCGGCGGCAAGCGGCTGCGGCCGCTGCTCACCATCGCCGCGGCCGAGGCGGTCGGGGGGCGCGCCGAGGGCCTGGTGATGGACTTCGCCTGCGCGGTCGAGTTCGTCCACACCTACTCGCTCATCCACGACGACCTTCCGGCGATGGACGACGACGACCTGCGCCGCGGACGGCCCACCAACCACAAGGTGTTCGGCGAGGCGATCGCCATCCTGGCCGGCGACGCGCTGCTCACCGAAGCGTTCTCGCTGCTCGCGCAAGGCAACGAGCCGGTCCGCCTTCGGCTCGTCGGCATGCTCGCGCAGGCCGCCGGCTCGCTCGGGATGGTCGGAGGGCAGGGCGATGACGTGCACGAGCCCTGGAAGAAGTCCCTGGAGTTTCTCGAGAACTTGCACCTGCGAAAGACCGGGGCGCTCATCGCCGTCTCCAGCGCCGGAGGCGCGCGGGCTGCGGGCGCCAGCGACACGCAGGTCGCCGCGATGCAGGACTACGGCCATCACCTCGGCCTCGCCTTCCAGATCTGCGACGACCTGATGGACCTGGCCGGCGACCCGAAGAAGACGGGCAAGACCAAGGGCACCGACGCGCGCAAGGGAAAGACGACCTTCCCGGCGCTGCTCGGCAACGAGGAGTCGTTGCGGCGCGCTCGCGCCGAGGCCGGAGTCGCCAAGGCTGCTGTCGAGCCGTTGCTGCCCGCGTCGGCGCCGCTCCTCAAGATCGCCGACTGGGCGGTCGAGCGCGACCACTGATGGCGAAGAAGAGGGAGCGCATCGACAGGCTGCTGGTCGAGCGCGGGCTCGCCGAGTCGCGCGCGAAGGCCCAGGCGCTGGTGCTCGCGGGCGAGGTGGTCGCCGGCGACCAGCGGGTCGACAAGCCGGGCGCGCTCGTCGCCGTCGAGCTTCCCATCCGGCTCAAGGGCGAGGGCCTGCGCTACGTGTCGCGCGGCGCGCTCAAGCTCGAGGGCGCGCTCGACCACTTTGGCATCGACGTCACCGGGTTCGACGCACTCGACGTGGGCGCCTCGACCGGCGGCTTCACCGACCTGCTCTTGCAGCGAGGCGCCTCGCGCGTCGTCGCGGTAGACGTGGGCTATGGACAGCTTCACCCGAAGCTCCGAGGGGATGCGCGTGTGACGGTGCGCGAGCGGGTCAACGCGCGCGCGCTCACCCGCGAGGACGTGCCGTTCGACGTCGATCTGATCGTCGCCGACGTCTCCTTCATCTCGCTGCGCCTCGTCCTGCCTTCGGCGCTTCGTTTCCTCAAGCCCGGCGGCGCCATCGCGGTGCTGGTCAAGCCGCAGTTCGAGGTGGGCCGCCAGGACGTGGGCAAGGGCGGCGTTGTGCGCGACCCCGAGAAGCGGCGCGAGGCCATCGAGGGGATCGCGCGCTTCGTCGCCGAGCAGGGCCTGGAGGTGAGCGGCTGGATCGACGCGCCGATCGCCGGACCGGCGGGCAACCGCGAGGCGGTGCTCTACGCTCGGAAGGCGCTCCGATAGCGCCCTCGTGGCCGGTAGCGTCTCGGCGGCGGGCGGTGGGTGACGCGCGGCGCAGAGGTGGGGAGCGTCGGCGTCTCGCCGATAGCCGACGCGTGGCAACCGAAATCATCTTTACGACGTCGTAAGGTTCTGCCGAGCCGGCGCGTGGCGCGAGGTGGGGAGCGCCGGCGTCTCGCCGGCAGCCAGCGCGTGGCAACCGAAATCATCCTTACGACGTCGTAAGGTTCTGCCGAGCCGGCGAGCGGCGCGAGGTGGGGAGCGCCGGCGTCTCGCCGGCAGCCAGCGCGTGGCAACCGAAATCATCTTTACGACGTCGTAAGGTTCTTCCGAGCCGGCGAGCGGCGCGAGGTGGGGAGTGCCGGCGTCTCGCCGGCAGCCGGCGCGCGGCAACCGAAATCACCTTCCCGACATCGTAAGGTTCTACTCGCCGAGCGCCATTCGGTACTGCGAGGCCGGGAAGAGCCGCACGAGGTCGTGCTTCCACAGCCACGGCCTGCCCTTGCCGTCGACGTCGACGACATAGCCCTCAGTGCCGGTGACAAAGTTGGCGACTTGCTTGCCCGGCTCATCGAAGACCAGCACTTGCTTGATGCCCGCCTGTCCCGCCGCCTGCGCGAGCAGCAGGGTCGAGCCGTCCTTCGCCGGCATCACGTACGAGAAGACGAGCGAGCCCGCCGGCGTGATCGGATCGCCGATAACCTCCCCGCTCGCCGGGTCGAGGAAGAACGCGATCCTCGAACCATACGCGACGAGCCCGTTCGGAGTGCGCACCGCCTTGGTGACCCCGCCGATCAGCGGACCGGAGGCCCAGAGCAGCCCCTGGCCCTTTTCCGTGCAACCGCGCGAATCGACTGCGTCGCAGGCGCGCACGACCGACGGGTCGGCCAGGTCGGCGAAGTAGGCGGTCGTCGCGCTCGCGTCGAGCGCTATCTCCGGTAGCGCCAGCGGCCCGAGCAGATCGGACACCATCGTCCCCATCGCCTGCAGCGCCGCCTGAGTGCCGGTGTCGATGTCGTAGGAGCTGATGCCGAGGTCCACGAGGTTGCCGCCGGTCTCGCGCAGCCAGTAGCTTGGATAGACGACGCGGCCCGACTGATAGGCGAGCCGCCCGCCGGGAAGCCCGTTGAGATACCGCGGTCCCCACACCGGCGCGCCGTCGGCATGGTCGAAGGCGACCAGGCTGTGCAGCACGCCGTTGTCGGTGAGCGCGACGAGCGGCTTGCTCGGATCCGGAGGCACGAGGAGTTGCTCGATTCCGGGGGCGTCGACCGCGAGCAGCAGCGAGAGCTGCGGCGAAAAGCCCGCGAACCCGAAGCCAGGCTTGACGACGTAGATGTTCCCGTCGGGCCCGAAGATCAGCTCGGCGTCGGCCTCGCAATCGAAGTTGAGCGCCCCGCGGGCGACGATCTCCCGGTCCCGCGAGACGCGCACCAGCTCGGTGGTGCAGGAGAGGAAGCTCTCGCCGCTCGACTCGACCCAGAAGTTGAAGCCGAAGGGGAAGGGCCCGGGGAGCCGCTCCTCGGACGGCATGAAGGTGAGCGGCACCTCGCGCGAGCTGGCCGAGCGCCCGTCGGCGCAGGTCGCGTCGGCGAAGAGCGCCAGGTCCGCCGCGATGCCGCGCTGGGCGAAGGGGATGCGCTTCGACGGGACGTTGATCTCGGTGACCGCGCCCTGCGCCTCGACCTCCTCGAGCAGGTGGTCGCGGTCGCGGAGCCGGACGCGGGCGACCCGGTCGCACCCGGTCACCTCGACCGTCGCGGTCAGCCCGTCGGCGAGGAGCTCCCGGGGCATCGGGTGCAGGGTGACCGTCGGATCCACCTTGGGCACGGTCGTCGTCGGCTCGGCGCAGCCGAGGGCGCACGCCGCGAGCGCGCCCACGATCGCCAAGTGAGCTCTCATTCGCGCCCCCGGTACCCTAGCGTTCGACGATGAAAAACTCGACGCGCCGGTTCAGCCCGCGCCCGCGGGCGGTCAGGTTCGGCGCGATAGGCCGGGCGTCTCCGTGCCCCTCGGCGACGAGCCGCGAGGCGTCGATGCCGGCCTTGAGCAAGTACTCGACGACGGCCTCGGCGCGCTCCTTCGAGAGCTTGAGATTCTTCGCCTTGGAGCCGCGGTTGTCGGTGTGGCCCTCGACTCGGATCTTCTTGATGTTCGAGCGCACGATGGCGTCGACCACCTGGTCGAGGAGCTGGTAGCTGTCGCCGAGGATCTTGGCCTTGCCGGTCGCGAAATGGACCTGCTGCTTGATCTGGATGCGGTCGTCCTTGATGACCACGAGGCGGCGCTTGGGGATGGGCGAGAGGTCGATCTCGAGGATGGCGACGCCGTCCTCGGGGACCTCGAGCTCCTTGATCTTCGACAAGAAGCCCTCGGCATCGACCGTCGCGACGTAGCGCCCCTTGGGCAGCCCTATCTCCGAGCCTTCGGCCGCAACCTGCAGCTCGGCGGGCCGCGGGCCGGTGAAGGAGACCTTGCCGGCGACCTTCTTCTTGCCGGAGACGAGCGCGACCTTGACCTTGGTGTCCTTGGCCAGCGGCAGCAGCGAGACCTGCAGGGCCGAGACCTTGCCGACCTCGACCTGCGCCTCGACGACCGCCGGCTTGTAGCCCTCGCGCGCGAAGGCGAGCTGCGCCTTGCCCGCGGGCAGATCGAAGCTGAGGAACTTGCCGCTCTGCGGGTCGCTCGCGACCGGCGGCAGGCCCGAGCCGGCCATCTCGACGATGACGCCGGGCAGCGGCTTGCCGGTCTTGGCGTCGGTCACCACGCCGGCGACCTTGCCGGTGTACGAAGGCGGCGCGGTGGCGACCTCGACCTTCTTCTCGACCACGGTGGTCTTCTCGACCAGGCGCACCTCGCCCCGGGCCAGCGGGTCGAAGTTGTAGCTGATGCCGAAGACGAGGTTGTAGGGAGCGGTCGCCGGGATTCCCTTGGCGACGCGGCGGGCGAGGCCGATGTCCACCGCGGCGAGCAGCGCGACGTCGCGCAGCGCGGTGACCTTGGCGCCAACCGTGAGCTGGTGCGGCATCGCGCTGCCGGCGCTGACCGGCTGCAGGTCCGGACCGATGAGGTCCTTGGCGCCAAGCGGATAGCCGAAGCCCCACTCGACGAACGGCGTCGCGTAGGGCAGGGGCGCCTCGAGGCCGAGCGCGAACAGGAGCCGGTCGTGGCGGTGGAGGCCGAGGGCGAGCTCCTCGGCGGGGCTCGGCTCGTGCGCGGTGACCAGCTCCCCGGTGGTGTCGAGCGCGACGCCGAGGTTCAGGTGGGCGAGCAGCGGCACGCTCGGGGCGACCGAGCGCACGTCATAGCTGGCCAGCAATCGGGGCGAGAAGCCGAAGGCGTAGCCGCGCAGGTCCTGGGCGCCGACGCCGGGGAAGAGGCCGAGCCTGAGGTCGCCGCCGAGCGAGAGCCCGCGGACGACCTCGTAGCCGCCCTTGAGGCCGACGACCATGTCGCCCTGCGACTGCATCAGCGGCGGCGATGCCTTGTTGTTGGTGTTCGCCGAGACCGAATAGGACAGGAAGGCCTCGAGGAAGTCGAGGAAGGCGTAGTCAACCGCGAGGGTGCCGGCGGTGCGCGTGTTGCGCGCGCCGAGGACCGGGAAGTCCTCGCTCGAGTAGTATTCGCCGACCAGCGACAGGCGCACGACGCCGCGGGGGCCGATGTCGGCCGAGCTGGTCCTGAGCAGGCCGGTGGCGCCGTTCAGGCCGCTCATCGCGCGGTGGTTCTCGCGCGCCAGCAGGGGCTTGTCCCAGGTGCCGGGGCTGTGCGGTTCGCTGCCGGGCAGCACGCTTTCTTTGACCTCGGTGCTGGCCGCGGGCGCGCTCTGCGGCGCGCTGGCAGGGGGCGCCGCCGGGGCGGGAGCCATGTCCGAGACCGCGGTCGTCTCGCGGACCGCGGGGGCGGCGGGCGGGGCGGAGGCGAAGGGGCTCCACTCGGTCTTGGCTTCCGGCTCTTGCGCCAGGCCCGGCAGAGGCAGGCTCGTGGCGGCGAGCGCGAGCAGAAGGGCGATCCGCGAGCGGTACATGTGTGGTTTCTCCGGGCGTTTCGCCTGGTTTCCGGCCCAGGCCTTGAGCAGGCTTCAAGAAAGCCAACATTATAAGGGAGCGCCCTCCGGGGGGCGAATTGCTTGCCCCGGCAGGTCGGCTCTTGGTGGCTAGCGCTTTTTGGGGTATACCCGCTCTTGACACGGCCACACAGTAAAAGTACGCTCCAGCTGAAAAATTTGAAGAAGGACTCTCCCTTGCAAATGTCACGACGCTACTACACCACGTTTGAGGCCAGTCATTTCCTCGGGGTGAGCCTGCCGACGGTCGTCAATTGGATCAAGGCGAACCGCCTCAAGGCGCACCGCACGCCGGGAGGGCATCGGCGCATCGCTCGCGACGAGCTCGCCGCCTTCATCCGCCGGCACGGCATGCCGATGCCGCCGGAGCTCGCCGAAGAGGGAGCGGCTGCGCGGGTCCTCGTGCTGGCTGACCACAAGAGCCAGGCCGAGCAGCTGATCGCCGTCGCGCGCCGTGCCGGGTTCGAGGTCGAGTCGACGCCAAGCGGCTTTGCCGCGGGGCTGGCCATCGGGCGGTTCAAGCCCGACATCCTGCTCTTCGACCTTGCCACGGTGGGCGACGACGCCTTCAAGGCAGTCGCCGAGCTGCGAGCCAACGAGGCCACCTCGACGCTGCCGGCCATCGCCATCGCCGGAGCCCGCGACGAGCGCGCCAAGCGCAAGTCGCAGTCGGCCGGCTTCAACGACTTCATGCAGAAGCCGATCGACGCCGACAATTTGCAGCGCCGCGTCGAAGACGTGCTGCGCTCGCTCCGGACCGCGTAGCAAGCGCGCAGCAGGCCCGAGGGCGAGCCGGCCACCCGGGTTCGTCGGGAGGGCGGCGGTACGGCCGCTGCCTCGCGAGCTCGGCCTAGACTCAGGCTGACCACCTTCCGGATGGTCGCGCCGAGGTGCCCGGCGCTGACCGCCGGCTCGCTCGTCCAGCACGCGAGGCGGCTTTGACGACCCACGAGGCGAACGGCCAGATCCTGGTCGTGGGCGACGCGCCTGCGCGCGACGGGTGCGTCCGCGAGCTGGGCGCCGCGGGCCTCGAGGCCGTCGGTGCGGCGTTCGAAGAGCTGCGCGAGCAGCTCGCCCGGCGGCGGCCCGACGTCCTGCTGGTCGTCGGTGAGCTCGAGCAGGCGAGCGCCGCGCTGAGCGAGGCAGGAGGCGCGCTCGCCGGCCTGCCGGTGCTCGTGCTCACGAGCCCGACGGCGCCCGGCCGCGCGCTCGGTGGGCTCGTCGCCCGCTTCGTCGCCCCCGGGGCGCTGCTCGCGCAGGTGGGCGAGGCCCT
>JBMNNX010000274.1:0-8642 GCA_050942745.1 Myxococcales bacterium
CCCCCGGGAGCTGAAGCAGCGCCCCGAGCACGTCCTTCATGCCTTGGCGCGGCGCGGCTACCTCTGCGTGATGCTCGAGATTACGGCCAGCGCCGCGCCGCAGATCGAGCAGCGCGCCCCGAACCTCTACCGGACGAACCTCTTCCCGGCGTTCCTCGCCGAGCTGCGCGAGCAGCCGTGCGTGCTCTACCTGAGCTGGCCGTTCTTCACCTACCTTCGGCGGCTGCTCCCCGAGGCCACCGTCATCTACGACGTCCTCGACGACCCGGAGCTCGGCGCTTCGACCCCGTCCGATCAGCTCGAGGACCACGCCGACCTTCTCCGTCAGGCCGACGTGACGCTCTTCTCTTCGACGCCGCTCTTCGAGCGCTTCGGCGCCCAGGCGCGCCGGCCGCTGCTCGTGCCCAACGGCGTCTGGCCGGAGGACTTCTCGGGTGCTGTCGCCGCCGAAAGCGCGCGCAAGCCAGGCGAGTACGTCGTCGGCTATGTCGGCGCCATCAGCGAGCTGCTCGACTTCGACAGCCTGGAGGCCATCGCCAGCGACCCGCATGCGGGGCTGGAGCTGATAGGGCCGGTCTCTGCCTTCGACTCCAAGCGCAAGGAGGAGATCGAAGCGCGGGTGGCTGCGCTCTGCGCGCGCTCGAACTGCCGCCATTTCGGCGCCGTGCCCTACGAAGAGCTCCCCGCGCGGGTCGCGGCTTTCGACGTGGCGATCGTTCCCTTCGTGAAGAGCCGGGTGACCGACGCGGTGCTGCCGCTCAAGCTCTTCGAGTACATGTCGGCGGGAAAGCCCGTCGTCTCCACGCCGCTCGAGGCTGTCTCCAGTCTGGCTGGGACCATCGGCTTTGCCGCGAGCGGCGCTCCGTTCGCGGAGGCCGTCAAGGCGGCGGCGACTTCGGGGGCGCACGACTATGCCCCAGTGCTCGATAACTACCGCTGGGACCGAACCGTCGAGCCGCTCGCCAGCTTCATCGACGGCCATACCCGGCCCGTCGCGACCGCCACCACTGCGCGCCGCCCCGTCGCCATCATCAACGTGAACTTCTTCGACTGGGACGGCGCCGAGCTCTACAAGGGAGGTGCCGAGCGCTACGTCTTCGACCTCGCCCGGTTGCTGCAGCGGGAAGGCCACACCGTTCGGCTCGTCCAGAACGCGAACCAGCCGTTCCAGAGGACCTATCGCGGCGTCGAAGTCGTCGGCGTGGCGGCCGGCTGCGGCTTCGACTTCGCCAAGCTCTCCGCGGCCTATGACGAGGTGCTCGAGCCCGGTGAGGCGGCCATCGCTTCGCCGCTCGAGCTCGCGTGCCGGCTCTCGCCCGAACGGCTCACGGTGGGCATCAACCACGGCATCCATTGGGATACTCGCTTCAATGTGCTGCAGAGCTCGCGTGAGCGCCGTCAGGACGAGCTCTTCGACGGGCTGCGCGGCTGCGACTGCTGCGTCTGCGTCGACACCAACTTCATTAATTGGGTGCGCACCTTCGACTGGGGGCTGAGTCAGCAGCTTGTCTTCGTGCCCAACTACGTTGATCTCGAGCAGTTCAACGCCGAGTCAAAGGCGGCGCCGGTCGACCCCGACGAGGTCGTCGTCCTCTATCCGCGTCGCCTCTACGAGGCGCGGGGCTTGAACCTACTAATGGAGGCCTTCGCGCGGCTGCTCCCCGAGCACCCGAAGCTCAAGCTCGAGCTGTGCGGCCAGGCCGCGCCCGAGGACGTGCCGATGATCGAGGCCTTCCTGCGGCGCCATCCCGGCCAGGTGCGATGGTACGAGCTGCCGATGGAGGCGATGCCCGAGGCCTATCGGCGCAGCCAGATTGCGATCATCCCGACGATGTACGCCGAAGGGACCTCGCTCTCGTGCATCGAGGCGATGGCCACCGGAAACGCGATAGTGGCGACCAACGTCGGCGGCCTTCCCAACCTCGTCATCGACCGGCTCAACGGCCTGCTCATCAACCCGGAGAGCGGCGAGCTCTACCGCGCCGTGAAGCGCCTCGTCTGTGAACGCGAGCTGCGCGAGGAGCTCGCGCGCAACGGCCTGGAGGTCGCGCGTCGCTTCTCGAAGGAGAGCTGGGAGCGCTCCTGGCTCGAGGTGATCCGGACGTATCTGCGGTAGCCGCTTTCGCGCCTCGAGGCACGCGAGCGGCGGAGCCGAAGCGGTTTTCGCTCGCCGCCTCGTGAAACGGACGAGCTCTGGCGCTTGCGCCGAGGAGGCAGGCCGGTCGGACTTCGTACGAGAAAGGCACGCGCGGTTCCTTCGAGGCGTCGGGCGCATACCTTGAGCTCAATGGCCCGCGGGGTTGGTATGGCGTCCAGCCATGCGCCCGAATAGCGCTTCCGCCCCACGGCGAGGCCATCCGCCGGGACCCGGGGGCCTGTCGGGGTAGGAGATCCGCTCGCCGAGCCGTCGATGCCGACCTTCTGGCTCATCTTCTTCCAAGGCCTCGCGATGAGCCTCATTGCCCTCGTCGGCAGCGTCACCCTCATCGCCTCGGAGCAGACGCTCGCGCGCATCGCCCATCCGCTCATCGCGTTGGCCGCAGGCAGCCTACTCGGAGGCGCCTTCTTCCACATGCTGCCGGAGGCCGCCAACGAGCTGGGCGCGGGTACGGCGCTCTTCGGCTGGATGGTGCTCGGCTTCTCGGCGTTATTCTTGCTCGAGCAGCTCATCTCCTGGCACCACCGCCGCACCGGCTCGGAGAGCGCGCCGCGTCCGATGACCTACCTGGTGTTGCTCGCCGACGGGCTTCACAACTTCGTCGGCGGGATAGGCGTCGCCGGCGCGTTCCTCATCGACGTGCGTGTCGGCCTGGTCACCTGGATTGCCGCGGCCGCCCACGAGGTTCCCCAGGAGCTCGGCGACTTCGCCGTCCTCGTCTACGGTGGCTTCAGCCGGCGGCGGGCGTTGCTCTTCAACTTCCTCTCGGGTCTGACCTTCCTCGTCGGCAGCTTGCTGACCTGGGTCATCGCCGGGCGTGTCGATCTGCCGGCCCTTCTCGCGTTCGCGGCCGGCAACTTCGTCTACATCGGCGCCTCCGACCTGGTGCCCGAGGTCGCGCGCCACGAGCGCCTCTCGGAGAACCTGCTGCACTTCTTGATCTTCGCCCTCGGCGTAGTCGCTTTGCTCGCGGTGCGGATTGCTTTCGAGTGACGCGCGCATCCGGGACAGGCGCCTGAGGCCGACGAGCCTTTGCCGTCCGCAGCGAGGGCCAGCCGCCTGGGCGCGAACTACGAGGCCGCATCCGCGGACTCTCCGGTTCACGGTGAAGGGGCACTCGCAGGCCGCCCTTTGGTTGACCTCGGCCCGTCCGGCCATGTCCGTGGCCCATGTCAGAATGCGACAGGTCGGAGCGTCCTAGGGACATAGGAGAATCCTGATGAACCCGAACTTGACCGAGATTGTCGCAATCATCGACCGCAACGGCTCGTGGGGGCCATCCGCGACGACGCCATCAAAGGCTTCAACGCCTTCCTCGCCGAGCAGAAGGCGTTGCCGGGCGAGGCGCGCTTGACGCTCGTGCTCTTCGACGACCAGTACGAGGTCGCCGTCGAGCATACGGACCTGCAGGCCGTCGAGCCGCTGACGCGCCAGACCTTCGTGCCTCGAGGCTCGACGGCGCTGTTCGACGCGATGGGGCGGACCATCGACGAGGTCGGCCAGCGCCTCGCGAAGACGTCAGAAGACGAGCGCCCCTCGAAGGTGGTGGTTGTCACCCTCACCGACGGCCACGAGAACGCCAGCGTCAAATTCTCTGAGCGCGATGTGTTCGACCGCGTCGCCCACCAGCGGGATGTGTACTGCTGGGACTTCGTCTTCCTCGCCGCCGACCAGGACGCCATCGCGACTGCCGCCCGGCTCGCCATCGACGCGGCCAACGCCATCGACTTTCGCAGCGACGCCGATGGAACCGCCATGGCCTTTGCCGCGATGTCGAGGTTCGTGTCGGCGACTCGGGTGCCCCCGAAGCGCAAGTGCCGTAGGGGCTCCGACGAGGCCTGAGCGGTTCGCCCTCCCGCGTCGATTCGAGCACGGCTCGCAGGCGCCGCCGAAGCGGGCGCTTCACAGCCCGTCGGCCGGGCACTTTGCGAGCGAGAGGTCAGGCTTCCTCGATGCCTCGCGCGCCGACTCTGGGGCCAAAGGCCTGCGGGCGAACCGCCGAAGGATTGAACGCCCTCTTTCGCCAAACGGCGGGGTGAGCCGTTCATTGGCTCGGAGGCTCGACGCATCGGGTCGGGAATCCCCGCGGTCGATGCGCTGATGCTCCGTCTACTGTCTCATTTCCCGCGGTTCGAGCGCGGCGGCTTGCCTGTGTCTTTCTTCGGCGCCTGCGCAAAGGGAAGTCGCAACACGAAGAGCGCCTCGAAGGTGATCTCGCTGAGCGGTTGGATGACCACCCTTATCGCCCGGGCGCGCGTGAATGACCATCGCCTCCCCGTCGCGGTTTCCGTGGACCAGCCCGGTGTGCCACACGCCGTGCTGCACGCCGTCCTTCTCGTAGATCGATGGATCGGCCGCGAGGTTCCAGTCGGCGATCAGGAAGAAGAGGACATCGCCGGTCTGCAGCAGCTTCGCGTCGAGGTTCTCGCGCAGCACACCGGAGAGCCCAGGGACCGGGTCGCCAAGCTCGCGGCGCCTCACCGAGATGCTGGGGAAGACCGAGAAGCTTCCCCAGCGCTTCCCGAGCACCTTCTCGTACGCGAAGAAGATCAGCGACTGACAATCGATGCCCTCGGGACAGCGCTTGACGCCGCGGCAACCGGTCCGACCGTCGCGTCCGCCGAAGAAGTAGGGCTTTGCCAGGTGGTCCTCGGCCGCCTTGACGATCTGCTGCTGGACCGTCTTGGCCTGTGTCGCAGCGCCCGCCGGCGGAGCGACCGCATTTGGCTTTGGTGCTTCTTCTGCCGGGGCCAAACGCGGTGGGGCTTGCTGGTCACCGCGTGCGCCGGGCCGATGGGCAGGAGCCTCGGAGGAGTGAGGAGCGCGCTCTTGCTTTCTAGCCTCGATCTCGAAGCGGCGGCTTGGAGGCTCGGCGACAACGGCCGCGGTCGGCAGCAGGACGAAGAGCGCCGCCAGCGCAGCAGCTCGGCTCGATTCTCCTGACATGCGCTTCTTCCTCGAGCCGAGCTGCAAGCCCCTGAGCGAGCTCGTCCCTCGCGGTTGGCGGCGGAGCTCCAGCTTCGACTCCGTCGGTCCCGACGGCGAAGCTGGAGCTTCTCGAGTGCAGAGACCGGGCGACCGCCTAGTCCTTACAGCACTCCGGCGGCGGGATGCCGTAGTCGCAGTCGCAGCAGACATCGGCGCACCGGTCGCCGGCGTCGGGCGCTGTGCCCGCGTCAGGCTGCTGCATCTCCTCGTACTCCTGGCAGGCGTCCGCGCAGGGATCCGCCGGATCGAGCGCGACCCCGGCGTCGCAGACTGCGTGGCAGTCGGGCGGAGGCATGACGCCGTAGTCGGCGCTGCAGCTCACGTTGGTGAGCAGCCCGAGACCGACGACCGCCGCAGCGGCCGCCGTCTGGCGCCGCGGCAGCGAGCGGGCGCGCCCCTCGATCTGGGCCACGCGCGTGAAGCAGTACGGGTCCTCGCCGAGCGCGCCGGTGAACGCCGACGAGACGCACTTCGCGCCGCCGCGGCAGATGCCCGCGTAGCCGCAGCGCGCGCACTCGCCGGTGAGGTGGTCGGTGCCCTCGCAGCGGTTGAACGCAAAGGCCGTTGGGGCGAACCACAGATCCGCGAGCCGGCGCTCGCGCAGGCTGCCCTCGCGGAAAGGATCTCGGTCCTTGATCCCGTTGAGCGTGCCCTGCAGCGACAGACAGCCCTTGATGCCTCCGTCCGACTCGATGCCGATGGCGAAGCGTCCCGCCTGACATCCGGTCCATAGGTTGCGCATCCCGCCCCAGCCCTTGGTGCGCAGCGTGCGCTCGTGGGGGCCGTAGTAGCCAATGGAGTCGCCAACATCGACCCAGATGCTCGAGCGCTTCTTGAGCCGAGCGATGCGCGGCAGCAGGTCGAGCAAGTCGCGGGGCTGGATGCAGCGTTCGCGGCGCAGCGCGAGCTCGCCCATCGGCTTGCCGAGCTGGACGCGGAAGGCCGTGGCGCCGAGGTCGACCGCGAGGTCGTGGATCTCTTCGAGCCGGGCCGCGCTGCGCACGTCGAGGTGGGTGAGGACCGCGGTGGGCACCTTGCGAGCGCCGAGCAGCTCGAGCGCCCGGGCCGCGCGCCGGAAGGTGCCCGCGCCGCGGTTCTCGTCGTGCACCGCCTCGGGGCCGTCGAGCGAGACCGCGACGTTGGCCAGTCCCGAGTCGGCGATGCGCGCAGCGAGCGCTTCGGACATCATCGTGGCGTTGGTGACCATGTTGACGACGATCCCGCGGGCGATGGCCGCGCGGGCGATGGCCTCCCAGTCCGAGCGCAGCGTCGGCTCGCCGCCCGAGAGCGTGATGAGGCGGCACTCCAGATCCGCGAGCTGGGCGACCGCGTCGAGGGCCTCGTCGGTGGAGAGCTCGGAGTCGCGCGGCTTGCCCGCGCTCGAGCCGCAGTGGCCACAGGCGCAGGTTGCAGGCGAGCGTGAGCTCCCAAACGCAGTAAAATGGCCGATAGGGCAGAAGGTTCATGATGATCCTCCCGATTGGACCCGCGCCGGCCACGGGCGCACCGATTGTGCCTGAAAGGCGTGGACGAGTAGTAGGGGCGTATCGCCGGCGCGGGGGTCAGCCTTTGTGGCCGCCCCTGTCTGCGAGGTCGACGTTGTCAATTGGCAGGAGAGCCGGCGTGCGCCCAAATTCTAGGAGCGGGCGTCACTGTTTGAGGTCTAGCCGCTGGATATGAAGGTCGCGGCGATAGACCCGTGACTCCGAGCGCCACTGGTCCTCCGGGCACATGCCCTCCGCTACGAACCACACGCGGCCGTCGGCGGCAGGGAGGACGAAGTGGCGGTCGAACCTGCCGTCGGGCTCCGCGCTCGCAAGATAGGTGCCGTTTGCATCCAAGCGCAGGACCAAGGTCGTCGGCTCGAAGAATCGCTCAGCGGGGTCCGGGGCCGCCCTCGAGGAGTAGCCCCAGGCGACCAGAAGATTGCCGTTCGGTTCGAAGGACATCGCCGTAGATCCAGGCGGCCCGATGCGACTCAAGCGCTGCCAGGTCTCGGCGCCGTTCGAATCAAAGCGCGTGAGCTGGTTGCGTTCATTCAGGTACAAGACCCCGCCGGCGTTGTCGGCGAGCAGAACGCCGTGCGTCAGGCCGACGCGCGGGTGCACATTCCAAGACTCGTCGCCCGAATTGACCTCAAAGGCTTGGAGCTCGCCGATGCTGGCAAACACCCTGGAGGCGCCTATGGCTAGGAGCCCAGGCGCACCGTCGAGTTGCTTGACCCAGGCCAGTGTTCCGTCCTGCTTGAGCTGAAAAATGAGGCCCGCTTCCAAGGAGGGCGCCTTGCATGACCTCGGGCGTACACGCTCATTCCCGCGCACAAGCGTTTGAGGAATTCGATGTAGCCCCTTCGGCCGATACTCGAATCGTCGACCCTCAAAGTCGACCTTGTCGAAAAAGCGGGGCGCTGACGACCGATTCGCCCGCCGAATTGGCGGCGAAAGCGACGGCGATCAGGCGGTCCCAGGCACGTTTCCACACGACCCGACCCCGCGGTGAAACCCTGAGCACGAATAGGGTTGTGTTGTCGGCACGAAGCCCCCAGTAAAGATTTCTCGCCCATGACGATGGTATCGCCGTCTGCTGTCGCGGCGACGCCCAATAGCCTCACGCCGACTTCGCCTGCAATCAGGTGGGACGAGACGGGACGGCCATTGGAGTCGAGGCGTGCCAAAAAGCCCGCGAGCGAATTCGGAGGGCTGCGAAGGAGCTGGTTGCCGAGCCTCAACTCGCCCTCGAAGGAGCCACCGATCAGCACATCGCCGCTGGGGGACGATCTCGAGCCTTTCGGCGTTACTAATGACGCGCGGGCCCGCGCCGAGCTCGGCAGAAAGCGCCGAGTCAGGCTCCAGCGTGGAGGCCGGTTTGACCCGAACGTCGTGGCAGCCGCAGGCGAAAACGTCTAGTGACAGGGCGAACAGTGCGAGGCGCATGTACATCTTGGGCTCCGCCCGCGAATTCTTCTCGGCGGGGTTTCGGCCAAAAGGAAGAGGCTCTTGAGGCCGAGTTTGACGGGGCGAAGCATCATGCGGAATCCGCCGACGGCCCGAAGGACATTCGTCCGATTGACAAGCGTGCGTGTCGTCGCGGAGCGGGGTGACAAAGGGGGCGGCTTTCGTGCGGTCGGCGCGTCAGGCGCTCGAGTGGGCCATCGCTGTGCACAAGTGGCGACGGGCCGTCGGGCTTTGCTGCAGGAAGGACGATGCGGCGGCGAGGTGGACTACGGAGGAGGACAGAAGGCGGCAGGGGATGGACTGCGGGGCTCGGGCTCCGCCTGCGGGCGCTTGCCAATTGCCCTGGGCGTGCTTGCCTCGAAATGGATCGACACGCCGTTCGAAGGGACAAGCGAGCTGCGAACCGGCCGAAGGCGCAAGCGACCGCGACTAGGTGTCGTGTCGCAGGAAAAACGGGCTCTTCGGCAGATCCCGGGAACCGGTTGTGGACTTGTGGAGAGAGGCGGCCAGGCTCGCTGTGGACAGCCGTATGGACGGCTTGA
>JBMNNX010000275.1:0-8625 GCA_050942745.1 Myxococcales bacterium
GCTGTCGAACAACCTCCGGCCCAACCATTGGCACCTCCTGACTCCGGGGTGCCACTACTCCCACCTCTCGCTCCATCCAACGGCCTCCTGTCTTCGGGCCCGGAGGGGGGGCAGTCTTGCTGTCGCAAGGGGGGCAATATCAGTGTCGCTCTACAAGGGGTAAGGGGTCGGCCCCGATCCTCGGCCGAGCTCCCTGCCGCCGAACCAGGCTTTGCCCCAGACTCTGTGCTTGCCGCGGTGCACCCTACCCCCAAACCCCCTCCCCGCGGGGCCGCGGCGGGGCCGCGGGGCGGGGAGGGGGCTTCGTCGGGGCTCGCGCGCGCTCAATCGGGGAGGCGCGGGGGAGCTGTTAGTTAGGAGCTTGAGACCGGCGCGAGGTCACGTCGGGCCGCGGAACTGGCGAAGAGCTCGGCTGAACCCGGCGGGCCCTCGACTTCGGCCTCGCAAGCTCGGCCTACGCTCGGGCTGACCGGTGTTGGTCCCTAGGCCACAGCAGGCCAACGGGCCAGCGCTTTCCAGGCGCGCCCTCCGCGATCGAAGCGAGCGAGCCTGGTGTGCGCGTCGTTGGGGGGAGAGGAAGCGGGCCTGTGGGGCTACGCGTCGCTCCGCTCTTCCAGTCGTGGTTTCGAGCCTCTCGCGACGCCCGCCCCCACCGTCCCCCCGCACGGCAGCACGCCCTGCGCCGCCCGCGGAAACCGCACGGTCGCCCGCCCCTCGGCTCTCTGCCGTCTGATGGCTTGGAGATCCTCCCGCATCGCCTCGCGCGGCAGAACCACGTCCCCGTAGTGCGCCACCTGCGCCTGCTCGATCTCGTCCATCCCCAGCCGCGTTCCTTGGTGGTCCAGATAGGCGGCGAGCCGTGGTCCAAGCGAGAACCCGAGCTTGCGCGCGGTCAGCAGCGACCGGGCGACGCAGAGGGCGGGATAGGGGTTCTCCTCCAGGTTGATCTCCAGGCACGAGGTGGCGAAGGACTCGAACAGCCCGCTCGAATGGATCGTCCGCGTGCGTCCCTCGCGCGGCCATATCTCGACGGCCGCGGCTTCGGCGCTCAGGAAGGTGGTGCGCGGCAGCGTTGCCGGACTCGGGTCCGCCACCAGCCCGTTGGCGAAGGCCCAGGTCTGCTCGAGCGGCCAGATGTCGACCGGCAGAGCCCGGATGCGCAGCCTCAGCCCGCCGAAGCGCGTGCGCCGCTCGACGTGCCCGCCGAGCTCCGCGCGCAGCTCTTCAAGCGAGACCCCGGGCACGACGAAGTCGAGGTCGCGCGGCGGAGGGCAGCCCTCGATGAGCAGGTCGCGCAGCGTGCCCCCGAACAGCAGCGGCCGCCAGCCTCGGCGATCGGCCGCCTGCTCGATCACGTCGAGCACCGGCCTCCACGGACGGCTGCGGTTCAGAAAGGAGCTCAGCCGCCTGCGAAGCCGGGCTTCGAGCTGTTCTCGCGAGGGGCTAGCCATGCGTCAGGGTCTGGTGCAGCGAGCAGGCGAACGAGTCGGTCATCCCACAGACGTAGTCGGTGACGAGCTGCAGCTTCGGGTAGGGCTTCGTCGTAGAGGGGTCCTTGGCGGCAGCCTTCTCGAAGACGTTGCGGTAGTTCTCGGACATCAGGCCGTAGAGCTTGCCGGGGAAGTCCTTGGTCTTCGGGGGCTTGCCGTCGAAGCCAGCCGCGCCCTCGAAGAAAGCCGAGAGCAGGTCGCCAAGCACCCGCCGGCCCATCAGCTCGAGCCGAAGGTTGCCCTCGGAAGCGTAGAACAGCTTGCGGTCCACCTTCTTGAAGGTTTCGACGAGCCCGGCCGAGGCGCAGTCGGCGACCAGCTCGCCGTGGTAGTCGCCGGCGAGGATGGCGTCATGGCGAGCGAGGAACGCGTCGGAGACGTCGGCCATCGCTTTGCCTATCACCAAGGTGCGAAGCACCTGGGCGATCGACTCGCCCTTGGCCCGCCCGCGCAGCGGCGGCTTGGCTCGTCCGAGATACTCGACCGCGCCGTCGATCTTGGAGCGCAGCAGCTCCGGGCATCCGAGCTCGCGGGCCACCTCGATCAGCTCCTGCTGCGCGTCGTCCCAGGTAGCGAGCCCCTTCTTGATCCCGTCCTCGAAGTCCACGGTGGCGTAGGCGAGGTCGTCGACCACTTCGGTGAGGAAGGCAATCGGGTTGCGGGCCGTGCCGGTTCCGGTGTGCCGCCTGACAATCTCGACCAGCTCGTTCTCTGAGGCGAAGTACCCGGGTTTCTCCAGCTCGTGGCGACCAGGAACGCGACCGGCCTCGTGGGAGGCGGCGGTGTCCTTCATGGCGGCCGAGAGCGTGCCGAGCGTGAGGTTCAGGCCGTAATCGTCGGCGAGGACCTGCAGTCGGGTGATGAGGCGCAGCGTCTGGGCGTTGCCATCGAAGCACTGGAAGTCCGCGCACTGCTGCGGGGACAACTCGGAAAGCCGCTGCTGGTCCGCTCGCCGCTGCCTGTCCTCGTCGAGCCTTTGGCCGAACCACTCCTGGATCGCCCGCTCGCCGGCATGACCGAAGGGAGGGTTGCCCAAATCGTGGATCAGGGCGCAGGTGGCGGCGATCGCCTCGATGTCGCCCGCCTGCCTCTCGTCGAGCTTCTCGGCGCGAACCAGCGCGGCGCCGACCCGCCGCGCCAGGCCGCGAGCCAGCGTGGAGACCTCGAGCGAATGAGTCAGGCGGGTCCGCACGAAGTCGTTCGGTTCCAGCGGGAAGACTTGGGTCTTGTCCTGCAAGCGCCGCAGCGGAGTCGAGAAGACGGCCCGGTCGTAGTCCTTTTCGAACTCGCTTCGGGTCTCCAGCGGATCGTGCCGTGGCTGCGTGTGCTCGAACGCGTCGCGCTCGCGGACCGGGCAGAGCAGGGTCTTCCATTCCAAGGCACGCCCTACTGAAAGTTGGAATCAGGCGGGTTGTCTGCGCGCTGCCGGGTCGGTCCCCAACCCCCGCTCTCCCTCGGGCGCGCGAACGCGGCGGGTGCTCGTCGCGTGCTCATCAGCGCGCCCGAGGGGCGGGGGCTTTCACGGAGTGGCGCACCAGGTTGCCTTCCCCGCGACCCGCATCCTAAAGCCAGGGCGCAACCTCAAGCCTGGAGTCCCGTCATGCTGACAGCCGGCCAGACCCGCGAAGAGACCCGCATCGTCACCGAAGAAGACTCTGCCGCTCGCATCTCGCCGCTCGTGCCGCCGGTCTATGCGAGCGCGCGCATGATCGGCTTTGCCGAATCGGTCTGTGCGCAGTTGATGGCCGAGCACCTCGGCCCGGACGAGACGAGCGTGGGCACGGGGTTCCAGTTCAACCACGAGGCGGCGACGCCCATCGGCATGAAGGTCACGATGAGGGTCAAGCTGCTCGAGGTGCAGGGTCGCAAGCACGTCTTCGAGCTCGAAGGCCACGACGAGGTCGATCGCATCTGCACCGGGCGACACGAGCGCTTCGTGATCAACAAGCCGAAGTTCCTCGCCAAGGTCGCCGAAAAGCAGAAGAAGACCGGCGTCTGATAGCGCTCGGCTCTCCCAGGCGCCCGCGAGCCCGTGCGCCAGCCGCGCTCGCGGGCGGGCCTTGATCGCTCCCGGCCCGCTCGTCGATTCTTGCGTGCCGTTCGGCCGGCAGCACGCAGGCCCACCCGCGCAGACGCAAGGAACATCCATGAGAAGAGACGGGCGAGGGGGCCCCACCGATCGCATTCGTCGGGCTACGCGATGGACGAGTCTGGCCGGCGTCCTGCTAGCGCTGGCCGGCTGCGACGGCGTCCTCACCGCGCCCGGAAGCCTGGAGGTGAGGGTCTGGTTGCCGGCAGACGTGCCGGCGTCGATCGGCGTCTCCGGACCGGGGCACTACTTCCAGCCTGTCGAACGCACCACGGTCCTCTTTCCGCTCGAGCCCGGCGTCTACGTCGTCGGCGCCTTCCCGGTCGAGGCGCCCGGCGGAACGCTCGTCCCCAACATGGAGAGCGTCTCGGCCACCGTCGAGATTGGCGACACCAAGATCGTGGCCATCAACTACCGCTCCCGCGGCGACATGTCGTTCGAGGTCTCGCCCTCGCGGCTCGAGATGAACGGGTTCCTCGGCGGCGTGGCGCGCGCCGAGCTCGTGTTGCGCAACGGCGGCTCGGCGAACCTCGACTACGAGCTGCGCGGCGACTCGAAGTGGATCGCCTTCGAGCCCGCCTCGGCCGGCACCCTTCATGGCGGGCAGACCGCCATCGTGCGCGCGGCCGCGACCTGCCAGGAGACCGGAACCTTCACCGGCGCCGTCGAGGCGCTGTCGAATAGCTGGCCAACGCGCGTCCAGGTTCCGCTCTCGCTGCGCTGCACGGCGGGCCCGGAGCCGGAGATCGGCCCTGTCCCCGGCTCGCTCGCGCTCGCGGGCACCACCGAGACGCCCGCGACCGGCCGCCTGACGCTCAGCAATGAGGGAACGGCCGATCTCGAGTACGAGGCAACGAGCAGCGCCGAATGGCTGACGTTCACTTCGAGAGGCTCAGGCCGCATCGCCCCGGGCTCGAAGGTGAAGGTCGGTCTCGCCGCGGAGTGTCCGGCGGTCGGCAGCTTCTCCAGCGAGATAACCATCGCCAGCAACGACGCGGACGAGCCGACCGTCACGCTGACCGTCGGCTTGCACTGCACCGGCGTGCCCGACATCTCCGAGCCCGAGCCCTCGCCGCTCGCGCTCGAAGCGCGGGACGGCGATGCGATGTCGGGCGCCTTCTCGTTCTCGAACGAAGGGACCGCGCCGCTCGCGTTCACCGTCTCGTCCGTGACCGGATGGATCGCACTTCCCGGCGGATCGGGCGGCACGCTGGAGCCGGGAGCATCGACCAGCGTCGCCCTGACCGCGCGCTGCGAAGCACCGGGCTCGTTCTCGGGGCTGGTAACCGTGGAGAGCGACGACCCCGACGAGCCCGCCAAGAAGCTCGAGGTCGCCCTCGCCTGCGCGCCGGTCGAGGTCACCATCACCGAGCTCGTGGCCACGCCCGCGGTGATTCTCTATGGAGAGAGCTCGACCCTCACCTGGTCGGTGAGCGGGACGGGGCCGATCGCGGTGGCGCTGTTCCCCGACAACGTCGATCTGACCAACGAGCAGAGCTGGGAGGTCCGGCCCGGCGACACCACCGAGTACCGGCTCACGGCGAGCAACTACCTCGGCGAGCAGAGCGCGACCGTCACTGTCCGGGTCCGCAAGGCCGACATCGGCACGCCGTCGCCCGCCGCCGTCAACGTCGAGGCGCGGTTCGGCCAGAGCGTCAACGCGACGCTGGCCTTCGCCAACGAGGGCGAAGCCGACCTCGAGTATGAAGTGGCGGCGGGCGCGACCTGGCTCACCGCGCAGCCGACCTCTGGCGTCGCGCTACCATCCGAGACGGTGACGCTCTCGCTCACCGCCACCTGCGGGAACACCGCCGGGACCTTCCAGACCAGCGCGACGATCACCACGAACGATCCGGACGAGCCGACGATCAGCGTTCCGGTGAGCCTGTGCTGCCGGCCGCCGCCGCAGCCGGACATCGGCCCGCGCACGCCCGACCCGTTGCAGGTCGCAGGCAGCCCCGGTCAGACACTGGCCGCGACCGTGCGCTTCGCCAACATCGGAGAGCTGCCGCTCGAGTTCACCGTGCCGCCGGGCGTGTCCTGGATAGTCGTCACTCCGACTTCGGGCACCGTCGCGCCAGGCGCCGAGCAGACCCTCAACCTGCAGATCACCTGCCCGGCGGCGATCGGCACGGCGACGTCGCAGCTCTACATCAACTCGAACGACTGGGATCAGCCCTCGGTCGGCCTCACCGTCCTCGCCACGAGCACGACGACGCTCGACCTGAGCTTGCCGCGGGCTCATCTGACGCAGGTGAGCCAGAACGAAGCCGCGGACGTTCCGCTGGTTGCCGGCTGGACGGCGCTCGCGAGGGCCTTCGCCGTGCCCACCGAATCAGGGATTGGAAACCCGATCGTGCGCCTGCACGGCTCGATCGGCGGCGTGCCCCTCGGCACCGTCGATCTCCTGGGGCCGTCCACGGTTCCGACCACGACCCCGGGGAACGGTCCCGGCGGCTCCTTCGATGGGATGGTGCCCGAGGCCTGGCTGCAGCCGGGGCTGGAGGTCGTCTTCGAGCTCGATCCGGACAACCGCTTCGCGGAGCTCGACGAGACCAACAACCGCTTCCCCACCAGCGGCACGCTCGCCCTCGACGTGCGCGAGGTCCCGCTCTGGCCCATCACCTTCGTGCAGGTCATCCGCGCCGGAATCCCGGGAGACATCAACCCGGACAACGTCGAAGCCTGGCTCTCTTCGGCGCGCCGCTACCAGCCAGTCAAAGACGTAGACGTCGTCTTCCACGCCCCCTTAACCATCCGGACGATGGACTGGTACGGGCTGGCCGAGCGCATCCTCGACATGAGCAACATCGAAGCGACCGGCCGCCACTACATCGCCGTGGTCAACTCCGGCTCGTCCTACGGCATTGCGGGCCTTGGTTACATCGGGCTTCCAGCGTGCGTGGCCTGGGACGGCGAGGCACGCGAGGACGTCCTCGCGCACGAAGTCGGCCACAACTGGAATCGCCGCCACGCGCCCTGCGGCAGCGCACCCAGTGCCGATTCGGGCTACCCGTATTCGCGCGCCTCCATTGGCCAGTGGGGCTACGACCGCATCGATGGGACCTTCAAGGATCCCGCTGCCTTCGTGGACTACATGAGCTACTGCAAACCGGTCTGGACGAGCGACTACACCTTCAAGCACGTCCTCAACTTCCGGCTAGCGAACCCCTACGTGCGCGAACCGGCGGCGCCCGAGCCTGTCGTGCTCGTCCGCGGCCGGATCTCCGATGGCCGGGTCGAGCTCGCGCCGGCGTTCACGTTCGAAGCGCCGCCGCGACCGCCGGACAAGGGCGAGTGGCGCGCCGAGGGGCTCGGGGCAGCGGGCGAACTCCTGTTCTCGGCGGACTTCCAGGCTCACCAGCTCAGTGACGGGGGCGATCAGCACTTCTCCTTCACGCTGCCCCTCGCGCCGAAGGACGCGGCGCGGCTCGCGCGGATCCGCGTCGTGGGACAAGACGGACGGGAGGCCGCCGAGCTCCGCGCGCGCGGGGATTTGCCCGAAGCCAAGCCGGTGCTCGGCCGCGCGGGCGAGGGCCTGGCGATCGACTGGGACGTGAGCGTCTGGTCGGCCGTTCTCGTGCGGGACGCGGCGAGCGGCGAGGTGCTCGGGCTCGAAGCCGAGACGCCGGTCGAGCTCGCGGCGCGACGCGGAGCATTCGAGGTGCTCCTGTCCGACGGCGTCAGGACGCGCCGCTACCTCCTCCAGGCCAAGTGAGCGAGCCAGCCATGAACAAACACCTGGTCTGCTGCGGAATCGTGGCGCTCGGGCTCGTCGTCTACAGGCCGGCGTGGGCCGCGCGGGTCGCCGTGCTCGACTTCAGCGGGTCGAGGATGGAGGCGAAACGGGCGCGCGCCTCCTTGGTGGAGAGGCTAAAGAGGGTCGAAGGGCTCGAAGTCCTCGAAGCGCGGACCTACCTCGCGAAGGCGCTGAGAGCGGGAGTGCCGATGGGCGAGCTCTCGATCCCGGACGGCGTGCGAAAAGGAGCCGCGGCCGCCGGGGCCGACGGCCTCTTCGCGGCGACGGTGTTCAAGGACAAGGGCCGCTGGCAGACGCGGCTGCGCTTCGTGGACGCGAGCGGAAGCTCACAGCTCGATCGCGTCTTCACGCTCGGCGAGCAGCAGGCCTTCGCTGCCGAAGACCTCGAAGAGATCGCGACGTTCGCGCGCGGCATCGCCGGCTCGGCGGCTGCGGCGGACGGGAAGAGCGCGGCGGCCGGAAACGCGGCGGCTGGGAAGAAGGAGCGAGCGTCTTTCAGCTTGGCCGCCGCGCCGAGGGCTGCACCGAAGCTCGAGGCGCGCCTGCTCGCCGGCGGCCTTCGGCGCGGCTTCACGCTGCAGGGGCCGACCGACGACGTGCACTATAACGGCGCGCTGTCGCTGGCGACCGGCCTCAACGTCGAGACCTCGCTCTTCGGGCTCGCGAACCGCGAGCTCGAAGGCCTCGGCGTAGACCTCGAGCTGCTCTTCGGGCTGCTCTCCACGCGGTACGCGTCCGGCGGGGAGACCCGGTCCGTCGGGACGCCTTTCTGGCAATGGGGCGGCGACCTGCGCTATCGGCGCCATGTCCGCACCGACTCGGTCGGCGGCTTGGAGCTCGCTGGCCGGATAGGAATCCGCAGCTCCAGCTTCGGCACAGAGGAGATTCCGGAGGTAGCGCGCATCAGCCACCGGCGGTTGGCGCTCGCGATCGACTGCCGAGTGCCGCTCGCCGCGCACCTTTTCGAGCTGGAAGCTTCGGCGGCCTTCGAACCATTGATCTGGGCAAGCGGTGGGCGGGCCGAGCGGCAAGAGAAGGGCTGGAGCTACGGCCTTCGGGCGGGGGTCGCGCTCGTCAGCGGGCGCGATGCAAGAGGGCTGGGGCTGCTGTACGGAGTGCGCCTCGACTACGCGCGGCTGTCCGATTCACTCGGCTTAAAGGAGGCCGCGCAGCAGCTGACCGAGAGCTGGGTGACCGTCGGAGCGTTCGTCGGGTATGCGATGTGAGGGCGACGGTCGAGAGTCGAGGGTCGAGGGTCGAGAGTTTGGACGGGGCTGGATTCGTGC
>JBMNNX010000276.1:0-8606 GCA_050942745.1 Myxococcales bacterium
AGCACGAAGGCTGGCGCTCCGTTCGCCAGCACGAAGGCTAGCGCTCCGTTCGCCAGCACGAAGGCTGGCGCTCCGTTCGCCAGCACGAAGGCTGGCGCTCCGTTCGCCAGCACGAAGGCTAGCGCTCCGTTCGCCAGCACGAAGGCTGGCGCTCCGCCCGCCAGCACGAAGGCTGGCGCTCCGTTCGCCAGCACGAAGGCTGGCGCTCCGTTCATCACGTCACGTCGCGCCAGGACGGCACCGAGACGAGCCTGCGCTCGGGCAAGACGATGGCCGTCAACCGCGAGCCGGGCGAACGCTCACCTGCGCCGGTGTCGAGCGCGATGACCGAGCCGGAGACGAAAGGCGACTCGACCCGCTGGTGCCCGACGATGAGCGGTCGCCCAAGTTCCGGGTTGCGACCGAGTGGCTGCCGATAGCCGTGAAGCCTCTCGGGAGCGTTCTGGGCGAACCAAGGCACTCTCTCCGAGCGCGGGACGTCGAGCTGATCTTCCGGCACGCCCCCGTGGACAAGCCAGTACCGCTCGCCGCAGACCTCGAGGTCGATGGCATCGGACAGGCTCTCGAGCCAGGCGCGGTGCTCGCGGGGCACCCGCCATCGCTCCGCCTCTATCGAAGCAGCCGACGTGCCCTCAACCCCGTAGGAGGAAAGTGTCTCGCGCCCTCCCATCAGCGGGTGGAGCGCGAAGCTGTCGAAGCCCTCGCCACACGCCCACGCGATGAGCCAGTCGTCGTGGTTGCCGCGCACGCCGGCCGCGCCGCGCCGAACGAGCATGTCGATGACCGCGCGAGTCCCCGCGCCGCGGTCGTCCACGTCGCCGAGCACGACGACGGGCACCTCGCCGAGCTCCTCGAGGAGCTCCCGCAGGGCACCGGCGCACCCGTGGATGTCGCCGACCACCGCGACCGGGCCCTCGAACGCGAGCTGGAGCACGAAGCCGGTTCGAAAGCCGTTCATGCGCGGGCGAGCTCCGTCGTCGAGCGACCCGCACTGGCCAGCGAGCGCTGGCTCCGCGAGGCGACATCGCCCCGCTTCCCGTCACGGCAATCCACCGGCTGAAACGGCATCCGTTGCCCCCTCCTTCTGCTCGAGCCCCAACTCGGTCGGCCATCGACACTCTAGGGTCCACCACGGACACTCTTGCCCGGCGCAAGGCTCCCCGCGATCGGCGATATCGGAGGGCAAGCCACGCTGTGTCCCGGCCGACCAACAGCCGGCTTGCACGCTTTCGAGGTCCCGACGCCCGATGCTCGCCCCGCCGATCGCCCAACCCAGCAAAATCGCAGACGGATTGCCGATTTGCGGGGCAGCGCTCTTCGCAATACGCTGAGGCTCCCTTTCCACGAGGCCGACCCGGGTGGCTAGCAGAACGGACGAACGCAAAGCCCTCCTTCAGCGCCTGGCCACTTACGTGCCGTTCCATGCGGTCACCGAAGCGGTCCGCGGCGGGCGTCTGCGGCCGGGCAAGGAGCGCCGCGAGGGGACGGTCGTCGTCGCCGACCTGTCCGGATTCACCTCGCTCTCCGAATCCTTCGCTCGCAGGGGACGCGACGGCACCGACGAGCTCACCCAGATCCTCAACCGCATCTTCTCCGCGCTCCTCGAGCGGGCCGTCTTCCCGTACCACGGCTACCTTGTGAAGTTCGCCGGAGACGCCCTGCTCTCCTTCTATCCAGGTGAGCGCCACGACGCCTGGGCCTGCACCTCCGCGGTGCAGATGCAGCGCGAGATGGAGCGCATCACCTCGCTGCTCAAGCGCAACCTCGCGCTGCGCATCGGGGTCGCCAGCGGCGAGTTCGATCTGGTGACGGTCGACAGCCGCTCGGGCCGGCTCGACTGCTTCTGTTCGGGCGACGCCGCCCTGCGCGCGCTCGCGGCCGCCGATCACGCCGGCCCCGGCGAGATCATCCTCGACGCGGAAGGCCTGCCGCGCGGCCCGTTTCGCTCCGGGTCGCAGCTCCTCGAGCTCGCCTGCGGCGCCGACCCCGTCACGCCCGACCCAATCCCCGATCCGCTCACGCCGCTCGAGCCGCCGCAGGTCGAGCACCTCATCGAGCAGGTGCGCGGCTTCCTCGCGCCCGAGCTCTTCGATCGCATCGTCGGCAACCCCTCGGCCGCGACGATTCCGGCCGAGCGGCGGCACGCCTGCGCGGTCTTCTGCGAGCTCGACGGCTGGCGCGGCGACGTCGAGCTCCTCTGCGAGCACTACGACGCAGCCTGCGAGTCGGCCACCCGCCACGGCGGCTCGGTCAACAAGATGGACGCGACGAGCGCCGGCCCGCGCCTGCTCGCGACCTTCGGCATCCCCTCGGCCCACGGCGACGACGAGCGGCGCGCGGTCGCCTTCGCCCTTGAGCTGCGCGCCCGGCTGCGAACCCCGGTGCGCATCGGGCTCGAGTCGGGCTCGCTGTTCGCCGGCGAGGTCGGCTCGGTGCGCAAGCGCGAGGTGACGGTGATGGGCGACACCGTCAACGTCGCCGCGCGGCTCGCCCACGCCGCCAAGCCCGGCCAGGTCCTCTGCGGTCCCGAGTGCTGGTCGCGCGCCGACGCCTTCGTCGGCCGCCCCACCGCGCCGTTTTCGCTCAAGGGCAAGAGCATCCCGGTCACGCCGGTGGAGGTCGTCGCGCCGCGCCGCTTCACCGCGAGCCGGCTGCAGCGGCGCATCGGCCACCCGGGCCTCATCGGACGCGAGCGCGAGCTCGCGCAGCTAGAGGAGCGTGCCGGGCGCGCGCTCGCCGGCGAAGCGATTGGGCTCGAGGTCCTCGGCCCGGCCGGCATCGGCAAGAGCGCGCTCGTCGGCGTCGCGGTCGATAGGTGGCTCGACGCCGGCGGGATCTCCTTCTCGGCGCGCTGCGAGTACGACAAGCGCGACCAGCCCTTCCTGCTGTTCAAGGCGATCGTCGCCGCCTGGCTGGACGTGCCGATGGGCTCGTCGGCCGAGGAGGTTCGCGCCGCGCTCGAGCGCAACGCCATCGGCGGCGAGCTGGCGCAAGCGACCGCGCGCTTCCTCGCGCCCGATGGCGCCAGCCAGGAGCGCAACGCCGAGCCGGGCGCAGCGCGCCTGTTGGCCGCGCGCCTGATCCGCGAGGTGAGCCGGAGCGCCCCGCTGCTCGTCGTCGTGGAGAACACCGCGCACGCCGATTCGGCCTCGGCCGACCTGTTCGCCTACGCCCTCCAAACCAACCGCGACTCGCGCCTGTTCATCCTGACCACCAACCGCACCTCTGCCGAGTCGGAGGCTCAAGCGCGCAAGCGAGGCTTCTCCGTCCTGCACCTGCGCCCGCTCGACAGGCCCGCGGTTCGCATCCTGCTCGCCCGCGTGCTCGAAGTGCAGGCGGTCAGCGATCTGCTCGAGGAGAGCGTCGAGGCCCGGGCGCGCGGCAACCCGCTGTTCGTGCTGCGGCTGGCGCGCTGGCTGATGGCCAAAGGCTTCGTCGAGCGGCTCGGCGGTCGCGCCACACTCTCGCTACGCGCCGCCGAGGACATCGCGCACGCCCTGCCGCCCGACCTCGAATCGCTGGTCAACGCCGAGATCGATCAGCTCCCGCAGCTCGTGCGCGAGGTGCTGCGCATGGTCAGCGTGCTCGGCCACGAGTTCACCCCGGAGCTGGCGGCGACGGTTTGCGAGGGCGGGGACATCGACAAGCAGCAGGCGAGCGAAGCTCTCCAGCACCTGTCGCACGCCGGCCTCCTGGTGACCACCGGCGGCGCGCGCCCGACCTATCGCTTCGCGCGGCTGACCGACCGGGAGGTCATCTACTCGGGCTTGCCGGCCGATAGGCGGCGCGCGCTGCACGCGCGGGTCGCCCAGGTGCTCTCCGAGCGCAACGCCGCGATGGACAGGCTCGCTTCGCACTACGACGCGGCCGACGATCACCCGAACGCTGCGCGCTGCTGCCAGGAGGTGGCGCGCCAGGCCCAGCGGCGCGGGGCTTACGCCGACGCGCTGCGCCTGTATCGCGCCGCCTCCCGTCACCTCGAGGCCCTCGAGCAGGATCGAACCGAGTGCGAGATCGGCGAGGTCGAGTGCCTCGCCCGGCTCGCTTCGTACGGTGAGGCCCGCGAGCTGGCGCTCGCCCTCGCCGACCGGCTGCCCGATCCCGCCACGCGCATCCGCGCGCTGGTGAGCGCCGCGCTCTGCGCGAGCTACGGCGGCGACCTCGAGGCTGCAGGGGCCATCCTTCGCCGCGCCAAGGCGGAGATCCCTTCGAAAGCGCCCGCGCCGCTGCGAACGGGCGTGCTCTTCATG
This sequence comes from Myxococcales bacterium, assembly GCA_050942745.1. GTDB lineage: Bacteria > Myxococcota > Myxococcia > Myxococcales > UBA5297 > UBA10939. Next base: position 4,251 of record JBMNNX010000276.1, read on the forward strand.
TGCGCGAGCATCCACAACTCGATGGGACAGCCGCTCGAAGCGCTCGAAGAGCTCTCGGAAGCCGGCCAGCTCTCGGGCGAGGACATGGCGCCCATCGTCCTCGGGCTGACCGCGGGGCTGCTCGCAGAGACCGAGCGGGTCGAAGAGGCGCTGCCCAAGGCGAAGGAGGCGCTCGCGCTCGCCGAACGGCACCAGAACCGCGGCAACCTCGCCTTCTCGCTCATCTCGCTGGGGCGCGCGCTCGAGCTGTCGGGAGAGACCTCCGAGGCCCGCGAGCGCTATCTGGCGGCGCGCGCCATCTACAACGAGCTGGGCCAGCCGGCGAACGCCGCCAACGCGCAGCTCCACGCCGCGCAGGTAGACCTGAGCCTCGGCGACGCGAAGGGCGCGCTCGCTCAGCTCGAGCCGGCGCTCGAGATCTTCCGCCACTACCAGAGCGGCCAGGACGAGACGGCCGCGCTCTGCAGCATCGGGCGCGCGCGGTTCGTCTTGGGCGAGCGCGAGCAGGCCGTGCGCGACCTCGAGGAGGCGGTGCGGCGCAGCGAGACGACGCTCGAGCACCACGCGGCGATCGCGGGGCGGGCCTACCTGGCCGAGGCGCTCTGGCAGAGCGACCGCGCCAGGGCCGAGGGGTTGCTCGACGCGGCGCTGCGCATCGGCGACGAGCGGCAGATGGCCGCCGAGCTCAGAGAGGCCCGGGCGGTGGCAGCACGGCTGAGGTAGCGGGGCTTCTGAACCGCTGTGGGACCGGTTTCACTGCCGGCCATCCTCTGAGCGATAGGCGAGCGTGCCGGCATCCGGCAGCTACTTGCTGCGTCCAGGCTTCAAGCTAACCCTGACATAGCCCGGCTGGAGCACAGTGAAGCAGCCGTACAACGCCTCTCCGTGCCGAGCGACCAACGCCTCGATTTCGGCAGCCAGACTCTCGCGCTGGTTCGCGGGGAATCGAATCAACACCACGCCTTCGCTCTCCGCTCGGCTGACGAAGGCGAGCCAGCCGAAGTCCTTGTCCTCGGTCAACAGCAAGCGCTGTTCCGCGGCTGCAAGCGCCATCACCTCAGTGTCGTCAGAGCGGCTTGTTTCTTCGCAAAGAGCGCGAACATCATGCCCCGCCGCTCGCAGGACACGCACGACTCCGAAGTCGCAGCTCTCATCAGCGAGGAATCGCACGATCGACCGTCATCGCTCTCCGGCGAGCACGATGACCTCGTGCGCGACCGAGTCCGCGGCATAGCTCAGCGCAGCCCGGATGTCCTCGCGGGTCAGGCGCGGGTAAGCCTCCATGAGCTCGGCTTCCGTGACGCCTTCGGAGAGCTTTCTGAGTATGAGCTCGACCGGGATCCGAGTCCCTCGGATCACCGGCTTGCCGGAGAGCACCGCAGGATTGATCTCAATGCGGTCGATGAGCACGGCACGCCTCCTCTTCTAGAGGCTATCACTTGGATCTGCTCCGGGCGTTGCTCGCCCCAAGCCGGAGCCGGCTCTAGACTAGCCGCCCGATCGCCACGCCACCGCAAAGAGCGGCCGTCGCTCGCCCGCCTCCCCATCTTCCACGGGTCAAGTTCTTGGATTAACCGCTGCGCAGCCAAGCAAGCTGCCTGAAGCTCGCCCGCTTCACTCCTCCCCGTCGCGCTGCGCGCTCTCCGGCTCGACCACCTCGAGCTTCGTCAGCTCCACCGCGACTTCGCGCGGCTGGTCGAAGGCGACCTTCAAACGCGTCTGCGCAAACCCCGGCGCGCTGGCGACGACCGAGCGGACCGAGCCCCGCGCCGAAGAGACTTGGCAGCGCCCGGTGCAATCGAGCGGCTTATCGTCAACGCGCCAGGTCGCGGTCTCGGGCGTCGCGACGAGCGTCACCACGACCTCCGGCTCGCCGCCCTCCGTGACGTTGACAAGCTCCCTTCCGCCAAACGCCACGCGGGTGTTCTTCCCGTTCTCCTCCACGGAGACGAGCGACAAGCCGCCGAACCCGATGTTGACGCGGGTGCCGTCCTTGCCGGACTCCACGCCGATTTCGGACGCCTCTTCGCCTTCGGCAGCCCGCTGCTCCGAGACCTCGATCCTCGGGGGCAGCTTGACGATGGCCGCGGCCGACTTCGCGACGTCCCGGGTCGTGTCCCGAATTGCCCGGCACATGCCGCACGCGCCCCAGAGAAGCAGCACGCCGAAGGTCCAGTAGAGCCACCGGCTCTTCCTCTTAGGGGCCACGACGAAGCTCGCGTCTACGGCCGCGGACGACGAGGCGGGCCGTGCCTGCGCCGGCTCGACCGAGGCAGGAGGGAGCGCCGGAGCGCAAGGCTTCGGTTCGACCTTGGGCGCTGTAGGCGAGAAATCCGGCCTACTTGCCGGGCCGGGCCGCAGGACCGTGCTTCCCAGCGGCTCGGCCTCCGACTGCGCGAGCGCCTCGAGTAGCCGGGCGCGCGCGCTCGCCGCCTCGCGCAGCCGCTTCGCGGGATCCTTGGCCAGCAGCGCGTCGATGATCTCGATGATCGCCCCTGGCACCTGGAGTCCGAGCTCGCCGAGGGGACGATGGGGCTCGGTGAGCACCTTGGCGAGGATCTCGTTGTAGCTCTCGCCGGGGAACGCGGGGCTTCCGGCCAGCGCTTCGTAGAAGATGGCGCCGACCGAGTAGAGGTCGGCCTCGGGGCCGACGTTCTTCGCGCCGCGGGCCTGCTCGGGCGACATGTAGGCCGGGGTGCCCATCACCACGCCGGTGCGGGTGAGCGCGACGTCGCCCGTCGGGCGGAACTTGGAGATGCCGAAGTCGAGCACCTTCACGGCGGGCGCGGGCTTCGCGACGAGGAAGACGTTGTCCGGCTTGAGGTCGCGATGGACGACGCCCTTGCGATGGGCAGCGTCGATGGCGTCGAGCAGCTCGGCCACAATCCAGCCGGCGGAGGCGAGGTCGAGCCGGCCCGCCGTGCGCAGCCGCGCTCCGAGCGTCTCACCCTCGAGCAGCTCCATGACGAGGAAGGCGCCGCCGTTCGGCGCCGTGCCGAGGTCGATGATCTCGACGATGCCCGGGTGCCCGATGGCCGTGGCCGCACGCGCCTCGGTGCGGAAGCGGGCGAGGATGTCCGGGTCGTTGGCGAACTGGTCGTGCAGGACCTTCACCGCCACCCTGCGGCCGATGTCGAGGTTCTCGGCCTCGTAGACGGCGCCCATCCCGCCCTGGCCGATCACGCGCTCGAGCCGGTACTTGCCGCCGAGGATAGTTCCGATCTCGTAGGGTGCAGGCTTGTCGGCCATCGGTGCTCCGTGCGGCGCCCTCGCGGCGTCCCGTCAGTGCCCGCGTTTTACCACGCGAGCGCTGCGGCTCAGGCGAGCGGCCATACGAAGCGCGGACGGCGCGATTGCGCGCGGGCACCTTCGGCCCGCGGCGCGCTTCAGCCCAGAGCCGGCCGGCAATCGTCCATCGCCCGATCGGCGACGGCTTTCGCCGACCGACTCAGCTACTCCTCCTCCGAGTCGTCGCCTTCCTCGTCGTCGTCCGGGACGTCGAGGCCGAGCCTTTCGGCCCAATCCTCGAGGTCGTGCTCGGCCATCTCTTCCCAAGGGGTGAGCGAGCCTTCGGCGGCCATCAGGAGGCTTGCGGTCCACGCCTTGTCGAGCTCGGAGCGCTTCTTCGAGAAGAGGACCGCCGAGTCGGGATCGCGCAGAAAGGACTCGAGCGTCATTCCGGGGTCGAGGACGAGCTTGTAGTAGCGCTCACCCGGCTCGCAGCCGGCGAGGACGAGCCCGACGGCCTCCGCGAGCCCCTCCTCGTCCATGTCGCCCTCGGCGCCCGCCTCTTTCGAGCCCAGCTCGTCCCGGAAGGCCAGGACCGCGTCCTCGCCCTCGGCGAGCAGCTTCTTGACGAGCCGATGCCTCTTCTCGTCGATGCTCACCGGGCCTTCGGGCCCGGTCGTGCCGTCCTGCACGCTGACGATGGCGCCGCCCTCGCTCGTCGCGACGGCCCATTCGAACGCCGAGTAAAAAGCGCCGAGCTCTCGACGTGCGGCTCCTCAATGGCCTCGAGTGCCTCGACCAACTGCTCGAACCGATCCATCTCGCCTCCTCGCGCGAAGAGCCGGGGCGTCGGCGCCCCGAGCTGCGTAGGCGACCCCTCGGACACGACCAGTTCGCGCCAGATCGGCCCGCGAGCCCTACACCGTTCGGCCTGAGCGTAGCTGCCGACGCGAGCGTCGGCAGCGGAGTCGAAGGCCCGGTCGGCTCCGTGACGGGCCCTCGACCACGGGCTGATCGAGGCGGCTCATCCCGCGAGCCCTACACCGTTCGGCCTGAGCGTAGCTGCCGACGCGAGCGTCGGCAGCGGAGTCGAAGGCCTGGTCGATTCCGTGACGGGCCCTCGATTAC
>JBMNNX010000024.1:0-38768 GCA_050942745.1 Myxococcales bacterium
AAGCAGCGTACTTGGCGCTACTTCGGTCTCCCCGAGAACGCGCCCCTGTGGACCGCGCTCAGGTGCATAGTGGTTTTCCACAGCCACCGCGCCCTCAGAGAGAGTCGCTTAACACCAGCCACCTAGCGCATCACGATCTCGCGGATGGCCCGCAGGTCCTCGATGAGATGGCCGCGCGGGTGGGACTTGACGAAGGCGCGCTCGTAGTCGGGCGTGAAGCGGTTGGCCGCGAGGACGACGTGAGCGCCGAGCATCAGCGGCAGCGACAGATCGAGCTCGAAGATGTCCCCGACGACGGTGACCTGTTCCCACGGCAGCTTACCGCGCAGATCCTCGAGCACCTCGCGGTAGTAAGGCCTGCGCGCCAGCACCGACCGCCTCAGACCCGGCAGCAAGAGCTCTCGCGGGACCACTTCGAAGCTGTCGTCGACGACCTGCTTCTGCGCGCGGCCCCGTACCTTTTCGAGAAGCCAAGCCAGGGAGCCCGAGCCCGATGCCTTTAGCTGGGAGTCGAGCTCGGCGATTTTCGCCAACACCGGCTCGACGTGGGCGTTGGTTACGACCCAGGTGTCGAAAGGCTCGAGCGCGGCGAGCGCCTCGGCCGCGTGCTCTCGGAAGGCGCGCACCGTCTTGCGGTAGTTGTACTTGAAGAGCACGTCCTCGAGCAGCCGCGAGCGGTCGGCCTCGTTGGTGATCGCGCCGCAGGCGTCGAGGATCTTCCGGGCGACCGGCATTATCCGCAGGTAGGGATCGACGCACGCCGGCGCGACGATGTTGCCCTGCCACAGCCACCCGTACTGCTGCGGGTCGGCGAGCACCTCGGCCTCGAAGCGCTCGGCCATGTCCAGGATTTCGGGCAAATCGCGGCCGGTCAGCGCCGCGAGGTCCTCGAGGTAGCCCTCGCGAAACGGGAGCCCTTCGACCTCGGCGTCGGTCATCGTCCCGTCGAAATCGAGAATCACGAGTCGTCGCATGCCTGTCTCCGGCACCGGTCGCACCCGCCCGCCGAGTGGACGCGAGACTAAGCCCGACAGAGGGCCCGAAGACAAGGCGAGACGCGACCTACAGACAAGCAAGCAGGCGCCTCCTCGGTTTGAAGAGGCACCAGCGGGCGTGCGGTGCGGATTCGGCTAGTCGAGCTCGCCGTCGTCCATACTGAGCTCGTTCCCCTTGTCGAGGTCTCAGTCGTTCGGGCTGTCGTCGAACCTGTCGTCAGGGTCTCTGCCGTCCGGATCGGTGCCGATGCGGCCGGGTTCCCGATTCGCGCGGTCTGGTGCCCCGGCGCCGCCACTGCCTGTGCCTCCCCGAGTCCTCGAGTCGCCATCGGAAGCGCCGCTGCCCGGCTGCGCGCGCCGGCCGCAGCGTCGTCGCCCTGTTGCGCACCCGCGCCTCCGGTCCCTTGGCCGGTGTTTGGCTGGCACAGCCGCGATCCGGGCTGGCAGACGCTTGCGCCCGACTGGCCGCCGTCGGTTGCCTGCCCGGCATCCGCCACAGCCATCGACCCCTCGCCTGCACTACCTGCGTGCGACCAGGCCGCCGGAGCCAAAGCCAGGACGGCCAGGATTGCCATGAGCCGCATCCCTCATCCTTTCCGGCGCGCGAGGCTCGGGCGCCTTCTGATCAAGGTGGAGAGCACCGGCTGCGCTTCGCTCGGGTGGATGGTGGCCGCAGCGAAGGGGGCCCGCCGCTCGGCTGGCTCAACGGGCGAGCGGGAAGGCTGTCGTCATGGACAAAGAGGCCCGCGCGTCTGCACCCATAATGAGTACTTGCACCCGCAATGGGTACACCACGTGATATCGCCTCGACGCTCTTCGGCAAGACTCGTCGGGCCGTTCTGGCCCTGACCTACGGCCATCCCGGCGAGTCGTTTCACTTGCGACGCATCGCACGGTTTGCCGGAACCGAGATGGGCGTCGTGCAGCGCGAGCTCACCGACGTAGGCATCCTGCGTCGCACGGTGAGCGGCCGGTCGGTGCACTACGAAGCCAACCGCAATTCTCCCATCGTTCACGAGTTGCACGGGCTGGCGCTGCCCATCCCGAGCGAGAGACCGGCCCGTTGGCCGGCTGTGGCCTTGAACTAACAGGGGGAGCTGTTAGTTAGGAGCTGGTGCCGTAGGCGCGTTTCCAGACCCGTCTCAGACGACAAGCGCGGCGCCGGGTCATCCCCGTACGCCGCGCTCTCGAAGCGACGGTCGGATGGAGCCGCTTTCTCGCTACATGTCGAACGAGTAGACGAAGCTCGCCTTCGGCAGGCGCAGCACGCGCTCGGTGATCTCCTTGAACGGCACCACCTGCCCGTCTACGTACGTCTTCACGAGCTTCTCGGCGCCCTTCTTGTCGCCCTTCGCCTTGATCTGCCCGGCGAGCTTCATCAGCTTTTCGACCGCCGCGGGCATCTTGTCGAAGTGCAGCGTGAAGGCGCCCTGATCGGCGCCGTTGGCCGCCAGCATCTGCGGGTCGAAGGTGATGGCGCCCTCGTTCATCAGGAAGCCGACCTGGACGGCCGCGAGCTGGCTGTAGGGCTTGGGCCGCCCCGCGCCGTCGTACATGCCGCGCGCGATGTGCGCGAGGGCCCAGAAGATGCTGTCGCTGTACGTCTCGCGCGCTTCCTGCTCGGTGATGATGCCCTTCTTCGCGAGCATGTCCACGTACCAGAGCGCCGCGGTCTGCGCCTTGAGCTCCTCCATCGTCGAGGCGAGCGGGCCGCCGAAGATCTGATCGTCGGTCTTGCCCTTCACCTTGTACTCGTGGGCCGGCCCGAGGTTGTGCGCCGCCTCATGGAGGATGGTCGAGAGCAGGCCGGGCTGCGTCGAGTCGCTGAAGGCGCCCATCGACTCCTGCGACAGCAACGACGCGGCCTGCGTACGCCGGTTCTTCAGGCTGTCGGGATCTGCGTAGAGGTTGCTCATCGCCACCGTGCGCCCGCGGCCCTCGTTGGCGACTGGACCCCAGTTCGGCAGGCTCTGGCCGATGGTCGCGCCCATCGGGTCGCGGTCGTCGCCGGCGTTGAAGACGATGTCGATGAAGTCGGGCAGGTGGAAGGTGACCTTGCGCGCCTTGTACGGCTTGCCGATGAGCGTGGCGAGCGCCGCCTCCATCTCCTGGCGCACCGGCGTCAGCTTCTCCTGCCAGCGCAGCGAGTCGGGGTTGATGCGCGCGAAGGTCAGGTGCATGCCGGCCTTCTGGCTGCAGGGATCCCAGTAGACCTCGTCGGGCCCGACGCGCACGTACCACTTCGAGTTCTGCGCGTTCATCTTCGACCACGCCTCGTCGGCCGGCTCCCAGTTGTTGTCGGTGAAGCTCTGGGCGGCCGCGCGCAGGTAGGCGCGCAGCGGCTCCTCGGCCGGATCGGTCATCGCGTCGGCGGCCGCACGCAGCTCGGCGGCGACGGCCTGCATCTTCTCGCCGTAGGCCTGCGGCAGCGGGACGGCGACGAGCTTCTCGGCCTCCTTGCGCACCACGGTGAAGGGGTTCAGCAGCGCCTTGGCCTCAGGGTGCTCGCCGAGCGCCTGGCAGAAGCTGTCGTCGCCCTGCAGGTCGGCGGGATAGACGCCGACCGGGACCTTCGCCTGCTGGAGCAGCGCCGAGCAGGCCGGATCCTTCTCGGTCTTGGGCGCCACGCACTTCGGGCCCCAGTTGCGGCGAAACAGGCTCTGGCTTGGCTCGTCCTGCGCGACCTTCGCGGCGATGGCGTCAAGGCCGTTCTGCGCCGCGTAGAGCTCGTCGACGAGCTGCGCCGCTTTGAGCATGTGGCGCACGAAGCGCTTCTCGTCCTCCGAGAGCCCGCTGAGGTCGTTGTGGATCAGCGTCGCGCGGCCCTCGTCGAGGTCGGCGATGACCAGCGTGCGGCGCTGGAGCTCCTCAGGGGTCAGCTCCTCGGGCAGCGGCGGCACGTCGGCCCACTTCACGAGCTGCTCGTAGGCGGCCTCGAACTCGGCGGTGAACGCGCCGCCCTCTACCCACCGGCCTTCCGAGGGATAGAAGAGCAGCCCTACGACCTCGTCGGGCTCGACCGCACCGTTCGAGTTCTTATCGGCCGACCAGTAGAGCGGCAGGTTGAGCCGGACGGCTGCGCGGTTGAACGCGGTGCGATCGATGCGATCGAAGGTGGGCTTGGGCTTCTCGGGCGCTGGCGCGGCGACGGTCTCGACGACCTTCGGAGCGGGCTCCTGCGCGTGCTGGCAGGCAGGCAGCGCCAGCGGCGCGCCGGCGAGCAGGGCAAGGATCGACGTGCGGGAAATCTTCATGGGTACCTTCCGGTCCTCAGTGATGGCTGGGGTTTTGGCGGCTCGTTGGGGCGCTGCAGGCGAAGCGCGGTTTCGCTTCAGGCGGGAAAGCAGCGACCCCTGCCTGTCAGCGACCATCGAACCGACCGCGAATCATGCCATTCCCCGCCAGAGAAGTGAGCAGGCGAATGGCTGGCGTGCCGCCCGCAGCATCGCAGGCGGCCCGAAACCGGCGAGGGCTAAGCGGAGTCGGCGCCAGCGCCGGGCGCTACAGGAGCGCTAGGAGCCCGACTTGCCCTTGCCGCGAACCCGCTGCGCGAGGTCTTGCAGCAGGTGCCCGAGCTCGTGGCGCGAGATGGTCTTGTTCTCGACCTCCGAGGCCAGCATGGCGAGCGCCTGCTGCAGCTCGTCGCTCCGCTCTCGCGCCGCCGATTCGGCTGCCTCGAGCTTCTTCGAGAGCTCAGACTCCACCTTCTCCAGCTTCGCGCGCAGCCTGTCCGCCTCCGCGCGCGCCGCAGCGAGCTGGTCTTCGAGCTCGCTGCGCATCGTTTCGAGGCTGCTGGACTGCTCTTCCCTGTGGGAATCGAACCGCTCGGAGAGCTCTTCACGGGCCTCGCCAAGGTCGTTGGAGAGGTTCTTGATCTCGCCGCGAAGCTTCGCCCCGATCGCTTCGATCTCCTTCGCCAGCGCGGCCGTCAGCTCCTGACGAAGATCCCCGAGCCCGCGTTCGACGTCGGCGAGACGCTGCTCTGCCGCCCGCGTCTGCTGGCCGAAGAGGATGTCGCGCAGCCTCTCCAGCTCGTCCGCCGAAGGACCGGCCGCGGCTGCGCTCGCACCCGCGCTCGAAGCCCGCCTGGCCGGCTCGTCGGAGGCCCCTTCGGCCGGCTCGCTATCGACCTTGAATTCGGGGCGCGGAGGAGTCGGGCGAGGGCGCACCTGGGCCTGCGGCTGTGGGGCAGGCTGCGGAGCGGCGGGCTTTGGCTTCGGCGGGAAGGACTCGACCGGAGCCATCGCGGCCACGATGGTCCGCTCGGGCATCGCCGAGTCCTCTTCGTCCTCCGAATCCAGCTCGGAAGGCGCCGGCGTGGGGCGCAGCTTCGGAAGCGGCGCGCGCGCCTGGCGGGGATCTCGGGCGCCGAACGGTGGCTTCTGCGGGCCGGCCATACTTTGGCTCCTTGGTGGTCCAACGGGCGCTTGCGCCCATGCCTTCCGTGAGGCTCTGAAGGTTAACATTGCCGGACCACAACGCCGAAGCCCATGCCCGCCGACCAGCGCCAATTCTTCCTGCGGCGGGGCGAACGGGCGGCCGAGCCGATGGTTCGCGAACGACGGGCGCCTCTTCGGTCAGCGCAGCGCCGCGGCCCGCGACCCTCCACCGGCTCTCTGGCGGGCTTTGGGCAGGCTCTTCGGTCCGGTCGCCCTCGTCCGCGGTGGCAGACCTCCTCGCAGTCCACGGCGCACGGGTTCCATGGCCTCAGGCGGCGTCCTGGCGCCTTCACGGCCTCCTCGACTATCCGCCGGACCGCGCAGGCCGCGGGGTCGACGCAGCCAGGGCGAAGCGCCTCGGCCATCCGACCAGATTGGATTGAAGCCCGCAAAGCGAAGGGGCCCGAAGCCACGCGTCCCGCTGCGCTCTCCGGGCCCCTGTCGCCAATCGCGTTCGACCGGTTATCTCGGGTCGAGGACCTCGCCTAGGAAGACCACGGTGCCGGTCGCCACGTCGCGGATCGCGAAGAGGAACGGGCGATCGACGACCATCGGTATGGTTATCGGGACCGAGGTGTCGCCGATGATCACCGCGGTCGCCGCGGCGGCCTCGGTGCCAGACTCGTCCACCGCGATGAAGGTCTGGTGGACCACGTCGGCGATGGCTAGGGTGCCGGTCGGGCTGATTCCCGTGAAGGTGGCGGCGGGCGTGAACGGGTTCGGCATGCCCATCGCCACCAGCGCGTCCTTGAGGCTCGACTTGCACTCGAACTCGAACTTGGGCAGCCGCAGCTCGACCTCACGGTCGGAGAGCGCGCTGACGATGGAGGAGAGCTTCGCCTCGTCGAACGACTGTTCGAACGAGGAGAGCTGCCCGGCGGCCGGGAGGATGACCAGCATCGAGAGCTCGCCGCCGTCGTACGGCAGCTCGATGGCCTGGTAGTCGGCGCCTTCGGCGTACTTGAACCACTCGCTCTGCGCCATCGTCGGCACCTGTACCGGCGTGCCGTCGGCGAGGTGGAAGGTACCCGGCCGCGTCATCGCCTCGTCGAACTGCTTCTCCCAAGCGGCGTTGAAGTAGACGGCGTTGGTGAGCACCAGCCTGGTGTCCGGGGTGATGCTGCCCTCGGCGAGCAGCTCGGGTATCCGGTCCTCGGTCTCGTAGGCGACCCACTCGTTGATGATCTGGCGCGACGGCTCGGGCGCCGCGATGAAGTCGAGCAGATTGACCCCGGCGCCGTAGCTCTGCGCGAGGACGTCGAGGTACTCGGGCACGAAGGGATAGCCGCGCTGGGCCCAGGCCGCGTTCGAGATGCGCAGCCGGAACGGCTGCCCATCCTTGCCCTGGGCGCCTTCGCCGCGGCTGCGCAGCGCGAGGTCGAGCGTGCCGAACGCCGGGTGAAGCTCGCTCTGCGGCAACGTGAAGCGCAGCGCCTGCGCGATTTCGGTCTCGGTCTGCCCGCGCGCGCCCGCGTAGGTCATCGCCATGGCGATCTGGATGCTCACCGGCGAGATGAGCAGGTTCTCGCCCGGCTTGCGCAGCCGCGCGAGCAGATCGGCGCCGAATCCGTTGTTGCCGCGCACAACCTCGAGCACGTCGGCTTCGGGCGCCGGTGTCGTCGCGCGCGGCAGCTCCGAGCGGGCCGTCTCGAGCTCCGGCGGCGGGTTGGTATTTGGCTCCTTGTGGCTGGCGCTTGGTGCGCAAGCCCCCAGCGCGAAGACGGCGACAATGGCGGCATGGGGAACGATACACAGGTTCATGGTTCCTCCAGAAATCTCGGGCTCGACGTTCTGACAGCAAGAGACAAGCCAGCCGCTCGCAATTAGAGCAGGAAGCGAGCAACCGCTGAAACAAGGCCTTCCCCCGCGTGCGCCCGCCGCAGGACCCACAGAAATCTGAGACGGCGCTACCCGGCGGCGAGCCGCTCGAGCTCGTCGGCGAAACCATGCCCGATCATGCAGTCGAGATCGGCGTGCAGTGACTCGGCGATAGGCGGCAGGGTCGCTAGGGCACGGGAATCGGCGCGGGTGGAGGCTGCCCACCTCGCGGAAGGAGTGCTTCGCGAGCACAGAGAGAACCGGCTTGCCCGCGGTCTACCGACGAGCTCGAAAGAGACGAAGGCCGCCTGTACGGCGCTTAACCAACTCCGAACACCTGTGTCTAGCGCTCGCGTCCAGGGCCGAGGTCGCATGCGGCTCAACAGAAGCCGAAGAGGAAAGACATGGGAAGCAACCGCTGCGTTTGCCTCATTTCTTTGATTGCTTGCGCATCGCTCATCGCGTTCGCGAGCTGCGGTTCGGACAACGACGAGGGGAGCGTCGACGCCGGTAACGAACAGCGTTCCGATGCGGGAACCAAGCAGTGCGACAAGACAGATCCCGAAGGCCGCTCCTGCGAGGCGTCGGAGGACTGCACCGTCGAATGCCAGTGCGCCAACGGCAAGGTCGAGGCCGGGGGCTGCAGCAACAAGAGCTGCAACTCGGCCTCGAGCGGCTGCGAGCTCGCTTGTGAAAGTCTCGGCCTCGGAAGCTACGAAGGCAGCTTCTGCTTCGTGGGAAAGGGCGCTTCGGGAGGCGAGGACGGAGGAACCAGCGGCGAGAAGGCGGGGTACGGCGAAGCGTGCTCGCATCACTACGACTGCGAAGGCTGGACCGGGTCGGTCGACACCTCGGAGGTCTTCTGCATCACGGTCTGTGACCACAAGTTCTGCGCCAACACCTGCGAGAGCAGCGGCGACTGCCCGGGCTTCGACCAGTGCGACGAGCTCCTCAGCTCCTGCGTCCCTGACCGCTACGTCGACTGCATCTAAGTGACCTTCGCGCCTCGCGAGAGCTGCAAGGCGCCCAAAGCCTTCGTGCCCGGTGCCATTCAGGCGACCGGGCACTTCTTTGGCTTTCGCGTTTCAAATGCCGGCGATGAGTCCCGACCCGGCCGAAAGCGCGGCCAGGCAGAGCCAATCCGGCGATGCTCGCTCACGCCGCTACGGCGCAGACACGCTGTCGGCTACTCTGCCGCCAGCCGCGCGAGCTCGCCGGCGAAACCCTGCCCGAACATCCAGTCGAGATCGGCGCTCAGCGACTCGTAGATGGGCGGCAGCGTCGGGTCGCTAAGGCACGGGAATCGGCGCGGGTGGAGGCTGCCCACCTCGCGGAAGGAGTGCTTGGCAAGCACCGAGAGGACCAGCTTCCCGCGACCGAGGACGATGAGCAGCAGAGGGAAGACCCGGCAAGTGAGCGGCTGGACCTCGCTGAGCTGCACGCCCTGCTTGCGCGCGAAGGCGTGCAGGTGGCAGCGGATACGCCCCGCGTCGTCGCGCAGGGAGAAGACGCACCGCCCGTCAGGCCGGCAGAGCACTGCGCGGTCCTCTTCCCGCCAGAACCTGCCCTTGCCCCCGGGAGCAACTTCCAGCCGCGGCTCCTCGACCGCCATGTAGCCGTTGAGCGGCTCTTTGAAGCTGTCGAGCTGCCGCCCTTCGAGTCGGGTGAGCTCGACCTCGAGGTCGGCGCAGCAGCACCTCGACTTGCCGCGCTTCTCCGACGGCGAGCACCGCTCGGGCACGCACGCGAAGCGCTGCTCGAGCACGGCGCGATCGACCTCGACCGGACCTACCTTTATTAAGCGGCCCGCCTCCTTGAGCCGGTCGCGCCAGGCGTCCAAGTCCGGCGCGTCGTCGCTGTCGTCGACGTCTAGGCCCGCCAGCCACTTCTTGACCAACGGGTTGATCGCAAACGCTACCTCGGTTCCCACCGCCTTCCTGCTGCTCCTCACTGCCATCGCTCGGCCTCCCACCGGGCCAACCTGTCCGTTGCACCTGCTTATAGAGGATCAGGCGGCGGTGACGCCGGCGGAAAATTGCGACGAGAAGGAAGGGCCGCGTCTCGGCGTCCTGGATGGCCGGGCGCGGAGCGCATGGTTGCAACCGACCCGCTTCCTCTGCGCCGACTCGGAGCGGCGGGGGCGTGCCGCGTCGAGGCAGGGACGAGCGGCTGCCAAAGCAAGAGTTGGGAGGGCCGCCGGATCAAACGAAGCGCGATTGAGCCTGCGCGCCGCGCCCCGAGCCTACTTGCCGCGCATCAGCATGCGGATGTAGGCGTCGAGCACCTTGAGCTGTCGCTCGTAGAGGCCCTCGAGTCGCACGCCGGCGCGCGACTCGGTGTCCGAGAGCCTGCGCACGTAGACCACGGTGCCCGACAGCACGAGCTTGTGCGGGAACGACAGCGGCGCGATGCGCACCTCGATGACGTCGCCCTGCTTGATGGGCAGCCTGCCCTCAATGGCCAGCCCTTCGCGCGAGATGTTGACCATGCTCGCGTCGAACTGCTCGTGGGCTACGCAGGTGACGCCGACGCGCTTCTCGACGCGCGGGCAGCGCCGGCGCCCGGGCGCCGGGCTCTGCAGGACGCGCTCGAGCAGCTCGAGGGCGACGCTGCGCTGCCGGGTCGACCTATCGGCGACACGCACCTTGCAGCGCTCAAGGCCCTCGGCAGCCTGCCCAAGGCTCGCGACCATGCCGTCGATCTCGAAGGCCTCGCCGCCCATCTCCACGCGCACTTTGACCGGGTCTCCCTCGCGCACCACGCCGGGCTGCAGCACGAGAGCGAGCAGATCGACCGCGAAGCTGGTAATCCGCGCGTTGGAGCTCGACTCGGTCGAGACGACCTTGCAGGGAATGCTGGCTTCCACTCGGCCCATCCGCAACACGTTCGTGGTTCGCATCGTCGCTCCCGGTGCGGGCCGCTGCTGCCCGCTCACGTGTTTCTGCTGGTCGACAGAGATGAGCTTAGCGCAAGTCGGGAAAAGGCCCCGCGGGGCGGCCCCGCGCCACCGCCCGCGGCACGGCCGCCTTCCATCCGTCGGCAAGGGCGCGCGGCAGTGCACCCGCCGAGGAATCAGGCAGGAATACGATCGATTCGAGGGGTTTCGCGAGCTGCTAGCGAATCGGCGTTGGGCGCATTGCCATGCGTGCGCCCCTGTCGGCCCTCAGTCGACCGTCCCCAGCCGGTAGCCGCGCTCGCCGAGCCCGACCTTCTCTGCGTGGGCGAGCTGCACGTTGGCGTCGAGCGCCGGGTACGACAGCTCGGCGAGCGTCTTGCCCGCTCTTCGCGCGGTGAGGTCGAGCGTCGCCTGGTCGATAGCCACCGGATCGGTCGACAGCACGAAGCCGACGTCAGCCATCACCGGCGACTGGTTCTTCTCCATGCAGTCGCACTCGGAGGTCATGTCGATGAGCGCGTTGACGAACAGGCACTTGCCGCGCTTGCCGACGACCGCGCCGAGCGCGTGCTCGACGAGCCGCTTCTGTACGACCTCGGAGTCGGTGCGCCAGTCGATGGAGATGGCGTCGTGGCGGCAGACGGCCAGACACTCTCCGCAGCCGATGCAGGCCGCGTGGTCGATGAGGATGCGGCCCTCCACTTCGGCGATGGCCTCCTGCGGGCACCAGCGCATGCAGACCTTGCAGATCCGGCAGCGCTTGGCGATCACCGTCGGCTTGAGCGAGCAGTGCTGCGCCCGCTTGCCTTTGCGGCTCGCGCAGCCCATCCCGAGGTTCTTCAGGCAGGCGCCCGCGGCGGTGACCATGTGGCCGGTTGGGTGCGAGACGACCACCAGCGCGTCGGCGAGCACGATGTCGCGGGCGATGTTGACCTTCTCGTAGACCTCGCCGCGGATCTCGACCTCGATCTCCGAGTCGCCGAGCAGCCCGTCGGCCATCACTACCGGGCAGCCGACGGCCTCCCAGGTGAAGCCGTGGTCGTGCGCGAGCTCGAGGTGGACGATGGCGTTCGAGCGCCGGCCTTTGTAGAGCGTCGAGGTCTCGGTCAGGAACGGCAGGCCCTTGGCCTGCTTCACCCGGCGCACGACCGCGCCGATGAGCGCCGGCGAGACGTGCGTCGTGTTGGTGTGCTCGCCAAAGTGCGTCTTGACGGCGGTCTTGTCGCCCTCTTCGACGACGCGCGACAGGTCGAACGCGGCGAGCAGCTTTTCGAGCGCCTGCTGTCTCTCTGCGGCGGTGGACTTCTCGGAGACGGGAACGAAGAGGACGTCTGCCATGGTCTGTCGAGCTCGCTGTGGTCTGGCGGTTGCGGCGGCGGATTCTGCCACGCCTGGGCCGCTCGTGGGCCTCCCGGCTTGCCGCCGGGGGACTGATCGGTATACAGCCGGGCTGCCGTTCGCGCCCTCGATCCGACCGGCCGGAGACGCCGCCCACGGAGTACGAACCGATGAGCCTTCACCTCGATGCCGCACCGGGCAGCTACGCGCCGGCGCTCCTGCTGCCGGGCGATCCCAAACGCGCCCGGCGTATCGCCGACGCGCTGCTGCAGGGCGCAAAGTGCGTCAATGAGCGCCGCGCGGCCTACGGGTTCACCGGGACCTATGGCGGCAAGCAGGTCTCCATCCAGTCGACCGGCATGGGCAATCCGTCCATGGCGATCTACGCGACCGAGCTCGTCGTCGACTACGGCGCGCGGTTCCTGCTGCGCATCGGCACCTGCGGAGCGCTGCGCCCGGAGCTGAAGGTCGGCGATCTCGTCCTGGCGACGGCCGCCTCGACCGACTCGGGGATGAACCGGCGCACCTTCGGCGGCGCGGACTTTGCGCCCGCGGCCGACTTCGGGCTGCTGCGCCTGACGTGGGACAAGGCCCAGGCCCGCGGGCTCGAAGTGCGCGTGGGCCCGGTCCTCACCTCGGACGACTTCTACGCGCCCGCCGAGTCGGCGCGCGTGTGGGCCGACCACGGCGTGCTCGCCGTCGAAATGGAGACGAACGCCCTCTACACCGTCGCCGCGCGGCACGGGGTCGCCGCGCTGTCGATCCTCACCGTCTCCGACGTGGTCGGCGGGACGGCTATCATGGATCCGGACGACCGCGAGCGGTCGCTGATGCCCATGGCCGAGCTCGCTCTCGAAGTAGCCGCGGCCGTGCAGGCATACTAGAGACGGGCCGCCCGCCTAAGCGCGCTCGGGGAGGGCACACAGGAACAAGGACATGCTCGAAACGGACGAACAACGACTGCTCGCACGCATCCAGTGGTGCTGCGAGCACATCGCCAAGTACGCCGCAAAGCTCGGCAAGAGCTTCGGGCACGGCAACCCGAGCTTCGACGCGCTCTGCTGGCACCTTTCGATCCTGGGATCGGCCGCGAGCCAGCTTCGCGAGCCGGTACTCGAAGCGCCGATCAGGACAAAGCGCCTTGTCGTCGAGTGGGAGACGCTCACGCGCCTGCCCGGCATCCTGATGCCGGACGAGAGGAATCCGAAGCACTTCGAGAGCCACTTCCCCCTGCCCGAGCTTTTCGAGGAGCTCGTCAAGGACGCCATCCCTCGGGTCGAAAAGGCCGTCAGGGCCAAGCTCACGACGCAGACGGCCCGACCGGCCGCCGCGAAGTAGCGCGGTAGGCTGTCGACGCGCGACGACACAGCGCCCGCCCGGACTCGCGGGCATCACAGGTCGTTCGACCGCGCTATGTGCCGAATGGCCGCGGTTTCCCCTCGGCCCTCCCCTTCCTGCGCGCCGCGAGCCGCTGACGCGCGCAGCCACGGCCAGCAAGAGAACCCCGGCCGCCCGGCCGAGAATCCGACTCACGAGTCGCGAGTCATGAGCCCGAGGTCGAGCCGCGCTTGCAGCCAAGCTCGACCCACTCAAAACTCATAACTAACAACTAGCCTCACGCCGCCCAATACGACTCCTCCAGGCTGTCCTCGCGCTCGGGCAGCCCGTGGCTGAGCCGCGGCGAGTTGCGGCGCAGCACCTCGTAGCTGACGCGGTTGGCGTACTTGCAGACCTGGTGGATGGACGAATAGGTGATGAAGCGCGCCCGATGCTTCGGCGAGCTCGGCGCGACGCGCCGGTGATGGAGGTTCGCGGCGATGTCGTGCAGCACCGCGGCCAGGGCCGCGTCGCCAGCGCCGTTGGTGTTGCGGATGATGCTCGGCCCGCCCAGATACGGGTTGATGTGCGAGTAGATCTTGCGGGGATTGGCGCACTCTCTCTTCGGCATCGCCCGGCTGTACTCGAAGCGGTTGTACTCGGCGATCGCCTTGGAGAGGATGGGGTCTTTCGTCTCGCGCTTGAGCTCCTCGTCGACCCAGGCGCACAGGTAGAGCCCGTTGTGGTCGCGCGTGAGCAGCACGATATCGGTGAGCTCGAGCGCGGCCTCGCCGGCGAGGAAGGGATCGTCCTCGGCCGTCAGCGTGCGCACCTCTTCGAAGTTGCCGGCCATCATTCCCACCGAGCACGAGCGGAAGAGCTCGATGAGAAAGTCGCGCTTCTCGCGCACGAGCGAGGCCGTCCCCAGCGAGAGGATGACGGGGACCGAGTAGCGGTTCGCGTACTCGATGGCCCTCATCGCCGCTTTGAAAATAGGCGCCTTCTCGTCGCGCAGCAGGTAGGCGGTCAGCAGCAGGGCCGCGGATTCGGAGATCAGCTCCTCGGAGACCGATGACTCGGGGAACTCGTCCATGATGCCGCGGGCGACCCCGAAGCTGCGCTCGCCGTCCGGCGTGATCAGGCACATCGCGCGGCCCATCGGCCCCGCGACCGGGTGCAGGTAGCTCAGGTCGACGCGCGAGCTGGTGTTGCGCACGTAGTGGAAGGCGTAATCGCCGACAGTGATCTGCTTGGTGATTGTACCGAGCAGGTACGAGTGGTCGTCGGCCAGCACCGAATAGTTGTGAAGGGTGTTGCCTACCGAGCCGCCCGCGAACTCGCCGACCACCCGGCCCTCGCGCTTGAGCTCCTGGTAGGCGCGCTCGAGCGTGTCGTCGTCGAGCAAGACCGACTGGCCCTTCGGGATCCCGAGCGCCTCGAGCATCGGGGCATCGACCCGCGCCTCGATGTCGACGAGGAGCTGGTCGATTCCCACGACATAGACCGTCGCCTCGGCCCCCGCGTCCTGGAACGAGACGCGCCCTCGCTCCGTGATGGGAAAGTAGTGCTTGCTCTTTCGCCTGCCTGGGAACTTCATCGGCGCCACCTCGGGCCCTGACCCGCGCGGCTGGACCTCCCGCCACCGCGGCGCGCAGACTAGCACGCTGTGCCAAAGTGAACACCTTGCCGCACAGCACGAATTGCGCCCGTTGGGCCTCGGCCCGCGCTCGACGCCCGGAGGCCCGCGCGGGCTGCCGGCCGGGCCTGGGCGCGGCGTCGCGAATTGGCGGCGCGACACCCACAGCTTGCCCTCGCGGCACGCCCGCAATCTCCGGGAAGCGGCCACGCAGGCAGGCGGAAGCGAGCACGGCGGAGGGCGATAGGCCTGACCGGCGGCGGCCGACTGCCGCCTGGAACCGACCGCGCGCTCGAGAGGCAGAGCCGTTAGCAAGTTGTCGGTCGATAGTCGGCTCTCAAGCGCGCGTCGGCGGCAAAGAGGCGCAACACGGCAAAATCACTAGGATTTAAGGTTGGCCCGCAAGTTGAACATCCAGACGACGTGGACCTTACCTCAAGCACGGGAGGAAGCATGCGTCACCTGCTGATCGCTCTTGCCGTTTCCCTGTTGGCGCCGGGCCTCGTCGATGCTCGACCGCCCAACCACTACCGGCCCGCCGAGCGCAGCGAGATGCGCTTCGGCGGCGACATCCACCGCCGCCGCTCGATGCCCACGCCCAGGATGGACAGCGCGGTGGCCGCGCGCGTGCGCGAGAAGCTGGCGCGCCCCGACCAGGTCGGGCGCCCGAGCGGGTTCGACAACGCGCGGATGGCCCGACCGGCCGCGCGCGGCTTCGGCCGCTCGGCGATGCCCGCTCCCAATCCCTACGCCAAGCTCGAGAAGGCCGCGGTCGGGAAGGCGATGCGCAACCTGGCAGCAAAGGCCCACTTCGCCGGCAGCGCCAAGGGCCTGCGCTCCGAGCGAGCCGTCCGGACCAGCTCCCCGTCCAGCCGCGCGCGGCCCGCGCCGAACCCGTACGCGAAGCTCGAAAAGGCCGCGGTCGGAAAGGCGATGCAAAACCTGGCGGCCAAGGCCCGCTTCGCCGGCGGCGCAAAGGGCCTGCGCTCCGAGCGAGCGATGCGCACGAGCGGGGTCGTCGGCCGCGCGGTGCCGGCGCCCAATCCGTACGCCAAGCTCGAGAAGGCGGCGGTGGCCAAGGCGATGCAAAACCTGGCGGCCAAGGCCCACTTCGCCGGCAGCGCCAAAGGCCTGGGCGCCAGCGTGTCGCGCCCGAACAACCCCGAGGTCGCGTCGATGGCCGGTAGCGCCGTGAAGGTCGACCTCCTCGGCGCCGCCGGCCAGAGCCGGCTCGCTCGCAAAGTGGACGCTCAGTAGGCACCAGAGGGGCCGTCCCGCGGGTCGAAAGGCCCGCGGGACGAGCACCGAGAAAGAGCTGTGAGTCTCCGAGGGCCAGCCTGGGCGCTGCGGCAAGAATGCCCGCAGCCGAAGCGCCGCCACCCACTCCCAACTCAGGGCTCACAACTCAAAACTCTCAACGAATTTCCCGGGCACTACGACGGTTCCATGGGCCTGCCGGAGACCAGCCTGCACGCGCCGTCGTTGCGCGGTTGCAGGCTCGAGCGCCGGTGAGAGCGAACCGCCAGGCGACGCGCGCTTTGCGCTGTCCGCCGTGTCCCGGAGATCCATGCGAAAGATCCTCTACCTCCTGCTTGCCGCCGCCTTCGTCCTGAGCGCCGTGAGGTCCTTCGCCGCCGAACGCGACTGGAAGACCGTCGAGAGCGGGCCGGTCACGATCAAGTCGCGGGACCTGCCGGGAGGCCTCAAGGAGGTCTGGGCTCAGGGCCGCATCGACGCGCCGGTCAAGGACGTGCAGGCGACGCTGATGGACTCGGCGAGCTTCGCGTCGTTCATGCCCTACGTGAAGATCTCCAAGGCCTTTGAGGCGAAGCCGGACGGTAGCCACCTCGCCTACACGCGCATCTATCCGCCCTTCGTCGCGCCCCGCGACTACGTGCTCGACGTGAAGCTCGAAAAGAGCGTTGGCGCCGACGGCTCCGGCGAGTTCCGCAACCGTTGGGAGGCGGTGCCGGGCAAGCTCAAGACCTTCAAGAAGGTCGTGCGCATCGACCACAACTCCGGAAGCTGGCACGTGAAGCCGCAGCCCGGCGGCGCCAGCATCGCCACCTACACCTTCGTCGTCGATCCGGGCTCGAAGATCCCCGGGTTCGTCGCCAAAAAGGCCGACCGCAAGGGCGTGCTCAACATGTGGAAGGCGGTCGAGAAGGAGGCCAAGCGCCGCGAGGCGATGCGCTCGGTGCAGGCCTCGGCGCAAAGCTGAGCTTCCCACCGGGCGTTCGACGAGCGTAGCCCGGGCTTCGCAGGCCCAGCCAGGCGACAATCTGGTCGATGTTCTTAGCGCACACCAGGTCGAGGCTCGAGCCACTGTCAAAGTGCGTCGCTCTTGGAGCCCGGCACGTGAGCGCCGTGTCTGAGCCCGAGACGATCGGCGGGTCGAAGCTGCCGTCGCCTCGGCCCGGCAGTAGCTGGATGCCCCTCGAAACGGCGCTGACGATGTCGGAATTGCCATCCTGGTCGAAGTCGCCGACCGCCAGCTCGTCGCAGAGAACGCGATCTCCCAGCGCCAGAGCCCTTCTCAGGCTCCCAGAACGCGATTGGCGGGCGCAAGAGCCGTTCTTCGACTCCCAGAACGCGATTGGCGGGCGCCAAAGCCGTTCTCGGTCGCCCAGAACACGATTGGCGGGCGCCAAAGCCGTTCTCCGGCTCCCAGAACGCGATTGGCGGGCGCAAGAGCCGTTCTCGGTCGCCCAGAACACGATTGGCGAGCGCCAGAGCCGTTCTCCGGCTCCCAGAACGCGATTGGCGAGCGCAAGAGCCGTTCTCGGTCGCCCAGAACACGATTGGCGGGCGCCAGAGCCGTTCTCTGTCGCCCAGAACACGATTGGCGAGCGCCAAAGCCGTTCTCTGTCGCCCAGAACACGATTGGCGCGCGCCAGAGCCGTTCTCTGACTCCCAGAACACGATTGGCGGATGCCAGAGGCCTCTTCAGAGTCCCAGGAGGCGACTGGCCACCGGAAGAGGCGACTTGGGAGTGCTCGGCCTCGATTCGTCGGGGCAGGGTGGCGTCTTCGAGCCCCGGGCAGCCTGCTCGGAGCCTCTCGCCTCACGAACCCTGCAAATCGAAGAACCCACGCGGCAGGGGCGAGCGCGGCGGCCGCCGAAAGCCGACGTGGGCTCAGCGAATACTGCCTGCTACTGCTCGGAGACTGGGGCCTCCGCGGTCGTGGTCGCCTCCCAGAATGCGAATATGCGCGCGGTGCGCATCGCGATGCCTGGCACAGGGCCTTCTTTCAGGCGCGCCGGGCACTTGGCTTACCGGGGGCGATGTCTCTTCCGACAGTCGAGGGTTGGGGGTCGAGAGTTGAGGTCGTGATTGTGCTCGCCCGCTGGGTCTTCCTGAGGACATGGCCAGGCGCGCCGGCGGCCGAAAGCTCGCGGCTTCGGGTCGCGACGCGACCAACGGCCTCGGTGCTCCTCGACCGGCTGGCTGGTGGCTAGCTTCGCGATCGAGGGGGCAAGAGATGGCCAAAGAGGAGAAGCCGAACAAGGGCCGCACAGCTTCGGGCGAGGAGCAGGCCGAGTCGCGCGAGGCACACTCCGACAGGGTCTTCCCGCAGAGGCGAAGCATCGACCAGCTCGGCACGCACGGAGGCCCTGCTAGGCAGAAGCCGCCCTCGCCCGCTCCAAGCGAGTCGGAGGAGCCCAACCGCAAATAGCGGTCGGCTTCCAGCGGCGCCGTTTTCCGAGGCTCGCCTTTCCGAAGGTCGCGATCTCACTCCGGCCAGGTGAAAGTCGAGCGCCGAGCTCGCTCGCCTGCGCCGAGGCGATGTCTGCCGTGCGTTCCGGGAGGCCGCGGGGTCGGCCGAGCCGGCGTTCGGCGCTTCCAGAACGACGACGACGGGTCGGGACGTCCGCCTACAGGCCTGCGCTCGCGGCGAAGGGCAGCAGAACCCCGACCGCCGGCGCAGCAAGTCCCGGGCGCGCGAGGACCGCCCTCTTCCCAAACAAATCTGACTCCCGATCGGGGGGTGACCCGCCTCTGGCCTACGTCACAAGTCCCCGAACGAGAGGTCTCTCTCCGCTCCTCGATCTGGTCGATTGCCCGTCCCGACCCGGCGCAAGGCGCGGCAACCGCCCGCATACGGACGGGTGCCCGCGTTCCCCCAACTGCCTATCTGCCCCCCAGGAGAGGGGATTCGCAACTTGACGGACAAGGAGCCGCACGAAACGCTGGCCCATCCGCATGAGGATCGCGCACCTAACTGCCGAGGCGTCCCCGTATGCCAAGGCCGGTGGCCTTGGCGACGTGGTGGGGAGCCTGCCGCTCGCGCAGGCGCGGCTCGGCCACGAGGTGTGCGTCTGGATGCCGTTCTACCGGCAGGCGCGCGAAGAGCTGCGGCGCCGCGGCGTCGCTCCCGAGCGCGTGAGCGAGCCGTTCGAGGTCGGGCTCGGCCCGCTGCGCGAGACGGTGACGCTGTGGCGGGCCGCGCTGCCGGGGAGCGAGGTGCCGGTGCACTTCGTCGAGGCGGACCGCTTCTTCAACCGCACGCACATCTACGGCCTGGCGCCCGACGGCCGCGACGACGGCCTGGTGCGGTTCGCCTGCCTGGTGCGAGGAGCGCTCGACGGGATGCAGCGGCTCGGCAAGGTTCCCGACGTGCTGCACGTCCACGACTGGCACACTGCGCTCGCGCCGATGGCGCTCGCCTGGGACCGCAGGCGCTATCCGAGCTTTACGGACACGGTGACGGTGCTGACCATCCACAACCTCGCCTACCAGGGCGTCTTCGGACCGGAGGACTTCGCCTACCTAGGCCTGCCGGCGATTCGGCTGCCGGCGCTGATGTGGAACGGCGCGATCAACCTGCTCAAGGCCGGCCTGCTGACCGCGACCGAGGTGACCACGGTCTCGCCGACCTTCGCCTGGGAGATCACCACGCCCGAGGGCGGCTTCGGCCTCGGTCCCATCCTGCGCCACCGCGCCGGCGAGCTGGTCGGCATCGTCAACGGCATCGACACCGAGGTATGGAACCCGGCCACCGACCCCCGCATCCCACACCGCTATTCGGCCGACAACCTCGACGGCAAGCTCGAGAATCGGCGGACGCTGCTCACCCTGGCGGGCATGGACCCCGATCGACCGGGCCTGGTCGTAGGGATGATTGGCCGGCTCACGGTTCAGAAGGGCTACGAGCTGCTGCTGCCGGTGCTCGACGAGCTGCTCGCCGACGGCATCCGCTTCGTGCTGCTCGGCTCCGGAGACGCGCACATCGAGGAGCGGTTTCGCTCGTACGCGCAGAGCGCGAGGGGGCAGTTCTGGGCGTACATCGGCTTCGATGATCCCCTCGCTCACCTCATCGAGGCCGGCGCGGACGCCTTCTTGATGCCCTCGCTGTTCGAGCCGTGCGGCCTCAACCAGCTCTACTCGCTCGCCTACGGCACCTCGCCCATCGTCCGCCGCGTCGGAGGCCTGGCCGACACGGTGATCGGCTACGACGGATCCAACGCGGGCATCGCCACCGGGTTCTCGTTCGACGCGGCCGAGCCGAGCGCCCTGCGCGACACGGTGCGCTGGGCCGCCCTCTGCCACCAGGACCGGGAGCTCTGGAAGCGCCTGATGCGCAACGGCATGAGCCAGGACTTCAGTTGGCGCCAGTCAGCCGAGCGCTATCTCGAGGTCTACCGCCAGGCGGCCCGGCGTGCGCGCAGCCGCTGGGAGACGGCCTCTGCAAAGCTTCCGAATAGTTGAGGAAGGCGTCTCGGGCCTCGTGCCACCGAGCCCTCGCCGGGCGGCAGCGCCCGCTTCGACGTCGGGGGCGTCCGTTGCCCGAAGCCGCGCCCGCCCGCATCGTCGAGGCATGAGGATCCTCTTGAACGGCGAGGCGGACTTGACGGTCTTCGAGCTCGACTCTCCCGGCTTCGAGGTTGAGGTCGCGCCCGGCGTGCACGCGCACTACTCGGCGATGCAGAGGTTCGCCCACTCGCTTGCGCTCTGTACCGCCTCGGTCCTCGTCGCCTACGCCGAGCAGATCGACGCTCCCACCGACTCGCTCGCCATTCGCGTGAGGTGGGAGTACGTCGAGCCGCCCTTCCGCATCGGGCGCATCGACATGCAGGTCTACTGGCCGCAGCTGCCCGAGTCGCGCCTGGCCGCGGCGCAGCGGGCGGCGAGGCACTGCACGCTGCACCACACGCTCGAGCGCCCGCCCGTGGTGCTCACCGACGTCAACCTCGAGCCGGCGCCTACGCTCACGCAAGAAAAAGGGGCGCAGCCCCCTGCGCCCCAACCCTGACAGCCTTCTGCTGCGCGCCGTTGCTCAGATGCGCATCGGCATGATCACCGCGGTGTAGCTGCGATCGACCGCCGGTCGAACCACGCCGGGGCTCTGGTCGTCGACGACCTCGAAGCTGATGTCGTCCTCGCCGATGACGTTGAGTACGTCGACGAGGTAGCGGGCGTTGAAGCCCACCTCGACCTTGGCGCCGCTGAACTCGATCGGCAGGTCCTCGTGCGCTTCGCCCAGATCCGGGTTCTGGCTCGAGACGCGGAGCTGGTTCTCGGTGAGCTCGATCTTGATGGCGTTCGACTTCGCCTCGGAGAGCAGGCTGATTCGCTTCAAGGTGGCCAGCAGGCGCTGGCGCGGCAGCTTGAGGGCCCCCTTGTTCTCCGGCGGGATGACCTCTTGGTAGTCGGGGAAGTGGCCGTCGATGAGGCGCATGATCATCGACAGGCCGCTCTTCTTGAAGATGGCCGAGGTGTCGGTGAAGCCCAGGAAGCACTCGGCGTCAGGCGCCTCCTCGATCAGCCGGCGCAGCTCGAGCAGGCCCTTGCGCGGGATGATGACGCCGCGCTTGAGCTTCAGCTCACTGCCTTCCATCGAGCGGGCGACCAGCGAGAGCCGATGGCCGTCGGTCGCCACCACTCGGACCGAGCCGGGCTCGGGGCTCTCGAAGTAGAGACCGTTGAGGATGTAGCGCGTCTCGTCGGTGGAGATGGCGAAGCTCGTCTTCTCGATCATCTCGAGCAGCACCCGCCCGTCGATCCGCGTCAGGTTCGCCTTCTCCTCCTTCGGAAGCGCCGGGTACTCATCGGCCGGCATCCCGAGCAGCCTGAAGTGGGCATTGCCGCAGGAGATGCTGACGGCCGTGCTGCCAGTGAGTTGGACGGTGACCTGCGACTCCGGCAGCGCTCTGACGATGTCGAAGAGGTGCTTGGACGAAAGGGTGATCGCCCCCTCGCGCATCACCTCGGCCGGATGCTCGCTCACCAGGCCGATGTCGAGATCGAAAGCGGTGAGGCTGACGCCCGTCTTCTTCGCCTGGATGAGGACGTTGGCGAGGATGGGGATGGTGGTCTTGCGCTCGGCGATGCCCTGGGCCCGGTGAAGGGCCTTGGTCAGTTCCTCAGCGGCAATGCGAAATTCCATGGAGTCGCTCCCCTGCGGAAGGAAGAGGGAAGGATGTTCTTATCAGGAATCAGAAGCAGTCGGTAGGGCCTGTGGAGATGTGGACAACGCACTGAAGAGTGCAGAATCAGTCGCCATCCCCGTCCCCAGCCCGTTGGGCAAGAAGCGGTCTCTTGCTGTGTACGAGTCGAGTGTCAGGCTGGTCAACAGATACTCCGGCGCGGATACACAAGGTAGCCAACGGTTTTCCCAGTAGTTGTCCACAACCTGACTTCCAAGCGCTCGCGCGCTCGAAGGTCCGCGGCGGCGAAAGGAGGGGCGAAGGAATCGGCGAAGGAGTGGGTCAACGGGCGCCTGCGCGGCCTCTGCGACTCGCTCGTCACCGGGGAGGGGGGCGCGGCATCGAGCTCGGGTGCGCCCTCGGGCGAGCGCTTTGAGTGGGCCCGGCCGGCCGGCCGCACCCTCAGCATTCGCGCGCGGAGGGGGCTTTCGCCGCGCTATCGCGGGATCGTCCGCTCGAGCGGAGGACTGGGAGCCGCGCCCTGGCCTTGAGCCCGGTTGCGGCTTTAGCGGGCCAGCCGGCTGACGAACTCGTCGATTTCCTTCTTGAGCTGAAGGTCCGAGCCCATCTCCTTCTCGACCTTCTCGCAGGAAGAGATGACGGTCGAATGGTCGCGCTTGAAGCGCGCCCCGATCTCCGGGAACGAGTTTCCGGTCAGCTTCCTGCATAGAAAGACCGCGACGTGGCGGGCGCGCACGAGCTGCTTCTGCCGGCGCGGCCCGCGCAAATCCTCGAGCGAGATGTTGTAGTACTTCGCGACCTCCTTCTGGACCTCTTCGATCTCGAGAGGCCGGGAGGCGGGCAGCACGTTCTTGAGGATGTGGGCCGCCAGGTCCACGGTGAGCGGCTGGCCGGTGAGCGAGTGGTGGGCGAAGACGCGGTTGAGCGCCATCTGCAGCTCGCGCACGTTCTTCTGCACGACGCTGGCGATGTAGTGGGCGACCGGGTCGGGCAGCGAGAGGCCAAGGCCCTCGGCCTTCTTCTTCAGGATGGCAACGCGCGTCTCGTAGTCCGGCTCCTGGATGTCGGCCGTCAGGCCCGAGGCGAACCGGGTGCGCAGGCGGTCGGCGATGCCCGGGATCTCGGCGGGGATGGTGTCCGAGGTGATGGCGACCGGCTTGCCCAGCGAGTAGAGCGCGTTGAAGGTGTGGAAGAACTCCTCCTGCGTGCTCTCCTTCGAGCTGAGGAACTGGATGTCGTCGATGAGCAGGCAGTCGCACTCGTCGCGATACTTGCGCCGGAACTCCGGCATGCGGTTCTCGCGCACGAAGAGGATGTACTCGTTGAGGAACTGCTCGCTCGACAGGTAGATGATGCGCCGCGAGGGGTCGAGCTGCAGCAGCCGGTTGCCTATCGCGTGCAGAAGGTGAGTCTTGCCGAGCCCGGTTCCCCCGTAGATGAAGAGCGGGTTGAAGGTCGAGCCGGGCTTCTCGGCGAGGGCGATGGCGCCCGCGCAGGCGAGCTGGTTGGAGGGCGCGGAGACGAAGGTGTCGAAGGTGTAGCGCTCGTCGAGCCGGCAGTAGGGGGCCTGGTCGGCGCCGCTCGCCGAGCCCGGCGCGGTCACCGGGGCGACCGTCGCCGGCGCCGGCTGCGCGAAGCGGGGCGGGGGCTGGTCGGGCAGCGGCGCCTCGGGCTTCAAGCTCTCGTCGATGACCCAGTCGACCGGGAGCTCGACCGACAGCTCGTCGTGCATCCCCGCGAGGATGTCGCGGAGGAAGTGGTCGGTGATGAAGTCGCGGTAGAACTTGCTGCCAATCGCGAGCTGGAGCTCGCCCTCGGCGCTCAGCCCGTCGCAGCGGATTCGGCTGACCCAGCGCTGGACGTACTCGGCCGACAGGCGGGTCCCGCCGATCACGCGGCGAAAGGCTTCCTTGACCTGCTTGTCGTCGAGCGAAGGCATGAGCGAGCGGCGCGCATTCGAGAACACGAAGTCCACCCCGGAGCTTGGCGAGTGGCCGGGTAGCTAGCAACAAAGCTCTTGTCGCTTCAACGACAAACTCCCAGCCGCCCGAAGGGCTTGATGTTTCACGCTCCGGCGAGGGAGTGTTTCATGCTCGACTTTAGTCAGGGCAGAGGTCCGGGCAAGCGGAAGGGGGCCAAGTTACTTGACAAATCGCCGATGCGCTGTTCTATTGCGTCGCTTTTCCGGCCCCGACTGTGGGTCTGAAGCGTACACCCCCTGCCACTCGAGGCAAGTGAGCGGGAGTGGGTTCACCTGCCGCCGCGAAGGAGCCAAACCGTGGCCAAGCGCAAGCCGACTTATCAGCCAAGCAAGATCAAGAGGAACCGCAACCACGGGTTCCGCAAGCGAAACTCGACCGCGGCCGGCCGCGCCATCCTCAAGCGGCGTCGGGCCAAGGGCCGCAAGCGCCTGGTCGTTTCCGCGCCCAAGAAGTAGCTCGCCCGCCTGAGCGTGAACGGCACGCGAGGGGGGCCATCGGCCAGGGGCGAGACTATCGGACAGACCCTGCCGGCCTCGCACCGGCTGCGGCATCGCAGCGAGTTCAAGAAGGTCCAGGAGCGCGGGCAGCGCTATGTCGCCGGCGCCCTGGTCCTGCTGGTGTTGCCCAACGACCTGGGCTACCGGCGCCTCGGGGTCACCGTCAGCAGCAAGGTAGGCAACGCGGTCGTCCGCTCGAGGATCAAGCGGTGGTTCCGCGAGATCTTCCGTAAGCGGCGCGCGCTGCTGCCCCCGTCGGTCGACGCGGTGCTCATCGCCCGCTCCGGCGCGGCCGACTCGAGCTTGGAAGCGCTCGGTCGCGACTTCGAGGCCGCCGCCGCGCAGGCCAGGAGAAGGGCTCAAGGAAGAAGCGGGCCTGGGCCGGTGGTTGAGAAGGGCGTCCGATGAAGCACCTACTCATCGCGCTCGTGCGCCTCTACCAACGGCTGATAAGCCCCCTGTTGCCGCCGGCCTGCCGCTTTTACCCGAGCTGCTCAGCGTACGCGGTCGAGGCGCTGCGCCGGCACGGCGCGCTTCGCGGAAGCTGGTTGACGGTGCGGCGCCTGTCGCGCTGCCACCCGTTCTGCGAGGGCGGCGTCGACCACGTTCCGTAGCGGGCCCTCCGGGCTCGAGCACCCGAGCAGTCCCCGTCCCTCTAGGAGGATTCTTCCGACCATGGATCAGCAGAAGCGGCTCTTGTTGGCGATCGTGCTGTCCACGGCTGTGATGTTCCTCTGGATGCAGTTCTTCTCCCCGCCGCCCAAGCCCGCGGCCGCCGACGCAGGCGTCGCGCAGGTGGTCGACGCCGCGGTGAAGGCGAGCGAGGCGGTCGTCGCCGCCGAGAAGAGCCCCGAGCAGCCCGCTGACGCCCCCGCGGCGCCGGTGAAGCGGCCCGAGCAGCGCATCCAGTGGTCCACCCCGGCCCAGGAGCTGGAGTTCACGAACCAGGGCGGCGGCCTGAGCAAGGCCATCGTCAAGGGTGCGGACTCGATGCCCGGCTACAAGTTCGAGCAGCGCGCCAAGAGGAAGGAGAAGAAGGAGGAGCCGGTCGATCTTGCCCGAGTGCGCGACGGCCAGCCCGTCCCCGGCGCCAGCGAGATCAGCGGCGACCTGTCGCTCGGGCTCGACGCCTCCTACGACATGGTCAAGACCGACGAGGGCGTCGTCTTCACCGGCGGCACCGCGCAGCTCGGCGTGGAGAAGCGCTTCGAGGTCAACCCCATGGGCTACGACCTTCGGGCGCGCTACAGCGTGACCAACCGCAGCAACGAGCCGAAGAAGCTCAAGCTCGCGGTCGTCTACCCGGCCTGGCTCGACCCGAAGCACATCGACAAGGGCAGCTTCTTCGCCCCGCCGCCCGAGCGGTCCGAGGCCGTCGCGCGCGCCGGCAAGTCGGTCGAGCGCCTGGGCCTCGGCGACAAGAAGAAAACCGAGAGCTTCGGCGAGGAGCAGATCTCCTTCGTCGGCTTCGACCAGCGCTACTTCCTCGGGGCGCTCTTCCCGACCTCGGGCGAGGGCACCAGCGCGACGCTCTCGACCAGTCCGGAAGGCGAGTTCCTCGCCCGCCTCGAGCTCGACCTCGGCACCGTGGCCCCGGGGCAGACGGTCAGCCGCGACCTCGGCCTCTACATCGGCCCCAAGTCGCTCAACATCCTCGAGAAGGTCTCCGCCGCGGCGGCGACGGGCGCGGGCCTGGTGCCGCTCGATCAGGAGCTGAAGGCCGGGTCGGCGGTCTCCGCGCTCGACCCGCGGCTCGACGAGGCCATCGACTTCGGCTGGTGGGCGGCCATCTGCCGGGCGCTGCTCTGGGTGATGAAGAGCTTCCAGGGCCTGGTGAGCAACTGGGGCCTGGCGATCATCCTGCTCACGGTGCTCGTCAAGCTGCTGCTCTACCCGCTCAGCCACAAGCAGATGGAGAGCATGGAGGCGATGCGGCGCCTGCAGCCGCAGATGAACGAGCTCGCCAAGAAGTACGAGGGCGACAATGAGAAGCTCAACCTCGAGCGGATGCGCCTGTTCCAGGAGAACAAGGTCAACCCGTTCGGCGGGTGCCTGCCGCTCATCATCCAGATGCCGGTGTGGTTCGCGCTCTACACGACCCTGCAGAACTCGTTCGAGCTGTACCGCGAGCCGCTGCTGTCGCCCTGGGTGCTCGACCTGACCCGGCCCGACCCGTTCTTCATCCTCCCGCTGGCGATGGGCGTGACGATGTTCATCACGCAGAAGATGCAGCCGCAGATGGGCGACCCGACGCAGGCGAAGATCATGCTTTACGTCATGCCCATCTTCTTCACCTTCATCATGCTCAACCTGCCGGCGGGCCTGACGCTCTACATCTTCACGAACAACCTGCTCTCCATCGCCCAGCAGAAGTGGCTGCAGAGGAAGTTCAGGGCCAAGAGTGGTCCGGCGCCCACCGGGTTGGCCGGAGCGGCGGGGAAATGAACTGATGCCCGAACCGAAGAGGAAGAAGGATCCGCTGTTCGCCGCGGCCGTCTTGAAGCTCTCCTTCAAGCTGGCCAACGACGACGAGGCGCCGGCGTTGCAGTTCGTCTACCAGGGCGTGCTGAGAGACTTCGAGCTCGACGACTGCCAGGTTGACGCCTACATCGAGCAGAACAAGGAGCGCGTCCTCAAGGCCGTCCGCGGCAAGGAGCGCGGGGCGCCCTAGGCGCGCCGCGGCGAAACGGGCGTGGCTCCCCGGTCTGAACAGCAGACCATCGCCGCGCTGGCGACCGGGGCGGCTCCCGCGGGAGTCGCCGTGGTGCGCATCTCAGGGCCGGCCGCGCTTGCATGCGCGCGCCGGCTCTGCCGTCTTCCGGAGCCGCTGCCTTCGCGGCAGGCCGTGCTCGCGGCGGTCCAGCACCCGACGACCGGCCTCAAGCTCGACACCGCGATAGTCCTCTACTTCGCCGCGCCCGCCTCGTTCACCGGCGAGGACGTCGTCGAGCTGCAGGCGCACGGCGGCCTGCTCCAGGTCGAGGCGCTGCTCGAGGCGGTCCACGCCGCCGGGGCGCGCGCGGCCGAGCCGGGCGAGTTCTCGCGGCGGGCGGTGCTCAACGGGCGGATGACGCTCGAGCGCGCCGAGGCGCTCGCCGATCTCGTGGTGGCCGAGACCGAGGCGGGCCTCGCGGCGGCCCGCTCGCAGCTCTTCGGCGCGGTCGGCCGCGCGGTCGATGGCATCGCGAGCGAGGTGCTCAGCCTTCGGGCCGAGGTCGAGGCCAGCCTCGATTTTCCGGACGACGTCGGCGACGGACCGCCCGAGCTCGCCCAGCGCGCCGCGGCGCTCGCCGAGGCTTGCCAGAGGTTGCGGGCGACGCATCGCTACGGGAGAGCGCTTCGCGAAGGCGTGCGAATCGTCCTCGCGGGCGCGCCCAATGCCGGGAAGAGCTCGCTCTTCAACGCGCTCCTCGGCGAGGAGCGGGCCATCGTGGACGAGCAGCCGGGCACGACGCGCGACGCCATCGAGGCGCGCGTCGAGCTCGAAGGCATCCCCTGCACCCTCGTCGATACCGCGGGGCTTCGCGAAGGCGCAGAAAGGGTCGAGCGGATCGGAATCGAGCGGGCGCGGGCCGAGATCGAGCGCGGCGCGCTCTGCCTGTGGATCGTGGACGCGCTGTCGCCGATCGAGGCGCCCGAGCTGCCGGGCAGCGTGCTGCAGGTGGTGAACAAGTGCGACCTCGGGAGCGGCGGGGCGCTGATCGGACCGCGGGTGAGCGCGCGCAGCGGCGAGGGCCTCGCGGCGCTCCGGTCCGAGATCGCCAAGCGGATACGCGGCGATTCCGGGGGCGCGAGCGCGGAAGTGGTGATCACCAACCGGCGCCACGCCGAGCTGCTCGAAGAGGCCGAGCGGCGGCTGCGCGACGCGGCCCGAAACGCGGTCGAGGCGCCGCTCGAGCTGTGTGCGTACGACCTCCGCGATGCCCAGAGCGCGCTCGACCGCATCGTTGGCAAGGGCGTGGATGACGCGCTGCTCGAGGAGATCTTTTCGCGCTTCTGCATCGGGAAGTAGCCCGGCGCGGTGGGTCGAGGAGGACTGCGCACGGCCGAGAGAGCGGCTCTCCCCTCCCCTCCCCCTCCCCTCCCCTTCCCTTCCAAGGCGATCGCTGTCTGAGAGCGCCGTCAGGACGCGGTGGGCCGTGGTTGGCGTGAGGTGAGCCGTCGGCCTCGGATCCGGCGAGCGCGCGTTCGCTCGTCGCCGCGGCGACGAGCTCCGGGCCCGCACCTTCGAGGGCTCTGGCGCGCGGACGGAGCGAGGCGCCTGGCGGCCTACCGCGAGCAGGCGCGCAGGAGCTGAAGGATGCCCGGATCCTGCGGCGCGAGCTTGCGGGCTTTGTCGAGCAGCGGGAGCGCGTCGCGGCACCTTCCGGCTTGCACCTTGGCCTTGGCGAGGGTGCCGAGGCAGGCAGCGAGGTTGCGGGCGTGCACGGGATCGCCGGGAAAGAGCCGGTGGGCCTCGCGGTGCCAGCGCAAGGCCTCGGAGACCCGACCCGCCGCGAAGGCTCGGTTGCCCACTTTGCTGCGGCAGGCGGCCCTCATCCGCGCTGGCTCGATGGAGGGCTTGTCGAGCAGCGCGATCCAGTCATCGACCGCGGCATCGAGCTTCGCGCAGCCGTCCTGGGCATCCAGCGCTTCTTCGGCGCGGCGCGCGGCGAGATAGACGCCAAGCTCGCGGCGCGAGCGCTCGAGCTCCGGGGCGTCGAAAGTCCGGACAGAGGCGAGCTGGGCCCAGGCGGCGCTCGGGTCGCGCGATCCCAGCTCGCGGAGCCTCTCGAGCTTAGCGATCGACTCGTTGAAGCGCTGAGCTTTCGCGTTGTGCTCGGCGAGCTCGAGATTGCGCCGTGCGCTCGCCTCTCCCCTGCCCCCGAGCGCCGCCGCCTCGCGCAGCAGGTCAGCCATCCCTCGGTGATCTCCGAGCTTGCCGCGGCGCAAGGCGGCAGCCTGGTAGGCGAAGGAAGCGACCTCGCGCCGGACTTCAGGCCACGCGGCGAAGCGGTCTGGGAACTGGAGGAGCGGCTTCTCATCGCCCGCTGCTGCGAGCTTCTGAAGGTGCCGCTGGGCGACGGCGATCAGGTTCTGGAGGAAGATGGGCTCCTGGGGCGTCCCTTTCGCAAGGCGCGCGGCCTCCTCGAAGAGCGCGAGGGCGTCGAGGGTCTTTCCCTTGCTGAGCTGGTTCATCGCCAGCTCGCTCAGGGTCGAGGCACGCACCTGGCGCAGGACCGAAGCGGCCTGCCGGGTGGCGAGGGGCTCGGCCATGCGCTCGAGCGCCTCGACGGTCGCGAGAGCGCCCCTCGCGCGGGCCTGGATCGCTCGGTTCAGGTACGTCGCCCCGAGCAATGCGGGGAGGTCTACGCGCGTCCCCTTCTCGTTCGAATACAGATCGACCGCGTTGCCGGGGTTCTCCGGCCGCATCCTCGCGGCGAGTTGGGCCTGCGTGGCAGGCGGCGGGTCGAAGCCGCGGGGCGATGTGGTCTCGACCGTGACGGTGGCGCGCGAGGTGATCTGGAGCTCGGCGCGGGCGTGCGAAGGCATGAGGACCGGGTGCGCGACCAGCCCGGCGCGCTCGGCGGCGAGGAGGTAGAGCACGGTCGCGGACACGCAGTTGAAGCGGCCGGTGTCCAGGATGTCGAGCAGGCTGGTCGCCTCCGGATCGTAGGAGCGCAGCAAGGCAGGTCGCTTGTGCGAGCCCTCGTGCAGCGCGCGCAGCAGCGCGCGACCGGCCGCCGCTGGTTCGCGCGGAAGGGTCTTCACGACGGCGGTGATGCGGGCGAGCAGATCTTCGCGAGTTCGAGTCAGTTCCGCAGGATGGATCGCGCCGCCGGCGATGAGCGCGGCGTCGAGAGAACCGAGCTGCTCAAAGCGACGGTCGGCGGCATCTTCGAGCAGGGCGCGTTCCAGGTAGGTTCTGCTGTCGGGAGGCCTCGCCGCGGCCGCCTGCGCGCTGGAGCAGCCGAGCACCGATGCGAGGAGGAGCGGTGGTGCGAATTGGAGAAGGGTCGGAGTGCGTCGTGTCACGGTCGCCTGGGCTTTGCCCTCCATCAGCTCGGCCGCGATGGAGGTAGGGAGGCCAATCGGTTGCAGATTCTCGCACGACGGCGTGGCGAGTCGTTTGCTTAGGGTCGGTTTCGTTCCGGGCGCGCGCGGGTTCGTCTGGAAAGAGGCGATGAGCCTCGCGGTTGCAGCGAAGGGACTTGGAGACCCCGACCCGCTTCAGGCGCGACCGGTCGCCTCGGGCTCGCTCGGGAAGGTCTCACAATCGCCGTGAGCTGGGCGCGTAGATGCCTCGCGCGGCGCTGCACAACGGCTCGGACAACGACGTGCCCTGCTGCGCACCGGTATCGGCAACCAAGTGCCCGCCTTCCCTCCGCGGAAGCGGAGGCGATGGAAAGCAGAGGGCCAGGCGACCGTGCCGCGCTGAAGGCGAGTAGCGGGAGGAGGCCGGAAGCAGCCCGTCGCGCGTCAGCGGAAGTCGTCGGCCGCCGGGCGGCGACATCGGTCAATGGCGATTCGCTGGCGCCGAGCGTGGATTGGGCGCTGGAGCCTTCGTCTCTTCAATTCCTGAGGCGGCGCTGGGGAGAAGTGGGAGAGAGGCGAAAAAACAAACAGAAGCAATAGGTGCTAAAACGATCATTCGAGCGGTCGTGCGTCGATCGAACGCCGCTCTGGAAATCCGCGCGGTTGAGATTGTCGTTCGGCGCGCCGCACTCGTGCAGAGGGCAGGGGCGCATGGAGGCTGCGCGACCGGGTTGGCCACGGGTGGTCGAAGCCCAGGCCGGCGAGCGCTTGTTGCCGGTGGGAATGGGTCAACTTCTGGCGCCGCTGGAAACCGGTGCTATCGTTCGCGCCCGCGAAGAGGAGCAAGGAAGGGCGCAAGCGGCGCTTTCGGCGTCGTGCCGTCGCGGCGCCGGCGGCGCGCGGCCGCCTTCGGCGAGAGCATTCATCCCAAAGCGAGCATGGCGAAGCAGTACGACATCATCGTGATTGGCCTGGGCCACGCCGGGTGCGAGGCGGCGCTCGCCTGCGCGCGGATGGGGCTGAAGGTGCTGGGCGTGACGATGCGCGCCGATCGCATCGGGCTGATGAGCTGCAATCCGGCAGTCGGCGGCCCGGGCAAGGGCCAGCTCGTGCGGGAGCTCGACGCCCTCGGCGGCGAGATGGGCAAGGTCACCGACGCGACCGGCACGCACTTTCGGCGGCTCAACGAGAGCAAGGGACCGGCGGTCCGGGCGCGAAGAGCGTTGGTCGATCGCCTTCGCTACGCCGAGGAGATGGGTCGGCGCCTGCGCTCGCAGGAGAACTTGACGGTTCTCGAGGGGGAGGCGACCGGGCTTCTCGCCGAAGGACGCCGAGTGGTCGGTGCGCGGGTCGGCGGCGAGGAGTATTTGGCTCGGGCGTCGATTGTCACCGCGGGAACCTTCCTCGGCGGACTGATGCACGTTGGCGGTGAGCGCCGGGTCGGGGGCAGGGAAGGGGACGCGGCCGCGATTGGCCTCTCGGATTCGCTGCGAGCGGTGGGGCTGGAGCTGCGGCGCTTCAAGACGGGGACCCCGGCCCGGCTCGACGCGCGGACCATCGACTACGAGCGCACCGAGCCTCAACCCGGCGACCCGGACCCGCGGCCGTTTTCCTTCTCCACCTCGCGGGAGGCCTTCCCGAGACTGCCGCAGCTCGCCTGCGCGATTGCGCGGACCAACGCCGAGACGCACGAGATCATCCGGCGAAACCTCGAGCGCTCTCCCCTGTTTGGGGGAATCATCGAGGGCCTCGGGCCTCGCTACTGCCCGTCTATCGAAGAGAAGGTCGTGCGCTTTGCGCATCGCGAGCGCCACCAGGTCTTTCTCGAGCCGGACGGGCTCGAGACGCCGGTGGTCTATCCGGCGGGCGTCTCGACCAGCTTACCGAGCGAGGTGCAGCTCAGCTTCCTTCGCACCATCCCCGGCCTTGAGCGGGTCAAGATGGTGCTGCCCGGTTACGCCATCGAGTACGACTACGCGCTGCCGACCCAGCTCGACGCGCGCCTCGCCGTCAAGGGCGTGGAGGGGCTTTGGCTCGCCGGCCAGGTCAACGGCACCTCGGGATACGAGGAAGCGGCGGTCCAGGGTTTCTGGGCGGGGGTGAACGCGGCACTATGGGTTCAGAAGCGCCCGCCATTCTACCTGGCGCGCTCTGAAGCGATGATCGCGGTGCTCGTTGACGACCTCGTCACGAAGGGCACCGAGGAGCCGTATCGCATCTTCAGCTCGCGGGCCGAGCACCGGCTGCTCCTGCGCGAGGACAACGCGGACCTGCGGCTCACCCAGCGCGGCTTCGAACTCGGGCTCGTCGGTGCGGAGGCGGTCGAGAGGGTAGGTGAGAAACGGCGGGCGATCGACGCGGAGGTTCGGCGGCTCGAGCAGGTGATGGTGAACCCGACCGCCGTGGTGCGCGAGGGTTTCGAGGCCCGCGGGTGGGCTCCGATTCGGATGCCGTCGAGCCTGGCGGCGCTCCTGCGGCGACCGGAGGTCTCCTGGAAAGACTTGGCCTTCCTGGACGTCGGGCGAGAGGGGCTCGAGCGGGATGCGGTCGAGGAAGTCGAGACCGAGATCCGCTACGGCGGGTACATCGAGCGGCAGGAGGAGTGGGTCGCCCGCGCCAAGGCTCTCGAGGAGGTCGCCATCCCGCGGGGGTTCGAGTACCGCGCGGTTCGCGGGTTCTCGCGAGAGGTGATCGAGCGTCTCGAGCGGGTGAGGCCCGCGACGATAGGGCAGGCGTCGCGACTTCCCGGGATGACCCCGGCGGCGGTCGGCCTGCTGGCCGTCCACGTGCGCCGGCGAGCCTGTGGATAAGGTGTGGGCGACTCGTCGGGCGGCGCTTAGCCGTGTCGATCCAGAA
Source organism: Myxococcales bacterium (assembly GCA_050942745.1). Taxonomy (GTDB): domain Bacteria; phylum Myxococcota; class Myxococcia; order Myxococcales; family UBA5297; genus UBA10939. Next base: position 33,179 of record JBMNNX010000024.1, read on the forward strand.
GGTTCGGGAGGTTCCACGTGGAACACTCTGTGGAAAAGCGGCTGACAGATGAGCTCTTGGCGGGGGCGAGCGCGGTCGGCTTTCCGGTCGACGCGGCGACTGCGAAACGGCTGCTCGACTACCTCGATCTGCTCCTGAAGTGGAACCGGAAGGTGAACCTGACTTCGGTGACCGACCCGGGGGAGGCGGTGGAGGTGCACCTCGTCGACTCGCTGGCGCCTGCCCGGCTGCTCGGGTCGGCGGGTTCGCTCCTCGATATGGGTGCGGGGGGAGGGCTTCCGGGTATCCCGCTGGCGATAGTCCTGCCGCAGCTTCGGGTGACGCTGGTCGACTCGGTCGGAAAGAAGGTGGGATTCCTCAAGGCGGCGATTGCGGCCCTCGGGCTGTCCAACGCGAACGCAGTCCAGGCGCGGGTGGCGGGAGAGCCGGCGCGAGAGGGGTTGCCCATCGTCGATGTGGCGATCTGTAGGGCGCTGATGGCGCCCGGCGACTGGGTCCGGCTTGCGCGCCCCTATATAAAGGATGCGGGGCGCATCCTGGCGATGCTGGGAGCGGAGACGCCGATCCCGACGGACCTGGAGGTCGTCGAGGAGATCGAGTATCGGCTTCTGCGGTCGAAGGCAGTCCGACGGGTCGTGGCTTTCCGCTAGTCGGGTCGTTCCGGCCGGTCGCGTGCCCGCAGGAGTCGGAGCGCCGGCCTTCGTGCCGGCGCCGCGGACCCTCGAATTTCGCCGCGGCCCGTCGACGGGCGCATTGCCATGCGCCCCTACCGACCAGGGACTGGCGCATAGCCGCGTGCGCCCCGAAGCCCAACCGGGGACGGGCGCATTGCAGTGAGGCCCGCAACCCACCAGGGGATGGCCGCATCGCCGTGCGCCCCAACCACCGGCAACGCAGTCGCTCCGCTCGTCCATTTCGCCAAGCATCGCCGCCGCCACAGGGCAGGCGGCAGACCGAAGGCCCCAAAGGAAGGCAGGGTGGAGCGGGGATGCACTTGCCGCCTCGCCTCCCGAAGCGCCGATACAGCGACAGAACGCCTGGAAGGCGCGTCGCGCGCCCAAGTGTTCCACGTGAAACAAAGCCTGGCCACGCACGTAATGTCACGTCTTCTCACGCGTATACCGGCGGCAACTTGCCGCTTGCCGCTGTCGGGGGTGCGTGGTACGAACCGTCTCCTGCTGAACGGCCGCCTGCCACGGCTGAGAGGGGTCGAGCCGGTGGGAAGAATCCTTTCGATCGCGAACCAGAAGGGCGGAGTGGGCAAGACCACGACCGCCATCAACCTCGGGGCGAGCCTCGCCTCCGCCGAGCACCGCACCCTGCTCGTAGACATCGACCCGCAGGGCAACGCGGGCAGCGGGCTGGGCGTGGCGATCCGCGAGCTCGAGCGCTCGGTCTACGACGTTCTGCTCGGCGAGGCCGCGCCGCGCGAGGTGATCCACCACACCGCGCTCAAGTACCTGGACGTCATCCCCTCCAACCGCGACCTTGCGGGTGCGGAGGTCGAGCTCGTCTCGGTCGAGCGGCGCGAGTTTCGCCTGCGCCGCGCGCTCGAGGCCCTGCGCGAGGAGTACGAGTACATCATCATCGACTGTCCGCCGGCCCTGAGCCTGCTGACGGTCAACGCCCTGGTCGCCTCCGACTCGGTGATCGTGCCTCTGCAGTGCGAGTACTTCGCGCTCGAGGGAATCAGCGAGCTCGTCAACACCATCGGGCTGGTCAAGGGCTCGCTCAACCCCGACCTCGAGATCGAGGGCGTCGTGCTGACCATGTTCGACGGGCGCATCTCCATCGCCCACCAGGTCGCCGACGAGGCACGCAAGCACTTCCAGGACCGGGTCTTCGAGACCGTCATCCCCAGGAACGTGCGGCTGTCGGAGTGCCCGAGCTTCGGCAAGCCGATCATCCTCTACGACCTGCGGTCGAAGGGCTGCGAGAGCTACCTCTCGCTCGCTCGCGAGCTGAAGCGGCGCGAAGAAAGCCGCTCAGCCGCCTGATCGCCGGGCTTGGGCCGGCGCTCTCTGGCAGCCGGCAACGGGAATTCTCTTGGGGCGGCAGTCGGCCGAGGCGCACATGACTCAAGACAGTGGGCCACAGACGACGGGGACGTTGATGAGCCAGGACAAGATGCCGCAGAAGCGCAGCGCGCTGGGGCGCGGTCTTTCGGCGCTCATCCCGGCGCCGAGCAGCCCGACTCCCGATCGCGCGGGCCCGCCGCGCCCGCAGGTGCTGAACATCCCGATCGAAGAGCTCGACCGCGACGAGCGCCAGCCGCGCCAGCACTTCGACTCGGCCAAGCTCGAGGAGCTCGTGGCCTCGATCCGCGCCCGCGGCATCGTGCAGCCGATCCTCGTGCGGCGCGAGGAGGGGCGCTACTGCATCATCGCCGGCGAACGCCGCTGGCGCGCCGCCCAGCTCGCGGGCCTCAAGGAGGTCCCGGCGATCGTTCGCGACGCCTCGAAGAGGGAGGCCTTCGAGATCGCGCTCATCGAAAACCTGCAGCGCGAGGACCTCAACCCCATCGAAGAGGCCGAGGGCTACAAGCGGCTCATCGAAGAGTTCGGGCAGACTCAGGAGAGCGTGGCCAGCCGCGTGGGGAAGGACCGTTCCTCGGTCGCCAACTCCCTTCGCTTGCTCAATCTCCCGGCGCAGATCAAGGCGTCGTTGATCGACGGCTCGCTCAACATGGGCCACGCCCGGGCGCTGCTCGGCCTGGCCGACGAGCAGGCGATGTGCCGCGCCGCGGCCGAGGTGAGCGGTCAGAAGCTCTCCGTGCGAGCCACCGAACAGCTCGTCCGCAAGCTGAAGGCGAGCGGCGGCAAGATCGAGCCCGTGAAGAAGCAGGAGAGCGCCCAGGTGCGCTCGCTCGTCGAACAGCTCCAGCGCGCCCTCGGCACCAAGGCGCGAATCGTCGACCGTGGGGGCAAGGGACGCATCGAGCTGGAGTATTTCTCCTATGACGATCTCGATCGTTTGCTCGATCGCCTCATCCCCAACCGTCGGTAAGAGCGCTTTCAGAATTGTTGCGAGGGCAGCGAAGATGCGCGTAGTCTCGCCTTCTTCAGTCCGACCTCACGCGAGCCGCCGAAGCGGCGGGAAAGAATCGGCGGCTCGACCGGTTTTCTCCGCGCAAGGTGTGCCCAGCGGTCCAACGCAGGCGCCACCGTGCCGAAAGCCGGCCGAGGAAGGGGAGAAGGCGATGGCATTGTGGGGAAAGAAGACGGGTGACCTCGAGCCGCCCGCGCCGTCCATCAGCGACGCGCGCGACGCGCCCGAGGCTGCGAGCTCGGTGACGGAGAAGGAGAAGCCTATGGCGATGCTGAAGAAGGAAGAGGAGCTGCCGCGCACCAGCGGTGAGGTCAATGCGGTGCTCGGCCGCGGGACGGAGTTCGAGGGCAAGCTCACCTTCGAGGGCGAGGTGCGCATTGCCGGCAAGTTCACCGGCGAGATCTTCTCGAAGGACCGCCTGCAGATCGACGACTCCGCCCGGATCAAGGCGGAGATCACCACCGGCTCGCTCGTCGTCTACGGCGAGATCACCGGCAACATCCGCGCCACCCAGCTCGTCGAGCTCAAGGCTTCGGCCCGCGTCAAGGGCAACATCGAGGCTCCGTCGCTCGTCATCGAGCGGGGCGTCATCTTCGAGGGCTCCTGCAAGATGGAGAACCTCGGCAAGGGCGCAACGGTCACCGCGCTGCCCAAGGCCGACGAGAAGGACAAGAAGTAAGGCCCCGCCGCGCCCCGCCGGCTTGGCTTCCGATCGCCTGTGCGCGCGAGGAGGCCGGAGGCGGCGCGGCCGATCGGCTCACGCCGACGAGGGGCTCGGCCGGGCTCCGGCCGAGCAGCGCGCCGACCATCGAGAGAGCGAAGCGGGGGCAGCGCGGCCTAGCGCTGCGTCCCGTTCCTGCACTGCGTCTCGGCGAGCCGGCAATCGGTCTTGCACTCGAGCCGGCTCATGCCGCTGCGCGATTTGCACTCCTGCTCGCAGGCGGCGCTGCGGCGCGAGCACTCGTCCGACTCGAGTCGCGAGCGGCGCTCTTCGCCCTCGGGGCTTGCCTGGATTGCGAGGGCGATGGTCAAGGCGAGCAGCGTGCGCATGGCTTTGCTCCCTTCGGTCTTTTCGAGCGCTTGCAGAGCGCGCGACGGCTGCCGACAACGGCCCGCTCGCGGTTGCAGTCGATCTTACCGGCCCATCGCCCCTCCGCAAAGCTCGAGGCCGGCGCCTCCGAATCGCCTTGGGGAAGAAAATGTCCGCGGCCGACGGTTTCGCGCTTGACTGCACTGGGGGCTGACGGCAATATTCCGCGGCGTTTTTCAGAAGCGAGCAACAGGTTTGACGGTCGACAGCCAAGCTGAGCAGTACATGCGGCTGGCTCTGGCCGAGGCAAAGGCGGCGGCGGAAGAGGGCGAAATCCCCGTCGGCGCGCTAGCGGTCAAGAACGGCGAGGTCGTCGCAGCGGCCCGGAATCGAAGGGAGAGTGCTCGAGACCCAACGGCGCACGCAGAGCTGATAGCGATTCAGGCAGCCGCGCAAGCGCTCGGTGCTTGGAGGCTCAGCGGAGTGACGCTCTACGTGACCCTCGAACCGTGCGCCATGTGCGCAGGCGCCTTGGTTCTCGCCCGAGTCGACAAGGTGGTCTTCGGAACCAGGGACCCGAAAGCCGGGGCGGCGGGCTCGCTGATGAACCTGCTTCAAGACCCGAGGCTCAACCACCGGGCCGAAATCGTCGAGGGAGTCCTTGCCGAGGAGTGCAGCGAGCTTCTGAAGGGTTTTTTCAAGAGGCTGCGCGAAAGCAACCTGAATCAGAAGCGGGTGGAATAGGCTTTTGGAGAGCTGGCCGAGCTGGTCTAAGGCGCTGGACTCGAAATCCAGTGTACCCGCAAGGGTACCGTAGGTTCGAATCCTACGCTCTCCGCCATCAAGGCCCCCCGGGCTCAACAGCCCGGGGGGCTCTCTCACAATCGACCTGGAGAGGTGCCCGAGAGGCCGAAGGGGCATGATTGGAAATCATGTGTACTCGCAAGGGTACCGTGGGTTCGACTCCCACCCTCTCCGCTTGGCCGTTTGGGAATAGCAGGGCCAAGGAGTAGAGTTTTCGCAAGACGAGAATTGTGGCCGGACAACGGAGGGTCGTGAACCCCGCCAGGTCCGGAAGGAAGCAACGGTAGCGATACCCTTCGTGTGTTCGGCCATCCTCTTTGAAGCACCGAAAGCCCGGTTCCCTTGAGGAACCGGGCTTTCTACTTGGCGCGCCGTGGCCGGCGTGCGCGGGGAAGATGGCAATGCGCCCGCTCCAGGGTCGGTAGGGGCGCATGGCAATGCGCCCGTCCAAGGTCGGTAGGGGCGCACCGCAGCGCGCCCGGGTAAAACCGTCAGCAGAACCCGTTCGCAGAGACCGCGAGCGAACCGCACGGCCGAGAGCCTACCGAAGCTGACCCACTGAGCCTCAACCCACCGCACCGCCGGATGCGCACCCGCGACCGGCTGTGCGTAAGGGAAGTGACGAGGCGATCCCGTCACCCCGATGCCGACTGGCCGACTCTGCGATCCTATGGCAGTCCAAACTCTCCAAGCACTCCCGCTGCGAAG
>JBMNNX010000277.1:0-8596 GCA_050942745.1 Myxococcales bacterium
GTCAGCGTCGCGGTCGGGCTGCTCGCGGGCGCGATCGGCTTGGCGGCGACCCGCGGCGCCGAGTTCATCCCCGAGCTCGACGAGGGTGCCATCGCGCTCGAGGTGTATCGACTCCCGAGCACGAGCCTCTCCGAAGCCACGCGGCAGACGACGGCGCTCGAGCGGGCACTGCGCGAGTTCCCAGAGGTCGAGACGGTGGTCTGCAAGACCGGGCGCTCCGAGATCGCGATGGATCCGATGGGCGTCGAGATGACCGACGTCCTCGTGGCGCTCAAGCCGCGTGATACGTGGAGATTCGGCACGAGAGAGGAACTCGTCGAAGCAATGGAGGAGTCGCTTCGCGAGCACGTTCCAGGCATCGTCTTCGGCTTCTCCCAGCCGATTAAGATGCGGATGAACGAGCTCATCGCGGGCTCGCGCGCCGACATCGCGCTGAAGCTCTACGGCGAGGACCTCGAGGTGCTCCGCGAGCGCGCCGACGCGCTCGTGCGGGTCCTCCGAGAGGTGCCGGGCGCACAAGACGTCCGAGCCGAGCAGATCACCGGCCTGCCGATGCTTCGGGTACACGTCGATCGACAGGCAGCAGCCCGTTACGGAGTTCGGGTGCAAGACGTGCTCGACACGGTCGCCGCGCTCGGCGGGATCCAGGTCACCCAGGTCTACGAGGGGGCGCTTCGGTACGCCGTGGAGGTCCGGTTCGACCCGGCCACGCGAAGCGAGCTGTCCCTGCTCGAATCGCTCCCCGTCGGGGCGAGCGGCGGGCAAATGGTTCCGCTCTCCCAAGTCGCCGACCTCGAGGAGGAGACAGGGCCGGCACAGGTGAGCCGTGAGGACCTCGAGCGGCGCGTCACGGTGCAGGTAAACGTGCGCGGCCGCGACATCGCGTCGTTCGTCGCAGATGCGCAGCGTCGGGTCGAACGGGAGGTTCCGCTGCCGCCTCGATACCGCCTCGAATGGGGCGGGCAGTTCGAGCACCTCCAGGCAGCGACGGAGCGCCTGACGCTGGTCATCCCGCTCGCCCTGTTGCTCATCTTCGTGCTGCTCTACACGAGCTTCGGCGCCGCGAGGCCCGCCGCCATCATCTTCTTGAACGTGCCGTTCGCCGTGACCGGCGGCATCGCAGCGCTGGTGGTCCGTGGCATGCCGCTCTCCATCTCGGCGGGCGTCGGCTTCATCGCGCTCTTCGGCGTCGCCGTGCTGAACGGCCTCGTGCTGGTGTCCACCGCGCGCCACCACGAGGAGGAGGGCGCGACTGCGATCGAGGCCGTAAAGCGCGCCGCGGTCGAGCGACTGCGGCCGGTCCTCATGACGGCGCTCGTCGCAGCGCTGGGGTTCGTGCCGATGGCGCTCTCCCATGGCTCCGGCGCTGAGGTTCAACGCCCGCTCGCGACAGTGGTCATCGGCGGCATCCTGTCGTCCACGCTGCTCACGCTCTTCGTGCTGCCCGCGGTCTACAGCTGGTTCGGTGGCCGAAAGCACCCTTGGACTGGACACATGCACGGCCCCGTCGAGGCGGTGGCTACGCCACAGGAAGGTCAGTCATGAGCAGTGGAACGACAAAACTCGAGGTGCGCGTGCAGCACCTCGACTGCGAGAACGAAGCAGCGAAGATCGAGGCCGGCCTGCGGGGTCACGAAGGCGTCGTCGAGGTTCGGACGTTCCCGAAGGCGGGCAAGGTCGCCTTGATGTTCGAGCCCGCGAAGACGTCGCGGGAGGCGCTCGAGGAGGCGCTGACATCGCTCGGGTTCCCCGTGGCCCGTGAGGCCGAGCGCGAAGCGCCGAGCCTGTGGAGCCCGAAGGTTCTCGCATCCGCCGCGTCTGGCGTGCTCCTCGCGATCGGCTGGGGTCTCTCTCGGACGCTGACTGTCGGCTGGCCCAGTCTCGTCGCATTGGGGCTCGCGATCGTCGTCGGCGGATACTTCTTCGCGCGCGAGGGGCTCGAGAAGCTCTGGAGAAAGCGGGTCGTCGGGATCGAGGTGCTGATGTCCACGGCGGCCCTCGGCGCGGCTGCGCTCGGCGAGCCGCTCGAGGCCGCGATGTTGGTCTTCCTGTACTCGATCAGCGAGGCCGCGGAGGGCTTCACCGAGCAGAAGACGCGGGCGGCTGTGCGCGCCTTGATGAAGCTCGTTCCGAAGGTGGCGCTCGTGCGTCGCGACGGTGTCGACGTGGAGGTCCCCGTCGAGAGCCTCGCCGTGGGAGACGTGTTCATCGTGCGTCCCGGGGAGTCCGTCGCCACCGACGGCGAAGTCGTGCGAGGAGAGACGTCGATCAACCAGGCGCCCGTCACCGGCGAGAGCGTTCCTGTGAAGAAGGGCGCGGGCGATGAGGTGTTCGCGGGAACGATCAACGCCGACGGCGTGATCGAGGTTCGCGCCACGAAGACGTACCAGGAGAACACGGTCGCAAAGATCATCCACCTCGTGGAGGAAGCGCAGGAGAAGAAAGGGGAGCAGCAGCGTTTCATCGAACGCTTCGGTGCGCGCTACAGCCCTGCCGTCCTCGTCGGCGGCGTGCTCATCGCAGCGGTGCTGGTGTTCGCGTTCGGTTTCTCGCTGACCGCGTCGTTGCATCGGGCGGTCGTCTTTATCGTGGCGGCTGCGCCGTGTGCGCTCGTGATCTCGGTGCCGATCACGCTCGTCGCGGCGCTCGGGACAGGTGCTCGCAACGGTGTCCTCATCAAGGGCGGTGTCATCCTCGAGCGCCTCGCCACCATCCGAACCGTCGCGCTCGACAAGACCGGCACTCTGACTCGCGGCGAACCTGCCGTGACCGACGTCGTTCGGCTGGACGCGAGTCCTCACGCCGAGAGCGAGCTGCTGTCTCGTCTCGCGACCATCGAATCGCGAAGCGAGCATCCGGTCGCGCGCGCCATCTTGGCGCATGCTCGCGCGCGCGGCGTGGCCGTTGGCGAGGCCACCGACGTACGTGCGTTGCCTGGCGCGGGCGTCGTCGCGACGATCGATGGAGCGGAAGTCCTGGTCGGTCAACTCGGCCTATTCGAAGGCACCGCTGCGAACGCCGATGAGGCGACGGCAGTGGTTCGGCGCCTCGAGGAGGCCGGCAAGACGGTCATCGTCGCTGGGACCTCCTCGAGCATCTGGTGCGTGGTGGCCGTGCAAGATGCCGTGCGCGACGAGGCAGCCGAAGCTGTTCACATGCTCCACGCGCGTGGGGTGGACCTCGTCGTACTCTCGGGCGACCAGAGAGTCGCTGTCGAACGTGTGGCCTCGACGCTCGGGATCAAGCGCTTTCACGGCGCGCTGAAGCCCGAGGACAAGCTCGCGGAGATCCGCTCCCTCGCCGCGAGGGCTCCGATCGCGATGGTCGGCGACGGAGTGAACGACGCCCCGGCCCTCGCGCAGGCGACCGTCGGCGTGGCGATGGGCGCAGCTGGCACGGACGTGGCGCTCGAGACGGCGGACGTCGCGTTGATGGGGGACGATCTTCGTCGCCTCGCGTTCGCGCTCGCGCTCGCCCAGCGCACCCAGCAGGTCGTTCGGCAGAACCTCGCGCTCTCCATCCTCGTGATCGGCGCCCTCGCAGTCGGCGCCGTCGCGGGCGTGTTCAGCCTTCCAGTGGCGGTCCTCGTTCACGAGATCAGCGAGTTCGTCGTCATCGGCAGCGGGCTCAGGCTGCTGCGTGCACCGAGCACAGGAGCGGCAGCATGAGCACGAAGAGCGAGCGTGTCCTTCCGCTGATCCTCGATGCCCGCCGAGCACTTCGCGGAGGCGCGGCCGCGATCGCCGAGCGGCAACGCGCCGGTTTCGCCGAGATGGTGGCGTTCGCCCGCGCCAAGTCATCCCGTTGGGCGCAGCGTCCGAACATGGCAAGCCACCAACGCGATGAGCTCGCGGCGAATGAAAGATCGACACGGGACGACGACATGAGCGACAGCGATAGAAGCTACTGGGACAAGCATTCCAAGAACTACGACCGCTCGATGTCGCTGCTCGGACGGCCGATCCCCCGGATGGTCGAGCTGGCCCACGAGGCGACTCGCGGCATGGGACGCGTGCTCGAGGTGGCCGCCGGCACCGGGCTCGTCACACCCGCGCTCGCCTCGGGCGCAGCAGAGGTCATCGCCACCGACTACTCGGCGGCGATGGTGGCCGCGCTCGAGCGGCGCGTGCGAGATGCCGGCGTGACGAACGTGCGATGCGAGCAGGCCGACCTCTACGCCCTCCGGTTCGACGACGGGACGTTCGACGCGGTCGTCGCAGCGAACGTCCTTCACCTTGTGCCGGACCTGCCGGGGGCTCTGGCAGCGCTTCGGCGCGTGGTGAAGCCGGGCGGCCGAGTCATCGTTCCGACCTTCTGTCACGACGAGACGCCGTTCTCTTGGGTCGTCTCGCGGGCGCTGGCGGTGACCGGCTTCCCGGGGCACCGGCGCTTCACGGCGAAGTCGCTGCGGCAGGCGGTCGAAGAAGCGGGCGTCCGCGTGACCCGGACCGAGACGCTACCGGGGCTCATCCCGATCGGCTACGTCGAGGGGACGTTCGGGCCGGGGTGACAGCGCGCCCGTCGCGCCCGTCTGGCGCGGCCGCCGCCGAGGCACCGCTGGGCCGCGCGCGCCCCCCGCGCCGCGCCAGCGGCCAACGTGGGCGCGCCCGTCGCGCTTGGCCCCCGCATTTGGCGCGGGACCGCGCGAATCCGAGAGAGCGTCCCGGCTCGCGTCGCCCAACCACCTGGATTCGCAAGCGTTCGCGTTTTCGGGACGATGCGAGCGGAGAGAACCCGTCCCGCCGAGAGCGCAGCGAACGAGTTGGCGAACGGCTACGAATGCGGAGCCATTTCTCTCTCGTCACGAACCTGACGGGAGCGCCAAGTCAACAGCGGCCCTGAGGAGCGATCCTCGGGGCCGTTGCCTTTTCTGCCCTGTCTTCCCGCGGGCTTGCGCGTCGGCGAGCGTCGCGTGCGCTGGGACGGCGTTCGGGCAGAGAGTGCTGCGGGCGTGCGACCGGGGCGCGTGGGACGGCGTTCGGGCTCTCTTCTCTGGCCTGCGGGGAGAGAGAAGCCGAGAGCGTTTAACAGCCGAGGGTCTTCGGGCGGGACGGGGGCGCTGATGTTTAACTGGCCACCGCATCTGCGGCTGCAGCGCCCCACGCAAGGGTCGCCACGCGGGACGCCAAGAAGGCTCGAACGCCATCCTTCGCGTCGGGATCGAACATCACCACCTTGCTGCCGTCGCTCCCCCTCCCGACATCCAACACCACGCGAACGCGGGGAGCTTCGCGAGCGGGCAGGATGACCAGGTCGCCTGGCTTCACGACGCGCCCAACTTCTCCTAGCTCGTCCGGCGAGGCGCTCGCGACAGCGAACGTCCTAAGTGCCGCCAGGTGAACACCCACCCAGTGCTCGCCATCAACGCGGAAGCGCGGCGTGCGCGCCACGCTCTCTTCGAGAACGTTCTGCGCGGTCGAGTCGTCAACGAGCCATGGGCCAAGGGCTGCCAAGAGTTGAACCGCGTACCAATGCTCGTCCTTGAGCCCCTCAAGCCCGCCGCGCTGGGACGCGACGGATATGTCGGTTTCGACGTCCCACGCGAGCCACGCGAGCAGCCCGACGACCATCGACAACTCCGCGAAGCCCTCGCCATCGGCCTCGGCCACGGCACGGAGGGCCAACGCCTCCTCTCCCCACACGACGGCGAGGACAGCCGTCTGAAAGAGGTTCCATTCGTCGGCACGGTCGACGAGCTCGTGGCGCATGCGCTTCCACTCGGGACGCTGCTCGACAAAGCGCAGCGTGCGCATGATGCCGAGCACCGCCGCCAACTGCACGATGCCGCGCCGGGCGCGGTCTGGCGTATTGGCCAGCTCGAACTGCCCCTCCATGCGCTTGATGAGGCGTCGGATCTTCCTTCGACACGCCTTCGCCAAGCCCTCGAAGTCGGGCGGTTCGCGCGCTAGCTCGCCGCCCTCTTCCTCGTCGGCGCCGATCTCTTCCTCCTCGCTTCGCGGACGCTGAGAGGCGTTCGTCGGAAGCCCTTCACCAAGTCGGCGCATGAGGGCGTCGAGCAGCACGACGATGTCGCCGCTCGCGAGGCTCCGCATGCGGCGAGACGAGATCTTCCGACCAGCGGCTTCGAGGGCCAATGAGGCAGGTGCCGCGGCTACCTCCTGGTCTGCACCGGCTGCACCGGCCGGCCGCAGTGGCGTCGTGCGGACCACGTCGTCAGAATCGAAGATGACCTTCTCCGTGAGCTTGAGGAGCGCCTCGAGCTGTGTCGGATCTTCCTCGAGCGCGCCGAGCGCCTGTCGCAGCGCTTTGCGAGTGTCCCCACCGAGGTTCTTCGCGATGTGCTCGGTCCGGTGCACGACGACGAGCGTGTGTCCATCGGGGCAGCGCGCTTCGAGATAGCGGGCCCCGTCGCGGACAGCCTCAGGAGCGTCGACGAGGCCCGCCTCTCGCACGGTGGCATCACCCAGCGGCGCGTCCATGTCGCCAGTGCCGTGAAGAACCAGGCCGACCGGCAGCGGCTCCTGCGCCAAGAAGCCGGTGGGCGTGGGCGTGGCGACGTAGATCCGCCGAACCTCGTCGGCGGTCGACGACGACAAGACCTTCCTACGCGCAGTGACCGCGCTCCACTCCGTGGTGGTCACGGCCGGGGCTCCGAGCAGTGCATCTATCCCGAGCGACTCAGCCGCGCCCTTGCGGCGGTCGGCGACCACCGCCTCTGCGTTGCGCCCATCCGCCGCCGCGAAGAAGGCCGCGACGCTAGGATTCGCGCTCCCCGTAACGAGCAGCTCCGCCTGCTCGCTGCCAAACCAGAACAGCTTCGCGTGCAGGTAGCGCGATGCGCCCTCACGCCGTTGCGGGATGTCGGGTACGCCCGCGACGTTCACCCACTCGACGCCGTCGAGCTTGGCCGCCTCGACGGGATCGATCTCGACCGACTCCGGGTCGATGCCAATCACGAGGCGCTTCGGCCGAACCTCGCGGTGAAGACGCCGAACGAACGCGAGGGCCGGGTCGAAGAACGGGCCGCCGATGAAGGCCGTCGTGACGTCCTGCGGAATCAGCGGCGCGACCTTCGACCACAGGTCGTGGCCAATGCTCGACTGGGTAAGGAGTTGGCGGTCCAGGGAACCCGTGCCGAGCGGTCCGTCGAGCCACGGGATGCCGAGCTTCACGCCCTCGAAGGCCTCGATCAACTCAGGCAGGTTCGGCACGAACCCGGCCAGGTAATCGAAGGCCTGCCGGAACGGCGCACCGCCCGCCCGGAGTGCAGCTCCCTCGAGGCGGAACACGTTGGTGACCTCGTCGTTCAGGCCGAATCCGGAGAGCGTCATGTTGTGGCTGCCGACGAGCAGCGAGCCCTTCGATCTACCGAAGCGCAAGAACAGCTTCGGGTGGAACGCCCCGCCCACCTTCACGGGGATGAGCGTGTAGTCTCGTCCGGCGCGACGCGGACGGAGCTCCTCGTTGGCGAAGGCCTCGGCGCAGCGGGTGGCGTCGACCATCAGCACGTTGTGCGTGCAGCCCGCCGCCATGAGCCGCCTCAGCACAACTTCTTCGTAGAACGGAAAGTAGCAACTGTAGGTCGTGATGGTCGAGGCTCGGAAGCCGGTCTCGGCGACGTGATCGAGAAGCGAAGTGGACGCGAGCTCACCGGGCACGGCACGCCTCCAGCTCGGCGCGCCCGAGCTCGGTCAAGACCATCACGCCCTCGTCGTCGTACTTGACCAATCCGAGGTCGCGGAGGATCTGCTGCGCCCTGCTGACGCGCGGCTGGGTGAAGGCTGGCTCAGGAGCTTCGACGACGAGTAGCTCGCCTTCGAGGGGGCGGATCCGGAAGGTGTCGCGCCGTTCGCCGCGCAACTTGCGGAGTGCCACGCGCAGGTGCCGGGCGACGCCCCACTGCACCGCGACCCACCGAATCCACTCCTCCACGGTCAGGCCCGCCCACTCGTTCTTCGATGCGTGGCGAAGCGACAGGAGATGGACCTCGCGCGAATCGAAGTACTCCGGGTCGAGCTCGAAGTCACCGTACGGATACTCGTCGACGCCGCGTGCGAGCAGCGCCAGCAGGATGGCTACGCTCTCCCAAGCGATCTGCTCGAGACTCGTGTCATCCTTCAGCGGCAGGCTCTGGAGGCGCCAGCCTCGCTGAAGCTCGTGGTCCTCATTCTGCCAGTCGGCGGGGGCCGGGAGCGTGGCGCGCGTACGCGTGACGAGCGTTTCTAGTGGCAGCTTCAGATCGCTGCCGCGCGACGCGAGTAGCCGGATCGCGATGTCGGCTGCGTCGCTGGCCCGTAACATCTTCCCGCCCTCGTCGCGCTCGATGGCGCGGAGCACCGCCGCGAACAGCCCCTGTACACCGATCGACAGCAGCTCGTTACGCTGGTACGTTCCCCAGGCGCGAAGCACACGCTGATGCGCGGCGGCAACCTTCCACGGCGAACCATCGATCAGCGCGCCGGTGTAGGCCCCTCCGCGTAGCAGTCTTTCGAAAGAGTACTCGGGATCGCGCGCCGACTGGCTCGCGAGGTCGAGCATCAGTCCAAGTGAGGCGCGCCGCGTAGTCCCGCCGTCGCCGTGGAACAGCTCGGTGCGCGCGAGGAACAAGTCGAGCAGCAGCTGGTGCTCGGCCGCG
>JBMNNX010000278.1:0-8571 GCA_050942745.1 Myxococcales bacterium
AGCCTCGGCTCGGTGCTCGTCTGCAAGCTGCTCGAGCTCGCCGCCCTCATCGCCGTCGTAGGAATCGCGCTCGCCGGGCCGCTCGGCGCGGGCGCCTCGAGCCTCGTGCCCGCCGTCCTCGCCGCCTTCGGCCTGTTCGCCGCGCTGCTCGGCGTCGCGCTCGCCGGGGCCCGCTACGCCGGGCGACTCTCCGCGTGGCTCGACTCGCGGGGCCGGCTGCCGAAGCTGAGCATGGCGCTCGGGCACCTGGGCAAGGGGCTCGGGGCGACCCGGTCTCCGCGCCAGGCGGCGCTCGCCTTTGCCGCCTCCTTCGGCCCGGTGCTCGCCTCGGCCATGGCCTACGGGGTCGCGCTGCAGGCGCTCGGGGTCGAGCGCGGCCTCTTCGCCGGCGGAATCGTCCTCGGCGCCATCTCGCTCGGCCAGCTCAGCCCCGGGCTGCCCATCGGCATGGGCATGTACTACCTGACCTCGAGCTGGGCGGCGCGCGCCCTCGGCGCCGCGCCCGAGCAGGCAGCCTCCTTCGCCGCGCTGACGCACCTGGCGACCTTCTCGACCCAGCTCCTCGTCGGCTTCGTCTCAGTGCTCGTCTACCGCGTCCGCCTGCGGCATCTCCTGCGCGCCAAGGCCGAGATGCTCAAGGCCGACGCGCCGCCGGAGCCCGACCCCGCGCTCGGGCCCACGCGCTGAGCCCCGCGCCCAGCGCGCCCGGTCCAAGCCACCTGCGCCCGGGCCGCCCGTCGCCCACCAACTCTCGACTCTCGACTCTCGACTGTCGCAGACGCTTGCCGCGCCCCGCCCTCTCGGCTATCACCCCGCCACGCGGCCGCGAGGGCCGCGCTGGTCGCGTCGCTCGGCGGACCTAGGGAACCGGCGAGATGGGCCTGGCACACCTCATCTCAATGACCTGTGTGGCGTGCGGCCGCTCGCAGCGGCTCGACCCGCGCGCCGACTGCCCGGATTGCGGGGCCGAGAACGCGCTCGAGCTCAGCTACGACATCGAGGAGGTCGCGCGGACCTTCGACAGGCCCTCGCTCGAGCGGCGTGAGCCGTGGATGTGGCGCTTCAAGGAGCTGCTGCCCATCGACGAGCTCGCCGGCCTTCCGCCGCTGCAGGTCGGGATGACGCCGGTCTACGGCGCCCCGCGGCTCGCCTCCTGGGTCGGGCTGCAGGGGCTTTGGCTCAAGGACGAGGGACGTTCTCCCACCGGGTCCATCGACGATCGCTCTGCCGCGCTCGCCGCCGTCCGCGCCGAGCAGCGCGCCGCGCGCCGGCTCGCCATCGCCACCCGCGGTCCGGCCGCGGCCTCGCTCGCATGCTTCGCGGCCGCCATCGGCGCTCGCGCCGTCGTCTTCCAGCCCGCGGCCGCCGCGGAGCACCAGCTCGCCGGCCCGGGAGCCTTCGACCCGGTGCTCGTCCGGGTCGCCGGATCGATCGAAGACGCGCGCCGGCTCTGCTCGGAGGCGAGCGCGATGCACCGCTGGTACCTCGCCGACGGCCCCGAGAGGCCGTACCTCGCCGAAGGGCTCAAGACCGTGGGCCTGGAGATAGGCGAGCAACTCGGCGAACGGATCCCCGACTGGATAGCCGTCGGCGTCGGCGACGGCGAGACCCTCGCCGCTATCCACAAGGGCCTGCGGGAGATGCACGCGCTCGGGCTCGCGCGCTCGATCCCCAAGCTGCTCGGCGTCCAGGCGAGGGCGTGCGCGCCGCTGGTGACCGCCTTCGAGTCCGGCGCCGAGCTCGTTCCGGCGACGTCCGGCAGCTCCGCCGCCGCCCGGCTTTGCGTCGAGGCGCCCAATGCCTGGCGCAAGGCGCTCGCCGCGGTGCGCGGCTCCGAGGGCGTCCTCCTCGCCGTTGACGAGGCCGAGGTCGCCGAGGCGACCCGGCAGACCGCACGGCTTGGGGCCGTCGCGGCCGACCCGTCGGCCGCCAGCGCCATCGCGGGCTTGAGACGCGCGGTGGCTCAGGGGATTATCGAGGGCGCTGAGACGGCGTTGGCAGTGCTCACGGCCTTCGGACGCGAGTCGCTCCCGCCCGAAAACCCGATCGTCGTAGCGGCGCAACTCGACGATTTGGAACGACAAGCGCGAAGCAAGAAACTGGCTCTCGACTAGAAGAGATGCCCGCCGCCGAGGGGAATGCGAGGCAGCGACAAGTTATGGGCGAAATCCTCAAGGGCGCGACACTCATCGAGCTGACCCCTCCGCGGCTGGAGCAGGCCGACCTGCGCATCGAAGGCAACAAGATCGAGGCGCGGGGCCCGCAGCTCGCTCCCAAGCCGGGCGACAGGGTGACCGACCTGCGCGGGCGCCTGGTGATGCCGGGGCTGGTGATGGCCCACACTCACCTCTACGCCACGCTGGCGCGCGGCATGCCCGCGCCCGAGCAGCCGCTCAAGACCTTCCGCGACCACCTCGAGCGCTATTGGTGGAAGCTCGACCGCGCCCTCGACGAGCGCCTCGTCACGCTCTCGGCCCAGGTCGGCGCCGCCGAGGCGCTGCTCAACGGCGTGACGACGATCTTCGACCACCACGCCTCGCCCAGCTTCGTCGAGGGCTCGCTGGCCGCGGTGCGCCGCGGGGTCGCCAGCGTCGGGGCGCGCAGCGTGCTCTGCTACGAGGTGAGCGACCGCAACGGCAAGGGCTGTCGCGACGCCGCGCTGCGCGAGGCCGACGCCTTCCTCAAGAGCGGCCGCTCGCCGCGCTGCGCGTCGATGGTCGGCGGCGACTCCTCCTTCACGCTCGACGACGACAGCCTCGACGCGATGGTCGCGCTCGCCACCCAGCACGACGTCGGCCTGCACCTGCACGTCGCCGAGTCGCCCGACGATGAGCGCGACGCGCGCAAGCGCTTCGACAAGGGCGTGATGGAGCGGCTCGACGAGCACGGCGTCCTCACCCCGCGCACCTTGCTCGTCCACTGCACGCACGTGTCGTGGGAGGAGCTGTCGCTGGCCCAGCAGCGCGGCTGCTGGATGATCCACAACCCGCGCTCGAACATGCACTACTCGGTCGGCTACGCGCCGGCGGGCAAGTTTGGGGCTCGCAAAGCGCTGGGCACCGACGGCATCGGCTCGGACCTCATCGGCGAGGTCCAGTTCGCCTTCTTCAAGGCGCGCGAGGCGGGCTTCAAGGTCGACCCCCTGCAGTGGCTCGCCGGCGGGCAGCACCTGGGCGCCGAGATCTTCGGCCAGCCGCTCGGCACGCTCGAGGCCGGCGCGATCGCCGACCTGGTCCTGCTCGACTACCCGGCGCCGACGCCGCTGGTGACCGAGAACCTGGCGAGCCACGTCGTGCTCGGGCTGAGCTCGTCGCACGTAGACGCGGTGATGGTCGACGGCGCCTGGCGCGTCTGGGCCCGGCAGCTTCTGAGCCTCGACTACGAGGAGCTGCGCGCCAAGGCCGCCGAGGGCGCCCGCCAGCTTTGGTCGCGCATGAGCGCTCTCTAGGCAGACGAGGATGCGCCGTGAAGTCGAGCGCCGCCCGATCCCGAGCGGACAGGCCCGCGGGCCCGTGTCCTGGCCGCTCGCCGCCCGCGCAGCCGCTCGGGCGCTGGACGCCCCGACGCGCCGCAGCTTGCGAACCGGGCCCGCGGGCCGCTAGAAGAACGCGGCAAGCGGGCAGAGAGACCCTGCAGGAGCCGACCGTATGCAGCTCTTCATGATGAAGTCCAAGCTTCACCGGGCCACGGTGACGGGGGCCAACCTCAATTACGTCGGCAGCGTCACCATCGACCGGGAGCTGATGGACGCGGTTGGGATCGTCGAGAACGAGCGGGTCCAGATCGTCAACAACAACAACGGCGCGCGGCTGGAGACCTACGTCATCGCCGGTGAGCCGAAGAGCCAGGCCATCTGCCTGAACGGCGCCGCCGCGCGCCTGGTGCAGCCCGGCGACCGGGTCATCATCATCGCCTACGCTATGCTGAGCGAGGAGGAGGCGAAGACGCACAAGCCCAAGGTCGCGCTGCTCGACGACAAGAACCGAATCGTCGAGATGATGGACGAGCGCCCGAACATGGTCGGCTGATCCGCCCAGGCTCTAAGCGCCGCTGAATCGAGACCAATCAACGCAAGATCATCCTTTCAAGAGCATCCGCCATGCGATCGATCCTCCCCGTTCTTCTGGTGGCCGCGACCCTCGCGCTCTCCACCGGCGCCGAAGCGAAGAAGGCCCGCCGTGCCAAGCGCGGCAGTGACGACCTGCCCTTCCGCTTCCGGTTCGGCCTGACGCTCGACGGAGCGCGCAACATCGAGCTGGGCGACCGAACGACGGTCGCCGACGAGGCTGTGCTCGGCGGCAACATCGGCGCCAGCTACGTCGGGATCGAGAGGCTGAGCCTCGACGTGGACCTCGAGCTCGCGATGAACCTGGTGCGCAAGGAGAAGGACCCGCTGTTCGACCGCCTCCAGCTCACTCCGGGCGCGCGCTTCGACATCATCGAGAACCTCTACCTCCGCGCGGGCGCGCCGTTCCTCATCTACCCCGCGCCCTTCAACGTCGGCGTGCTGGCCGGCGTCGGCTATCGCCCGTCGCTCGGCAGCGCCGTCGGCGGCTACGTCGAGCTCGCCTACGAGCGCTACTTCTTGAAGGACGGCCGCGGCGAGAGCCGCATCGTGCTCCGAGGCGGCGTCGAAGCCGGGAACTAGCCGCGATCAGGCGCGACTGCGCTCGCTCGGCCGACTGCGTTCGTTGGACAGCGGCGGCCGTCGGCTCGGACGGCGCGGATCGCCGCGCGATCGAGGCCGGGCTCGATCAAGGGCGGGTGAAAGCGCGCCTGTCGGCGATCGCGTCCGCCGGCACGATGGACGAGCGCCTGCTGCTGCGGCGCTCGAGACCGCTGCAGGCTGAGCTGTCGTTCCGCACCGGGACGAGGGCCGCGCCCCGCAACACGGAGTCGCCGACGCGAAGGTCGGCGCTCCGGCGCGCAACTACTCGCTGCGTAGCCGCTCCTCGAGCCTCTGCAGCAGGAGCGCCACGTCGAGCCCCTTCCCTGCCCAACTCGAAACCCACGCGTCGATGGATTGGGCCGAGGCGGACGCGAGGAGCTTGCGGATGAGCGCGCCGGAGCGCGGGTCGGCCCACCAGCGCTCACCGTGGCGCTCGATGAGCAACGCCTCGAGCTGCCCGGCCGCGACGAGCGCGGCGAGCCGCGACGCCGAGGCGTACGTCGAGCGCCGCTCGAAGACCCAGCGCCCCTCGTCGGATTCGTCCATCGGAAAGCCCTGGGCCCGCCCGAACGCCTGCCGGCAGACATCCCGGCGATCCGCGCTCGCGCCGTACCAGGCGACGTCGCAGAGCAGCCGCGCTGCCTCCAGCCGCAGGTCGTAGAGCCGCTTCAGCGCCCGCGCGCGGACGTGCCCCGCGGCCCTCGCCTCGGGAACGCCGAGCCCCGCGGCAAAGCCTGGATCGGCCACGAGCCCCTCGAACAGCTCGGCGATAACCTGTGCCGGCGCGCTGCTGCCTAAGTAGCCCAGCTCGAAGGACGGCTCGGCGACCGAAGCGAGCGCGACGGCGCGCCCGGCTTCGTGGAGCGCCTGCGCGAACGGCTCGAGCCCGGCGGCCGGCTTGATCGACAGCCGCACGTCGCCCGGAACCTCGACCGCCATCGCCAGGGCTCGGGGAGCCTTGCGAGGCCGTGGCTCGGCGTCGAGGCGAACCCCGACCTGCTCGAGCCCTACCCCCATCGCCCCGAGCGCCGACTCGAAGGACGAGCGCATCCGGTCCTTCGGGAAGTACGAGTCGACCAACCCGGTGCGGAAGAGCCGGGGCACGTCCGCGCGCCGAAGGTCGGCGAACGCCAGCTTCGACTCCTCGCGGGCGCGCGCGGCCATCGCCTCGCGGTAGCGCTCCTCGGTCCGGCTCAGGATCTCCTCGGCGAGCGCGGCGAGCCTGGCCGGCTCGACCTCGCGGAGCGCGACCGCGAAGGCGCCCGTGCTCTCGTAGCCGAGCTCTCGCAGGATGCGCGACTCCTCGGCGTCGCGCGCGAGCAGCGCGGCCTCGAGCCGCCGCAGCACCGGCGCCGCGCGCCGCGCGAGGACGCGCCGCTGCCCGGCGTGCGCCTCGGCGGCCAGGCGCGCCTCGAGATCGCGGAAAGGGACCTCATAGCCATCGAAGCCCACCGTCGCGGTCGCCAGGATGGTCGCCACCTTCTCCGACGCCTCGGCCGACCGGCGCGCCAGCACGACGCTCTCGAGGTAGAGCTTCAGCCTGCGCAGCCCGAGCGCCTCGCGCGGATCGGTCGCTTCGCGGGCGACGCGAGCGACCGCCTCCACGGCCTCGGCTGTGAAGAGCTTCGACTCCCTCTCCGCGAGGCCGCTGTCCCCGGCGAGCTGCGCCTCGGTCCAGCTCTTCCACAGCGCCTCGCCCTGCGCCTTGAGCACCAGCGGGAGCTCGCTCTGCAGCGCCTCGACCGCGGCGCGGTCCAGATCGCGCGGATCGGGCGCCGGCGCGGGGGCGGGCGGCGCAGGGCTCGTCGCGCAGGCCACCGACAGCGAAAGAACAAAGAAGGCCAGCTCGAGCTTTCTGTAGAGTGTCATCGGCCTGACAGCTCATAGCCGAACCGCACCGGCCGCAAGAGGAAATCGTGCCCGACAGTCTCCCGAAACGGCAGGCCGCCGCCCGCGCGCGCGCCCGCCTCTACGCCGTCATCCGCGAGTACTTCACCTCCCAGGGCTTCGACGAGGTCGAGACGCCCTGCCTCGTGCCCGCGCCCGGAATGGAGCCGCACATCCGGGCCTTCGAGTCCCAGTTCGTCCCCGAGACGCCCGAAGGGCGCGAGCGCACGCTCTACCTGCACACCAGCCCGGAGTACGCGATGAAGCGCCTGCTCGCCGAGGGCTTCGAGCGGGTCTTCCAGCTCTGCAAGGTCTTCCGCAACGGCGAGATCGCCCAGATCCACAACCCCGAGTTCACCATGCTCGAGTACTACCGGGCGCACGCCGACTACACGGCGATCATGGAGGACCTCGAGGAGATCGTGGTGCGCGGCGCGCGGGCGTTCGGCAAGGAGGACGCGCTCGTCGTCGAGGGGAAGCGCGTCTCGCTCGCCCGGCCGTTCGAGCGCCTCACCGTGCGCGACGCGCTGCTCTCGCGCACCGGGCTGGACATCGCCGAGCTGACGACCGGCGAGGCCCTGCGCCGCGCGGCCGTGCAGAGAGGCATCCACGTCCCGGGCGAGGGCGGCAGCTTCGACGACGTCTTCTTCCAGATCTTCCTGACCGCGGTGGAGCCGACCCTGGGCGTCGAGCGACCGACCTTCCTCATCGACTACCCGGTCTCGATGGCCTCGCTCTCGCGGATCAAGCCGAGCGATCCCTCGGTGGCCGAGCGGGTCGAGATGTACATCGGCGGGGTCGAGCTCGCGAACGGCTTCTCCGAGCTGACCGACGCGCGCGAGCAGCGCCGGAGGCTCGTCGAGGAGCAGGAGCTGCGGCGCGCCAACGGGATGCCGGTCTATCCGCTCGACGAGAAGTTCCTCGACGCGGTCGGGCGCATGCCGCCGAGCGCGGGCATCGCCGTCGGAATCGACCGGCTGCTGATGCTGCTGCTCGGCGCCGAGCGCATCGACCAGGTGCTGCTCTTCCCGGCGCGGGAGCTCTTCGAGTAGCGAGCGCCCTTCGGCGCCCGTTCTCTTCCTTGGAAAGCTCGCGCGCGGGCCTCCGGTCGCTCCGGTGCTATGGTCGCCCCCTTTCGCGCGCCGCGTCCTGCCCCGCCGGGCGGGCGCGCTTTCATAAGGAGCCCCGATGCCGACCTCTCTCCGCTGCGCGCTGCTCGCCTCGCTCCTCCTTCTGCCCGCCTGCCGCCATGCCATGCCCGCGGACGCGGCGAAGGCCGCGCGCGAGCCGAGCGCCGCCGACCGCGTCGCCAGGAGCGACGAGAGCTCCCGCGTCCTGGTCGAGGCCCTGGCCAGGTTCATGCCCGAGTCCTTCTCGGAGCTTGGCTTCCCCGGGCTCGACGACGCGGTCTACGACCTGCGCCCGGCCGCCAGCGAGCGCCTGCGCGCCGCGGTGCGGGCGGCCGCCGACGAGCTGCGCGCGCGCAGGGGCTCGGAGCGCGACCCCTTCGTCGCCCAGGACCTCGACATCCTCCTCGGGGCCGCCGAGCAGGTGCTCCGGCAGTCGGAGCTGGACGAGCGCTACTGCCTCCCCTACCCCAAGGTGCACCTGCGGATCTTCAACGGGCTCTCGCCGCTCCGATCGGCCGAGGCGCCGGCCGAGGTGAAGGCCGCCGCGCTGCGGCGTCTGCGCCGCTATGCCGGGCTGGAGCCGGGCTTCGAGCCGCTGCCGGCGCTGGCCATCGCCCGGATCCGCGAGCGGCTCGACGCCCCCGACCTCCTCTTCCCGCTGCGGCGCGAGGTCGAGAAGGACCTGGAGGACGCTGCTCCGCTGCGCAAGGGCATCGAGCAGCTCGTCGCGCTTTCGGGATCGGAGCAGGACAAAGCCGCGCTCGAGGCCTTGCTGCGCCAGCTCGAGGAGCTCGAGGCGTTCCTGCGCACCAAGGTGCTGCCGCGCGCGCGCGAAGACCAGCGCTTCCCGCGCGACCTCTACGCGTACCTGCTCGTGGTCCACGG
>JBMNNX010000279.1:0-8569 GCA_050942745.1 Myxococcales bacterium
CAAGGCGATCTCGGCCGAGTCGTGGTTGCGGACGTACGAGCCGCTGAGGGCTATCGAGGGCAACAGCGGCGCGGCCGCCTGCCGTGCGACCGCGCGCGCCTCCTCGAACCTGCTCCTCACCTGCGCGAGCGCCGGGCTCTGGGAGTCGAGCAGCGCGAGCGCCTCCTCCAAGCTCACCGTGCGCGGGCCGCGAGCGGGCTCGCCGCTCTCGGCGGCCTCGCCCGCCGAGCCGCCGAGGACGAGGAGAGCGGCGAGGGCTGCTGCGTGCGGAAACATGGCGCCTCCTGAGCTGGGATGACCGCGTGCGCGAGGCACGACGGCAAGCCGCGTGCCGCCGCGCTCGCGCCGCCGCTCCCGGGAGATGGCGCCATCTCTCGCCCGCCGCTGTAAGGAGCGGCGAAGCGGCCGTCGGATTCGCTTACAGGCGCCCGCGACGAATCCGGCGCCGCCGAAGAGTGGACCCGCCGCGCCAGAGGCGACATGGTGCTGGCGCAACTGTTCAGTGAATCGCCCTGTCGCTCAGGTGTAGAGTCAGCCCCGCCATGCCCTACACGCGCTCGCCCGATTTCATCCTCTCCTTCCGCCACCTGCTCTCCGAGTCGATCGCCGACTTCCTGCTCGAGCGCGGCATGGCCTGCCCGCTGACGGCCGAGGCATTGAGCGAGCTGGTCGTCACGCTCTCTAGCTACCGCGAAGAGGGCTCGCCCCTGTTCCCGCAGGTCTTCCTGTGCGACGACATCCTCGCGATGCTCCAGGCGCTGCACGGGCGCGACCCAATCTGCGTCAGCGACGGCCCGCGCTCGCGCGAGACGATGCGCCGCGCGCTCAAGCAGTGCGCGCCGCTCAGCCGCGGGGGCTGGGCCATCTACTTCCAGCGCGAGCCGCCCGACCGCCTCTCCTACGGCCTGTTTCGCGCCGACGACTTCATCCTCTCCGAGACGCCCATCGAGCTGCTGCGCGCCACTCGGGATCCACGCCTCAAGGTTCTCGGCATCTCGCGGGTGGCCGAGAACATCATCGAGCTGTGCGCCAGCGGCGAGTTCAGCCGCTTCCTCCACCTCTCGGGCGCGCGTACCGACGTGCATCCGACCGAGGTCCTCGACGACCTCGTCAACGCGCTCACCGAGGACGTGCCCGACGCGATGCGGCCGCACGCGCAAGGGTTCTTCCACAGGGCGTTCCTCGAGTTGATGCAGACCCCACACGGCTCGCTGGCCGCGGTCGTCCCGGTGGACTGCGGCCGCATCCCGCTGCTCGCCGACGGGATCCTGCTCGAGCCTCCGGTAGACGTGGTCGCGCGCATCGAGGCCTACCTGAACGATCCGCGCGAGGAGAAGGCGACCTCGCTCCAGGCGACCGTCTCGCTGCTGCGCGGGATGATGAGCGCCGACGGCATCACCGTCCTGCGCTCCGACGGCTGCCTCGTCGGCTACAACGTCTTCGTCGAGCAGGCCGGGATGCGCAGCACCGACGGCGTGCCCATCGGCGGCGCGCGGCGGCGCTCCTACGACGTGCTGCGAAGGCACCTGGGCAATCCGCTGGTCGCCGCCTTCTACCGCTCCCAGGACGGCACCGCGCTCTGCCACCGGGTCGAGCGGCAGGAGCGCGCCAAGGTCTCCAGCGCCGGCTAGAGCCGCCATCGGCGCGCCGGCGGCCGCCGACGAGGCGCCCGGAGCGCCGCAAGGTCGCGCTGTCGGGCGCCGACGATGCCTCCTTGCACGGCGAAGCTCGCGCTGTCGGGCGCCGACGATGCCTCCTTGCACGCGAAGGTCGCGCTGTCGGGCGCCGACGATGCCTCCTTGCACGCGAAGGTCGCGCTGTCGGGCACTGACGACGCCTCCTCGGCAGCGAAGTAGCCCTTGTCGTGGCACGACATGACGACCTTTGAACACTCCTGGGCCTTCCGGCCCCCCGGACGGGCAACACTTGGGCGCGGAGAGGCACGCCGCACGAGCTGGAGCGCGCCGCTCCCGGCAGAAAAGGAGAACAACCCTCGAGGGTTACGAGCAGCGCCCGCCGGAAGGGACTAGAAGCGCGCCTTGCGCTTGCCCGCGGCGAGCCGTGCACGGGCCTTCGTTCTCTCGCTCCAGCCCTTCGAGCCGGCGGCGCGGTGCGTGCGCCCCTCTGCGGGGTGGCGCGCTGTCCCGCCGCGGGAAACGGGGTTGTCGCCCCGCGGCGTCGCGGCCTGCGCCTTGCCGACACGCGCCCTGCCGGCGCCGTCGTCGTCGCGGCGTTGCTTGGCCGGAGCCTCGCCCGCGCCGTTGAATCCGCCAGGTCGAGCGGCGCGCTGGCCACCCGCTGCCTTCTTCCAGGGGCGCGCCGCCAGCTCTGGAACACCGGCCGCAGCAGACCGCGCCTTCGAGCGCGGCTGCGCCTTCCGCGCCGGCCGGGCGCTCTCTGCCTCGTGCCGCGCCCAGCCCTTGGGCTCCCGGGATTCGCCGGCGTCGGCGCCGAAGCGGGCCCTGCTCTTCGCCTGCCGGCTGGAGCCAACCTTTGCCGCGGCCTCTTCGGCCCGCGGAGGCCGACTCTTCGCGCCGGGCTCGGATGGCGCCCGCTCGCGGCGGCCAGCGCTGCGGCCAGTCGTCCGCACCTGCTCGATGCGGATCGACGGGTCGTGCTTGTCGACGCCGCGGACCGCGGCCGCGAAGCGCCCGGCCGACTCCTCGGCGATGAGGAAGCGCGTCTCGGAAGCGAGGATCTGGATCCTGCCGATCTCCGCCTTGACCACCTTGCCGCGCCGGCAGATGAGCGGGACGAGCCAGCGCGGATCGGCGTTGGCCGAGCGGCCGACGTTGAGGCGGAACCAGACGCCGTTGTCCTCCTCGACCCGCGCGCGCCCGCCGCGCCGCGTCGGCGCGCCGCTCCCGCGCGGCGGCCCGGAGAGCTCGCGGCGCGGCGCCTTCTCCCGTGTCGGCTTCGAAGCGAGGGCCGCGGTCTCCGGCAGCTCCTCGGGCGCCGGCAGGCGCGAGCGATGCTGGCGCACCAGCGCGCTGACGAGCTGCTCGGGGCTGCGCTCGGCCAGAAGCTGCCGGGCGACCTCCAGGTCCTCGTCGTTGAGCTCCTCGCAGGCCGAGGCGATCTCGCACGCGAGCCGCACCTGATCGGCCGCGCGCACCTGCTCCGCGGTCGCGACCGGGCTCCACTTCACCTCGACCGCCGCGGCCTTGAACATGCGCTCGGCCTCGCGCCGCTTGCTAAACAGGACGAGCACGAGGGCGACGCCCTTGTGCCCGGCGCGCCCGGTGCGCCCGCTGCGGTGCTGCAGCACCTGGGCGTCGCGCGGTAGGTCGGCGTGGAGCACCAGCTCGAGCGCCGGCAGATCGAGGCCGCGGGCGGCGACGTCGGTCGCCACCAGCACGCGGGCCTGCCCGTCGCGCAGCGCCTTGAGCGCCCGGATCCGCTCGGCCTGCGTCAGCTCGCCGCTGATGCCCACCGCCTGGAAGCCGCGCTCGGCGAGGCTCGCCTGCAGGTGGTTGACCCCTTCGCGGGTCGCGCAGAACACCAGCGCGCCGCGCGGCTCGAGGAGCCGCAGCGTGTTGACGACCGCGTGCTCGCGCTCGCGCCAGGCGATGGCGTGCGCCCGGTACTCGATGTCCTGGTGCGCCTCCTCGGGCGGGTTGGCCGCGAGGCGCAGCGCGTCGCGCTGGTACTTCTCGGCGAGCTCGGCGATGTCCTTCGGGATCGTCGCCGAGAAGAGGAGCGTGCGCCGCTCGCCCGGCGCGTCGCGCAGGATGCGCTCGAGCTCTTCGCGAAAGCCCATGTCGAGCATCTCGTCGGCCTCATCGAGCACCAGGGCGCGCAGCTTCGACAGATCGAGCTTCTTGTGGTCGAGGTGATCGCAGAGCCGGCCGGGAGTGCCGACGACGAGGTGGGCGCCGGCGGCGAGCTCGCACTGCTCGCGGCGCACGTCCATGCCGCCGACACAAGCGCGAACGACCGCGTGGGCGTCGACGAGCAGCCACGACAGCTCGCGCTGCACCTGCAAGGCGAGCTCGCGGGTCGGGGCGATGACCAGGCCGAGCGGCGCGGCCGCGGGCCCGAAGCTCTCGCGGTCCTCGAGCAGCTCGGCGGCCAGCGCGAGCCCGAAGGCGATGGTCTTGCCCGAGCCGGTCTGGGCGGAGACGAGGAGGTCTCGGCGCTGGTTTTCGGGCTGGAGGATGAGCGCCTGGACTGGAGTCGGGTGCTCGTACCCGCGGCGGGTGAGGGATCGAAGAAGAGGTGCGCTGGGCTGCAGGTCGGAGAAGTTCATCGGCGGCTTCTATCTGATACGCAACGACGTGGGAAGATGCGCCGGCTTCTCCGGCGGCTGCTCGGGCGCGTGGCTGGCGACCGGGCAACCGCCTTGCTGCAAGCCAAACCATGCCTGCCAAGGGTTGCGACAACGGGAATCGAGGCGCGCGGGCGCGGCTTCGATTCGATGAATCGGCAAAGGGAAGGAACAGATGGCGCAGCCGAAACGATGCGAGGAGAGCGCGACCGCCGCGCCCCTGGAGGCGGCCGAAGTAGCGGCGCTCGTGCGAGCGGCGCTCGAACGGCGCGCGGAGCTGTCGGGCGCAGACTTCCCCGTTCGCCTGTTCGACCGAGCCGGCGACGGCCTGTCGCGGCTCGTCATCGAGCGCTTCGGGGAGGCGCTGCGGATCAGCGGCGGGCCGGAGAAGGCGGCGCTGCTCCCCGCCATCCGCGAGGCGCTCGGCTGTCCGGCTGAGCTCTTCTATCGCTTCGGCCACGAGGCGCAGGGCGGACCGGACTGCGGCGTGCGCGTCGTGAAGGAGGACGGCCTTCTGTTCGAGGTCGCGCTGCTGCCGCACAGGAACACCGGCCTGTTCCTCGAGGCCCGAGGGGCGCGGCGCTGGGTGAGGCAGAACGCGCAAGGGCGGCGGGTGCTCAACCTCTTCGCCTACACCTGCGCCTTCGGCGTCGCCGCGGCGGCCGGGGGCGCGCGCGCCACCACCAACGTCGATGCGGTGCCCAGCGCGCTCGCCCGCGGCCGGCGCAACTACGAGCTGAACGGCCTGCCGATCGACGGCCGCACCTTCTGGAAGAGCGACGTGCGCGACGCGCTCAAGCGCGCCCGGAAGTCGGGGGCGAGGTTCGACGGCGTCGTGCTCCACCCGCCGCCCGTCGAGACCGGCGGCGACCGCGGGCGGCGAACCGACGCGGTCCGCGACCTCGAAACGCTCGGCCGCGCCTGCCGCGAGGTGCTCGCGCCCGGCGGTTGGCTACTGCTCGCGTGGACGCCGTGGGGGCTGGGAAGCGAGCAGATCCACGAGGCGGTCGGGCTCGGCCTGCCGCGGTGGATCGCGCCCTGTGAGCCGGACTTCCAGGTCACCGCGCAGCAGCCGGGGCTGCGCTCGTTCGCGTACTTCGCGCCGGCGTGACGGGAGGACGCGCGGCTCAGCTCTTCGCGTATTGGCTGTACTCGGGCGCCATCTCGATCGGATGGAACACGTAGAGCCCGACGCCGGCGGGATCGCGCACGAAGAAGCTCCGATCGCCCCAAGGGTTGTCGGCGATGGGCCTCTCGATGGGGACGCCGGCGCGCGTCAACGCCGCGAGCTCTGCGTCCGCGCTGGCGACCTGGAGGCCGAAGGACAATCCGGCCGAGAAGCAGGCCTCGCCCTCGCGTGGAGCGCGGAAGGCGATTTCGAACCGACCGTGAGCGTGAGACTTCGACCGCAGGGCGACGTACCAGCCCGCGTCGAAGCTGACCTCGAAGTCGAAGTACGAGGTGTAGAAGGCCTTGGCTTCGGCGACCTTGTCGGTCACGACCATCGGGACGACTTGCTCGATCGGCTGCATGGCTTTCCTTTGCTCGGGCCGAGAAGCCGGCCGCGCGACTGGTTTGTACCCCGACGCGGAGACCGACCTCGCAGGACGAGAGCGCATGACCTCTGCCAGGGCGGCATCGATGCCCGTCAAGAGCGACGGCCCGCTTCACCGTCGCGCTGTCCTGGAGTCGGTTTGGAAAGCCTTGGCGCCTTCCCGCCCACTTCACGGAGTAGCGCCGCGCGCACGGCGGCTGGATCGGGCGCCTGCTCCAAGGCATCGGCCAGGCGCTCGAGACGATCGACCTCCTCGATGCTCGATATCCGCACGGCTTCTGGCGGAAGCTCATCGAGCCTCAGCTTGAGGACGACATTGCACAGCCGCTTCAGCAGCTCCTTCTCGCCCTCCCTCTCAGCCTCCTTCCTGCCTTCTTTGCGGCCTTCTTCGCGGCCTTCTTCGCGGACTGCTTCGAGCATGTCTTCATAGAACGACCACTTCATCAGGAGCTCCCTTGGCATGACCGCCGCCAAGTCTGCGAAAGGCCCTGGCGCTACTCGCCTACCTCGCGGCGTAGCGCCGCGCGCACGGCGGCTGGATCGGCCGCCTGCTCCAAGGCATCGGCCAAGCGCTCGAGACGCTCGACCTCCTCGATGCTCGATATCCGCTCGGCTTCTGGCGGAAGCTCATCGAGCTTCAGCTTGAGGAGGACATTGCACAGCCGCCTCAGCACCTTCTTCTCGCCCTCCTCCTTGCCCTCCTCCTTGCCCTCCTTCTTGCCCTCCTCGATGCCCTCCTTCCTTCCCTCTTCGCGGCCCTCTTCGAGCGTCGCTTCGTAGGTGGAGGACTTCATCAGGACCTCCTTTGGCACTATCGCCATCAAATGTGTGCGCTCGAACCGCGTGCCCGCAATCCAATAGAGCGCGCCTTGGAGATCCCGCCGGACGTCGGGGTCCTCCACCGTCTGCTCGATCTGCCGGAAGGCACGCTCCACGTGCTCGAGCCGGGCGCCGCAACAGAGCGCGACCACGGCCCATAGTGCGGGTGCCGGGCGCCGCAGGATTGCCTCGGCCGGCAGCTCCCAAAGACAGACCTTTTCGAACCGGAACCGAAGGACCGCCCGCCCGTTCGCCGACCAGTGATAGCTGTCGTGGGGCCTCCGCCCCTCCTTGCCCGGTGTCAGGTAGAGCACCACGGGGCGCACGATGCGCTTGAGCGTGAGGTGAGCGAGCGCCGCATGCTCGAAGACGCGCCGGCCGGTGTCGCTCCTCGGCTCGGACTCGAACTCCAACTGGAAGACCACTCCCTCGCCGCGCTCGTCCTCGTACTCGAGGCAGGCATCGAGCGCCCGGGGCAGCGGCAAGCGCGGCTCGAACTCCTTGTCGATGAGCCGCAGGCTCCGCGAGGGATCGATCCCCGCCACGAGTCCCAGCAGATCCTGCGGCCGCGCTCTCGAGAGCACCTTGAACGACAAGTCCCACAGGCCCATGGCTCCCCCTCCCGGCTCTCACTTGTAGCCGAGAGGTCTGACATCGCCCCGGTCCAGCCCTCGATCGACACCGGAGCAGGCCCGCCCTTCGCCATGTAAGGGCCATCGAAGCGCTCGTCGGAGTTCCTTACACCCTGCTCTCCGCCCGGCGCTGTTTCGGCCTCGTTTGGAGCGCGTAGCGCCGGGCACGCGTCTTGCCGTAACACTGGGGCGCGCTCGCAACGAGCCCGGACAAGGAGCAGGCAATGCGTCGCATCATCGCGCCCATCATCGTGCTCACCCTCGTGCTGAGCGGACTGCTGGCTCACCGCCTTCGCGCGCAGGAGGCGCAGCTTCGCGGGCCGTCGGGCGGCTCTGGCGAGATCGAGGGGACGGAGATCCGCCTCGCCGCCAAGCTCTCGGCGCGTGTGCTCGAGATCAAGACGACCGAGGGAGCGGCGGTCCGCAAGGGCGACCTGCTCGTCCGGCTCGACTGCGCCGAGCCGGACTCGATGCTCGCCGAGGCCCAGGCGCGGCGCGCGGCCGCGCAGGCCCAGGCGCTCGCCGCGCGCGCCTCGGCCGACGCTGCGGCCCGCGCCCAGCGCGCCGCGGCCGCGTCCATCCTGGCGACCAAGGCCCAGGCCGAGGCGCTCGCCGCGCAGCGCGACGCCGCCAGTCGGCAGGCCGAACGGCTCACCGTCATCGGCGCCTACGCCGCCGAGCACAACCGCGACCAGGTGCAGGCGAGCGCCAAAGGACTCGGCCATCAGGTCGAGGCTGCGCTGGCCTCGAGCTCTGCGAGCGAGGCGCAGGCCCAGGCCGCAGCCGAGCAGGCGCGCGCGGCGCTCGCCAATGCCGAGGCGGCCGAGGCCGCCATCGCCGCCGCGGACGCAGCGGTCGCCCGCGCCGAGATGATGCGCGCCGAGTGTGAAGTCCGCGCGCCCCGCGACGCGATGGTCGAGCAGCTTCCCTTCGAGGTCGGCGAGCTCGTCGGCCCCGGCATGATCCTGGTGAAGCTCGTCGATCTGGGCGAGGTGAAGGCGACCTTCTATCTGCCCAACGCCGAGATCGCCGCGGCCAAGCCCGGAGCAGAGGCGCTCGTCGAGGCCGACGCGTACCCCGGCAAGCCGTTCAGGGGCGTCGTCCGCACCGTCGCGCTTCGCGCCGAGTTCACCCCGCGCAACATCCAGACGCGCACCGACCGCGACCGGCTCGTCTTCCCCATCGAAGTCGTGGTGCCGAACCCGGACTTGAAGCTGCGGCCGGGCATGCCGGTGCAGGTCACGCTGCCGGGGACGGAGCGGTGATGGATTCCAGGGGAAGCCGCCATGCGAGTGG
>JBMNNX010000280.1:0-8509 GCA_050942745.1 Myxococcales bacterium
GCCCGTCCCCGAGCCGGCACGAGCGCCGACGCGGAGGTTGGTAGGGGCGCACGGCAGTGCGCCCGTCCCCGAGCCGGCACGAGCGCCGACGCGGAGGTTGGTAGGGGCGCACGGCAGTGCGCCCGTCCCCGAGCCGGCACGAGCGCCGACGCGGAGGTTGGTAGGGGCGCACGGCAGTGCGCCCGTCCCCGAGCCGGCACGAGCGCCGACGAGGAGGTTGGTAGGGGCGCACGGCAGTACGCCCGTCCCCGAGCCGGCACGAGCGCCGACGCGGACGCCGGAAGAGGGCGCACCGTGGATCAGCGCTCGCCGAGCTCACGCCGGTCGCGCTTCTTCGCCGAGAGCCGCCTCTTGTCCTCGACCCGGCGCCGCCGCGAAGCGGCCGTCGGCTTGGTCTTCTTACGCGGCTTGGGCGCCTTCGCGCGCTTTTCAAGCTTCGCGCGGAGCCGCTCGAGCGCCGTCGCCTTGTTCTGCTGCTGCGAACGCCGCTCGGTCGCGCTCGCGACGAGCCCGGTCGGCAGGTGGCGCAGCCGCACCGCGGTTTCCGACTTGTTGCGGTGCTGTCCGCCCGGGCCGCTGGCGATGAAGACCTCCTGCTCGCACTCGGCGAGCAGCGCTTCGTCGTCGAGCCTGAGCGAGCGCGCCGCCGCTTGGCGTTGCTCGGGCGTGACGGTGGTCGTGGGCTTGGCGGGCATCGGCTCTCCTCGCCCTATTCGCGCATCACCAGGCGCAGGACGGTCTCGCGCCTCGTCTCGAGCAGGGCGCACGCGCGCGGCAGGAGCTTCAGATAGGCGAGCCAGGCGAGCGCCGCAAGGAATGCCAGCAGCACGAGGCTGCCCACGCCCGGCGCGGTGCGGCCGAGCCCGCGCATCACCAGCGCCGTCGGGGCGATGGAGACCGCCGCCGCGGCGAGGCCAACTATCGTCGCCACCGGCGGCGGGCGGTCGCGCCGGCGCAGCGAGGCGTGGAACTTGCGCGGGGCGAGCACCGAGAGGTAGTTGCCGACCGCGACGAGCACCGGCATCTGCGCGGCCAGCGCGGACAGAGCGACGAGCGCGCTCATGGCGTCGAAGCGGCGCATGTAGAGCGAATAGAAGACGGTCAGCAGCAGCGAGACGAGCAGCGCCGCGGCGGTGTGGACCACGTTCTTGGCGACGATGATCGTCCGCAGGCTCACCGGGGCCGCGTAGAGCAGCGCGAGGCCCGCGCCGTCGTAGGCGAAGATGTTCTGCGCGAAGTTGGCGCCTACGACGAGGCCGGCGTAGGTGCACAGCACCCAGAGCAGCCAGGCGTCGGTCGCATCGCCGAGGAAAGCCGCCGCGAGGTCGCGCGCCGAGACGAGCTTGACCAGGATGCACAGGAAGAACGGCACCGCGCACAGCAGCCGCGCCTTCGGGTTGCGCAGCCAGTCGCTCGCCTCGCGCTCGATGAGCGCCCAGAACGCGCCGTCGCGCCAGCCCGCGCCCAGCCAGGCGCGCTCGCGGCGCGGCTTCGCCGGGCGGGCGGTGCCGCGGTAGAAGCGCACGAGCAGCCAGAACGAGACCGCCGAGCCGACCAGGGCCCAGAAGAGCAGGTCGAAGACGCGCAGGATCGCCGCGCCGCGATAGCCGCGGGCAGCGAGCTCGAGCCCTACCGCGAGGGCTCCGGGGGGCGTGCTGGCGATGGCGAAGCTGGCGCGGGCGGCGATCTCCAAGCGGTCGCTGAGCGCCGCGGTCGCCGCGCCGTCCTGGTTGAAGAGCGCGTAGATCCAGCCGAGGTCCACCGGGATCGGCGGCGCGAGTGAGGCGAGGAAGAGCGCGCCGACGAAGACGACGCCGAGGATCTCGGCCGAGCGACGGTGGCGCAGCACGTTGAGCACCAGGGTGAGGCCCGCGCGTCCCCATGCGACGTTGAAGAAGAGGTAGGCGGCGATGAGCAGCGCGCCATGCGACCACGGGAACGGCCGGTGGGACGAGTAGCCCAGCGCGGCGCCGATGATCGCGGGGTAGAAGACGACCGCGCGAGGCTCGAAGAGCGCCGAGACCGACGAGGCCGCGAAAAGGCGAAACGGGCGGATGGGGAAGGTGGCAAAGCGCGACAGCTCCGAATGCTCGTCGACGCCGGCCGACAAGATGGGCCAGGTGACGAAGACGGCGCTCACCAGGAAGACCGTCATCCGCAGCAGGAAGTGCGACCAGAGCGGCGAGGCGGCGACCGCCGGCGCGGCGAGCATCGAGTAGGCGCCCCAGCCCAGGCCGAGCGAGATGCCGCCGAGGACGAGCCCGCCGAGCACGGTGGGGGCAGAGCCGGAGAGGTTTCGGAAACGGTTGCCCGCGACCATCAGGCGCAGGCGCCAGATGAGGCCAAGATGCGCGAAGAACGACGGCACCGGGCGCCTCGTGAGGGGCGGGACGGCCGCGAGGGCCGAGTCTTTATCGGTCCCAGTCATGCTCGCGGCTCATCGGCGCTTCGCCTTGGACGGCGTCGGTCGTTGATCGGCTCGGCGATTGTGAAATGGGAGCGCTGGCGTCCCGCCGGCCGAGGCGGAGTGGCGCAGCTGGAGCTCCGCCGTCCATCCTTCATCCCGCTTCGCTCTCCGCCCCAGCGGGCTAAAGCCCCGACTAAGCCCCCTCCCCGCGCAGCGGGAGAGGGGGTTTGGGGGTGGGGCGCACCGTGGCGAGCACGGAATCCCGAGTAGGCCTCGAGATGGGGAGACTGGCCGAGGAACGCGGCGAGCCCTTTCCCCTGAAACCCCTTTTCCCGCGCAAGCGCAGGGAAGGGGACTATTACGGGCGGGCGCGCGGCCACCTGGAAGGACAGCCCTCGGCTTGCACGAACGAGAGTCCTCGTCAGCTCGCGCGCGGTGGGCGATTGCGAAGCTCGGTCGGCTCCCTCGGGGCTGACCCGCACCGGCCTCCTCGCTCGGCTTCCCCACCTGGCTAGCCATAGAAGGAGAGCCTCACGCCGGCCGTGCGCGGCGCGCCGACCAGCTTCTCGAAGAGCGACTCGAGCGAGCCCGCCTGATGCTCGGCGAGCAGCGATTCGACCGGGCCGCTCGCGCGCATCTTGCCGGCGACGATCACGCCCGCGTGCGTCGCCAGCTTCTCGGCGATTTCGAGCACGTGCGTGGTCAGGAAGAGCGTAGTGCCGCCGCGCTTGAGCTCTTTGAGCAGCTCGCGGATGACCCCGGCGGCGAGGACGTCGATGCCCTCGAACGGCTCGTCGAGGAACAGCAGCTCGGGCGCGTGGATGATCGCCGCGGCGATGGCGAGCCGCCGCCTCATGCCCTTGGAGTAGTCGGCGATGAGCCCTTCGGCCTTGTGCGTCAGCTCGACGAGATCGAGCAGCTCGACAGCTCGCCGCGCTGCCTCGTCGCCGCGAAGGCCGTACATCCTGCCGCAAAAGATGAGGTACTGGCGCCCGGTGAGGCGCTCGAAGAGCGCGAGCTCCTCGAAGACGACTCCGATCTTCGCCTTCACCGCGACGGGCTCGCGCCGCAGGTCGTGCCCGAGGACGTGGATCTTGCCCGCGTCGGCGCCGTAGATGCCGGTCAGCAGGGCGATGGTGGTTGACTTGCCTGCGCCGTTGGGGCCGAGGAAGGCGTAGAAGGCGCCGGCCGGCACCTCGAGTGACAGGCCATCGACCGCGGCGAAGCCTGCAAAGCGCTTGACGAGACCCTCGCAGCTAATCGCAGGGCGAGCGGCCGGCTTCTCGGCGGGAGTCGGCGCGGGGAGGGAGAGGGCGGAGGTCGGCATCGCGACAGGCGTGGGTCCGGCGCCATGATAGCCCAGCTTCCAACTATGGCGACGCGTGGACTTCGGAGGGCCGACCTTCGCCCCGGCGAACGGAGCGCCGGCCTTCGTGCCGGCGGACGGAGCGCCGGCCTTCGTGCCGGCGGACGGAGCGCCGGCCTTCGTGCCGGCGGACGGAGCGCCGGCCTTCGTGCCGGCGGACGGAGCGCCGGCCTTCGTGCCGGCGGAGGGAGAGCGCCGGCCTTCGTGCCGGCGGAGGGAGAGCGCCGGCCTTCGCGCCAGAGAACGGAGCGCCGGCCTTCGTGCCGGCGGAGGGAGAGCGCCGGCCTTCGTGCCGGCGGACGGAGCGCCGGCCTTCGTGCCGGCGGAGGGAGAGCGCCGGCCGTCGCGCCAGAGAACGGAGCGCCGGCCTTCGTGCCGGCGAAGGGAGAGGGCCGACCTTCGACCCGGCGAACGGAGCGCCGTCCTTCGTGCCGGCGGAGGGAGAGCGCCGGCCCTCGCGCCGGCGAAGGAGCGCCGGCCTCCGTGCCGGCGGACGGTTCTCCGACCTTCGTGTCTGCCGAAAGAACTCCGACCGCGAACGCGTTGGATCCGTGTACCTTAGGCGGCCGTCAGTGCAGCACCGCCTGCCGCGGGGGGCCGACCAGCGCATCGACCTTGCGGCGCAGGGTTTCGGCCTCGACCGGCTTGCTGATGTAGCCGGCCGCGCCGACCAGCTCGGCCTCCCACTCGAAGCCGTAGGCGGAGATGACGAGGACGGGGATGCCGCGGGCGTTGGGGATCTGCTGCAGCGCTTCGAGCACCGCCCAGCCGCTCATCACCGGCATCTTCAGATCGAGCAGCACCAGCGCGGGCATCTCCTCTTCGAGCCGCTCGAGCGCGACCTGGCCGTTTTCGGCCTGCTGGACTTCGTAGCCGAGGCTCTCCAGGTCCTCGGCGACAAATGACCGGAAGTCGTCTTCGTCATCGACCACAAGGATGTAGCCGTTCATCGCGGCCTCGTTTTCGCAAAGCTTGGGTTCGCTCCTTCGACGGGAGCCTCCCCGGTCGCTTTGACGGCCCGGCGGGAAGGGGCTCGTTCGGGCTTTGGGGCGTCAGGCGATGAGGCGACGTTATTCATGCTCGCGTCAAGGGCAAGCCTGCGCGCGATGGACCGCTGCTTTTCAGTTTCGCCTGCCCGACATCGTCTCGGCCCGCCCGCCGGCTCGCGCCTGGCGGGTGGACGAGCAGCTTTCCCGACGTTCGCTCTCCCCCCCGGCGGGCAAACCTAACTGGTGAAATTCCTTTTGACGTTCCGATACTTGGTTGGCCATCCTCAGGGGCCGACATCACCGACAGACCAAGAGAGGTGAACGATGAGCGATGACCGCATCTCGCGACGCCAGTTCATGGGCGTGAGCGCGGCGACGATAGCCGCCGCGGCGATGGGCGAAAGCCTGCTTGGCTGCAGCCGGGCGGTGGTGCGACCGACCGGGGCGGCCGGAGGGATCGGCTATTTCGGCCAGTTCGGCGTCGACGAGGCGCTGGTGCGCAACACCCTGGCGGTTGCGCTCTCGCGCGGCGGCGAATACGCCGATCTCTTCTTCCAGCACCGCATCGTCAACTACATGGGGCTCGAGGACGGCGAAGTGAACCGCGCCTCCATCAACACCGAGCTCGGCGTCGGGGTGCGCGTGGTCAAGGGCGACCAGACCGGCTACGCCTACACCGAGGACTTCTCGCCCGAGTCGCTCAAGCGGGCCGCCGAAACCGCCGCGGCGGTCGCCGACGGGCCGGCACGCCCGGCGCCGCAGCGCTTCCGCGTCGGTGAGTCGAAGACCCAGCGCTACCCGATGCGCGTCTCCTGGGAGGGCGTCGAGCCCAAGCAGAAGCTGCCCATCCTCGCCGACCTGAACGCGCGCGCGTTGAAGGCCGACGCGCGGATCAAGAAGGTGAGCCTGTCGCTGACCGACGAGGTCGGGGTCATCCTTATCGCCGACAGCTTGGGCCGGCTGGTCGAGGACTTCCAGCCGATGACCGCGCTGTCGCTCTCCTGCACCGCCGAGGACAAGGGCCGGCGCGAGTCGAACCGCTACGGCACCGCCGGGCGCGCGGGGTTCGAGTACTACACGCCCGAGCGGCTCGACCGCGTGCTCACCGAGGCGGTCGCGCGCACCACCATCCTCTTCGAGGCCGGCCAGCCGCCGGCCGGCGAGCTGCCGGTGGTGCTCGCCTGCGGCTCCTCGGGCATCCTGCTGCACGAGGCTATCGGCCATGGCATGGAGGCCGACTTCAACCGCAAGGGCGTCAGCATCTTCGCCGACCGGATAGGCAAGCCGGTCGCCAAGCCCATCGTGAGCATCGTCGACGATGGCAGCCTCGACGGCTCGCGCGGGGCCATCAACGTGGACGACGAGGGCAACGACGCCGGGCGCACCGTGCTCGTCGAAAAGGGCGTGCTCGCCAGCTACATGCACGACAGCATCTCGGCGAAGCACTACGGGGTCGAGCCGACCGGCAACGGGCGGCGCCAGAGCTACGCGTTCGCGCCGGTGCCTCGCATGCGCGCCACCTACATGCTGCCCGGCCCGCACACCAAGGAAGAGATCATCGCCTCGGTGAAGAAGGGCATCCTCTGCGAGACCTTCACCAACGGCCAGGTCCAGATAGGCGCGGGCGACTTCACCTTCTATGTGAAGAACGGCTGGCTCATCGAGGACGGCAAGCTGTCGCGGCCGATCAAGGACGTCAACCTCATCGGCAACGGGCCCAAGGTGCTCGAGCAGATCGACATGGTCGCCAGCGACATGTCCATCGACGAGGGCACCTGGACGTGCGGCAAGGACGGCCAGAGCGTGCCCGTTTCACTGGGAATGCCGACCGTGCGCGTCGCCTCGGTCACCGTGGGCGGACGCGGCTAAGGCTGCGCTGCCGAGGAGCAAAAGATGACAAATCCGAGCATGTTGGAGATTGCGCGCGCGGCGGTGGAGTCGGCCAAGCGCAAGGGGGCCTCGGAGGCGGCCGCGGCCGCGGGGCTGTCGCGCGAGGTGCAGGTGGGCTGGCGCGACGGCAAGCTCGAGAAGATCTCCGAGGCGACCTCGCGCGGCCTGTCGCTGCAGCTCTACGTCGATGGCCGCTACTCGGCGGTCTCGACGAGCGACCTGCGGCCCGAGGCCGTCGATGACTTCGTGGGCAAGGCTATCGCCCTCGCCCGCGCGCTCGCCGCCGACCCGTATCGCAAGCTGCCCGACCCTGAGCTGTACCAGGGCCGGGCCGAGATCGACCTCGAGCTCGAGGACCCGGGCTACGACAAGATCACCGCCGAGCAGCGCCGGCACATCGCGCAGGCGCTCGAGGAGGCGGCCCGCTCGGTCCCGGGCGCCGAGGCTATCGTCTCGGTCACCACCAACTTCTCCGACGGCTGGTCCGAGACCGCCCGCGTCGCCTCGAACGGCTTCGAAGGCATGCAGCGCAACACCTCCTATTGGCCCATCGCCGAGGTGACCGTGCGCGATCCGGACGGCCGGCGCCCCGAGGAGTACGACTACGCGGGCGCCTGCCACTTCGGCGATCTGCCGGAGATCGCCGCGCTGGGGCGCCGCGCCGCCGAGCGCGCGTTGCAGCGGATTGGCTCGAAGAAGGGCGAGTCGGCGACAGCGACCCTGGCCATCAACAACCGCGCCGCCGGCCGGCTGGTCTCCTTTCTGCTCGGTCCGCTCGCCGCCTCGGCGCTGCAACAGAAGCACTCGATGTTCGAGGGCAAGCTCGGCCAGCAGATAGGCAGCCCGCTGCTCGATCTGTCCGACGACCCGCTCATCGTGCGCGGCCTCGGCTCGCGGCTGTTCGACCGCGAGGGCATCGCCGCCCGCCGCCTGCCGGTCTTCGAGGCCGGCGTGCTGCGCGGCTACTACGTCGACAACTACTACGGGCGAAAGCTGGAGATGCGGCCGACGACCAGCGGCGCGAGCAACCTCGCCTGGAAGCTGGGCGACAAGGGCCAGACCGAGCTGCTCGCGCAGATGAAGGAGGGCATCCTCGTCACCGGCTTCCTCGGTGGAAACTCGAACGGCACCACCGGCGACTTCTCGCTGGGCATCCAGGGCTTCCGCGTGCGCGGCGGCCAGATCGCCGAGCCGATCGCCGAGATGAACATCTCGGGCAACCACCTCGAGCTCTGGAAGCGGCTCGTCGCCGTGGGCAACGATCCGTTCGCCTACTCGAGCCTGCGGACGCCGACGCTGGTCTTCGAAGGCGTGCAGGTGGCCGGAACCTAGCGCGGTCGAGGCGGGCGAGCCTCGGCTTCGAAATGAAAAAGGGCAGGGCCGAAAGCGGCCCTGCCCTTCTTTCAGGACAGATTCGGCTAGAAGTCCGGATCGCAGTGGCCGGCACAGACGATGATCTCGCCCATGTACTGCGTCTCGTTCTCACACTTCATTTGAGACAGGCAGTCGAGCATGTCCTGGTACTTCTCGTCCGAGCAGACCGGCTTCGCAGCCTCGCACTTGCTCGTGCATTGCGCGACGCTTCCGGGTTTTCCGCCGAGCTTTTCGACGCATTCGCTCGTCGTCGTGCAGGCGTCCTCACAGGTCGCCGCGCACCCTGCGGCCAGAACGGATGCAGCCGCAACCACGAGCAAGCGCTTCAAAATCCCTCTCATGCCCCTCTCCTTTTATGGCTCTTCGGCAGATCCCGGGAACCGGTTGTGGACTTGTGGAGAGAGGCGGCCAGGCTCGCTGTGGACAGCCGTATGGACGGCTTGAAGAAGCCCAAGCCGCCCACACGCCTGCCCACAGGGCCTA
>JBMNNX010000281.1:0-8500 GCA_050942745.1 Myxococcales bacterium
TCGCACTACCACTGGGACCACATCCAGGGCCTGCCCTTCTTCGGCCCGGCCTACGACCCGCGCTTCAGCTTCGACATCTACGGCGCCACCCGCGGCGGGCGCGGGGTCCGCGAGCTGCTCGCCGGGCAGATGACCCCGCCCTACTTCCCCGTTCCGCTCGAGACCTGTCGCGCGGTGCTCACCTTCCGTTCGGTCGCCGACGGGGACGTCCTGAGCATCGGCGCGGCCAAGGTCACCGTGCGCGAGCTGCACCATCCCAACGGCGCGCTCGGCTACCGCATCGACTGCGCCGGGCGGTCGCTGGTGTACGCGACCGACAACGAGCACGGCAGCAAGACCGACGAGACGCTGGTCGAGCTCGCCGAGGGCGCCGACGTGCTCATCTACGACGCCATGTACACGCCGGCCGAGTACGAGGGCGACGGCAAGACCTCGAAGGTCGGCTGGGGGCACTCGACCTGGGAGGCCGGCGTGTCGATCGCGCGTCGCGCGGGTGTGCGCACGCTGGTGCTCTTCCACCACGACCCGGGCCGCACCGACCAAGGCCTCGAGGAGATTCTCGGCCAGGCTCGCCGGCAGCATCCCGGCACGCTGATCGCGCGCGAGGGAGAGAGGCTGTAGGGCGACGGTCGAGAGTCGAGGGTCGAGAGTCGAGAGTTTTCCCGGGGTTTTCCCGAGGCTCCGTGCTCGAACGGCGAGAGACGCGGGCGCGGGTTGGTGCAATGCGCCTGGCGCCGCGAACGCGGCAGGACACCGCCGGCCCGGGCGACGGGCGCTCTCAGCCTTCGCGGATCGCGGCGACGGAGGTGATTTCGGCCGCCGCGCGGGAAGCGACATGGACGCCGGGAAGAGACTCGAGAGGCAGCAGCGCCTCCGCCAAAGGCACGGCCACTCAGCGAACGGAAGAGCCCCCCTCGTCCGAGATGTCCGTTCCGTCGGCGCCCTCGGGCGAAGCCCGGGCCGTCGGGCTCTCGACTCTCGACTCTCGACTCTCGACTGGCAACACCTCGACCGCCGCCCTCCGGGCTGCGCGACGAATGACCGACTTCAGCCCGGCGAACGGAACCCGCTCTATCGCCTCGGCGATGGGGACCCACTCGCTGGCGAGGTGCTCGCGCGCGTCGAGCCGCACTTCGTCGCGCCCGTCCACCAGGGTCCAGAAGGCCGTCTCCTGGAAGATGCGGGGTGTGCGCTCTGCACGCGGCTCTCCGAACAGGAAGGAGTGAACGTAGCCGAGCGGATCGACCACTCCGTCAAGCCCGCTCTCCTCGCGCAACTCCCTCGCGGCGCAGGCGCGCGGCTTCTCGCCGCGCTCCACGGTGCCGGTGATGGGCTGCCAGAACCCGCCGCGGTGCGGATGGCGCTTGAGCAGCAAGGCTTCGAAGCCCTCGCCCGCTCGCCGCAGGACGGCCACCGACACGGTCCGCTGATCGATACGGCCGCGGTGCTGGCTCGCCCCCAACCGCTTGGCCAGGTTGCGCGAGAGCGCCTCCTTCATCGCCTCCATCGACGGCGCCCGCCCCAGCTCGCGCTCGACCGAGGTCACCCCGGCCTCGCGGATGCCACAGGGCACGATGAAGTCGAAATGCGACAGGTCGGTCGTCAGGTTCAGCGCGAAGCCGTGCGTCGTCACCCAGCGGCTCAGGTGCACGCCGATGGCGCCTATCTTGCGCGCGTCCTTGCCCTTCTCGCCCACCCAGACGCCGGTCCAGCCGTCGATGCGCCCGGCCTTGACGCCGAACTCGCCGAGCGCGCCAATCATCGTGTCCTCGAGGTCGCGCACGTACCGGCGCACGTCACAGCGGTCGGGCGCCAGGTCGATGATCGGGTAGCCGACTATCTGGCCAGGGCCGTGGTAGGTGACGTTGCCCCCGCGGTCGGTCCGGAACACGCCGATCCCGTGCCGCTCGAGCTCCTGGGGCGAAACCTTGATGTCGTCGGGCACGGCACCCCGCCCCATTGTCAGCACGGGCGAGTGCTCGAGCAGCAGCAGCACGTCGCGCTTGAGGCGACCGCGGCGGGCGAGCGCAAAGGCATTCTGAAGCACGAGCCCATCCTCGTACTCGACCATGCCCAGGTCGTAGACGACCAGGTTTCGCCCCTTCTGTGCCATCCGGTGTGTGCCCTCGCGGGTTCTCGGAATAACACTTCTGGCGGCGATCTTCGACTTTTCACCCCGCGGGGCCCGCCGGACGCCGGCGAATGCGCCAGCAGTTGTGGATGCGCGGGTTGCGCGCGAAATCCGGCGGAATCGTCCGGGCGGTCAGGTCCTCGATCTCCAGCTCGTTCAGCGCCCCGCGGTCCATGCGGAACTTGCGGAAGTTGTTGGAGAAAATCAGCTCGCCCTCTGGCCGCAGGAGCCTCGCCGCCGCGCGCAGCAGCCCGACGTGGTCGCGCTGGATGTCGAAGGTGCCGCGCATCGCCTTGGAGGTCGAGAAGGTGGGCGGGTCGAGGAAGATGAGGTCCCACCTGCCCTTCTCGCGCTCGATCCA
This sequence comes from Myxococcales bacterium, assembly GCA_050942745.1. Taxonomy (GTDB): domain Bacteria; phylum Myxococcota; class Myxococcia; order Myxococcales; family UBA5297; genus UBA10939. Next base: position 2,493 of record JBMNNX010000281.1, read on the forward strand.
CTCGCGGGCGTCCTCGCGCAGGAGCCTGTGGCGCCCGCCGCGAAAGCCGTTGAGCGCGAGGTTGCGGCTCGCCCACTCGAGATAGGTGTTCGAGAGGTCCACCGTCGTCGTCGAGCGCGCCCCGCCGGCCGCCGCGTAGACCGTGGCCGATCCGGTGTAGCCGAAAAGGTTGAGGAAATCCCGACCCTTGGCGAGCTCGCGCAGCAGCGCGCGCGTGGGCCGGTGGTCCAAGAAGAGGCCGGTGTCGAGGTAGTCGGTGAAGTTGACCAGAAAGCGCAGTCCGCCCTCCTGCACTTCGTGGAAGCGGCCTCGCGCGCCGAGCTTCTCGTACTGGGCGCTGCCCTTCTGCCTGCGGCGCACCTTGAGGAAGACATTCGAGGGCTCGACCTGCAGCACCTCGGGGATGACGGCGAGCGCCTCGTTGAGCCGCGCCGCGGCCCGGTTCGGATCGACGGTCTTCGGGGGCTCGTACTCCTGCACGTGCACCCACCTCTCGTAGAGGTCGATGGCGAGGGCGTACTCGGGCAGGTCCGCGTCGTAGACGCGCCAGCAGGTGACGCCCTCGCGCTTGGCCCACTTCGAGAGGTGCTTGAAGTCCTTTTGCAGCCGGTTCGCGAAGGCCTGTGCGCCCTCGCTCCTCGGCCCGCGCGCCACGGAGACCACCTCGCCCTCCTTCGGCGGCGCGATGGGGATCTCGAGCAGCCGGCACTCGATGGCGCCGTTGTAGAGGACGTGCCGGCGGGTCGCCCGGAGCCCGACGTTCTTGGTCAGCTCGAGGTTTCCGGTGAAGACGAAGCCGTTCCAACCCTTGAAGCGCTGCTTGAGCGTGTCGCCGATGCGCTTGTAGAGGCCGCGAAGCGGCTCGATCTCGCCGAGCCGCTCGCCGTAGGGCGGGTTGACCACGAAGACGCCCGGCTTGTCGCCGACGGGCTCGGCCATCGACAGCTCGCGCCGCTCGAAGCGCAGCAGGTGGGCGACGCCGGCCTTCCTCGCGTTGGCCCGCGCCGCGTCGATGGCGGCCTGCTCCACGTCGAAGCCGGCGATAGTCGGCAGGTCGGTGCGCCTGCGGCCGTCGCGCGCCTTCGCCTCCTCGAGGATCGGCCTCCAGACCTCCGGCTGGTGGGCGCGCCAGCGCAGAAAGCCGAAGCGCTCGCGCAGCAGGCCCGGGGCGACGTCGGCGGCCATCAGCGCCGCCTCTATCGGCAGCGTCCCCGAGCCGCACATCGGATCGACGAGCCCTCCGCCCTCGCGCGCGACCTCGGGCCAGCGCGCCAGCAGCAGGATGGCCGCGGCGAGGCTCTCCTTGAGCGGCGCCTGGGCGCCGCGCTCACGGTAGCCGCGGCGATGCAGGCTCTCGCCGGAGAGGTCGATGCTGAGCGTCGCCTCGTCCTTGCGCAGGTGCACGTTGACGCGCACGTCCGGGCTCGCGACATCGACGGAGGGCCGCCGGCCGGTCTCCTCGCGGAGCTGATCGACGATGGCGTCCTTGACCTTGAGCGCCCCGAAGTGCGTGTGCGTGATCTGCGACTCGGCGGAGGCGAAGTCCACCGCGAGCGTGCCGTCGGGTGACAGGTGCTCGGCCCAGCGGACGGAGCGGACGCCGGCGTAGAGCGCCTCGGGCGTCGGCGCCGCAAAGCGCGCGATGGGCAGCAGGACCCGGCTCGCGGTCCGCGACCAGAGGCAGGCCCGGTAGGCGGTCTCGAGCGAGCCGGCGAAGCGCACGCCCGCCCGCGTCGGCTCGACGCCGGCCGCGCCGAGGCCGCGCAGCTCGTCGGCGAGCAGCGACTCCATGCCCTTGGGCGTCGTCGCGAAGAATGAGAGCTCGGTCATGTTCGGAACTCGCAGAGCGGCGGGCGCGCCGCCCCATCAGAAGCGCAACAATCGGCGAAGCCGGCGGGCGTCGTCGGCCGCCAGCGGGCGCCCGCCGAAGCGCGCGGCGAGGTAGCGCTCGGTGACGATCTCGACGACCGGCGCGAAAGGAGCGCCGGAGTCGGCCACCGCGCGCGCGAGCTCGCGGGCGGTCTGCGAGCGCGCCTTGGAGAACCCGCGGGCGGCCAGCCGCCGCAGGAGCACACGGTAGAGCCGCGCCGCGTGCTTGTCGCTCTTCCACTGCGCGCGCCGCTCGGCCTCCGCGGGCCTGCGCCAGAGCATCTTCGCCGCCGCGAGCGCGAGGGCGAGCGCGATGGCCGCCCCGAGGTAGTTGAAGAGGCCCGCGGCCCCGGCCCCGGTGCGCCCCTGGAAGCGCGACAGCCCGCTCGAGACCGCGCGGAACGCGGAGCGGATGGCGCGGACCTGGTCCCAGAAGCTCAGATCGACGACGAAGTTGCGCCACGGCCCGGAGGCCCGCTCGTAGAAGGCGATGATCGACGAGAGCCAGGAGGAGGTGTCGGCGAGCCGACCCTCGGGCGGCGTCGCGTCGAAGGGCACGAAGCCAACGCCCGGGAAAAAGACCTCGGTCCACGAGTGCGCGTCGCCGGCGCGCACGACGTAGGTCCCGTCCTCGTCGCGGATGCCGCCGAAGAAGCCGGTCACGTTGCGGGTCGGCACGCCCGCCGCGCGCAGCAGCACGGCCATCGCCGTGGAGAAGAACTCGCAGTGCCCGGCCTTGCGCTCGAAGAGGAAGTGCGCGAGCGGGTCGCCGGTCGGCCCTGGCAGCGTGGTCGTGTAGCGATAGCCGCGCAGCTCTCGCTCGACAGCGAGCGCCTTGTCGTACGGGTCCTCGATGCCGGCGGTGAGGCGCCGCGCGAGCTCGGCGATCCGCGGGTCGAGCCCCACGGGGAGCTGCAGGAAGAGCCGCCCGACGCCCTCCGGATACTCGGTCCCCCTGCCGCGCAGCTCTTCGGGCCCGGCCGGCGCGCGCGCGCGCAGGTAGTACGCCAACCCCTCGGGCGCCTCGGGCCGCACCCGCACGTCGCCGAGCGCGTCGGCGACGAAGAAGAGCATTGGCCGCCGCGGCCCGCGGCGCAGGTAGCGGGGCGAATCGACCCGGACCATCCGCCCGGTCTGGAAGACCGCGTTCGTGCCGGCGGTGCCCAGCACCTCGACGGTGAAGCGCGTGTCGTCCTCGGCCACCTCCGAAAAGTTGAGGTAGAGCCGCGGCTCGCTGCGCGGCGCGTTCGACTGCCAGCCCGTGCCGTCGAAGAAGTCGAAGGTCTTGCCCTTCCACAGCAGCTCGGCGTGCTCGCGCCCGGGATCAGGGTTGACGCGAAAGCGCATCACCGGCCGCGGGTCGGACTTGAGCACGCCGTGGACGTCGAGCCGCAGCTCTTCCGAGAAGCCGACCGTGGCGCCCTGGGCCGGCTTAGGCAGGCGGATGAAGGCGCCGGAGGTGAAGCGCGGGAAGGCGAAGAAGATGACTATCGCGCCGCCGAGCGCCGCCACCGAGAGCGCCGTCAGGCCGGCGAGCAGGCGCCCGGAGACGAGGCTGTCGGCCACCTGGCGCGGGGTGCGCGCCTCCTCGACGGCTCGCGACAGGTGCGACAGCGTCAGCGCCGTGGTGGCGCTGGCGGAGAAGCAGGCGAAGAAGACGCCGTAGAGCAGGTCGGCCGAGAGAGCCGCGCCTCCGGCGAGCATCAGCAGCGCCGAGAGGTGGAGCAGCCCGTCGTCGGCCGCGCTCTGGCGCGACAGCAGGCGGTTGGCCGCCAGCGCCGCCGCGAAGAGCGAGGCCGAGACGACGAGGTCGAGCGCGCCGGTCAGCCAGAGCGCGGCCAGGACGGCGAGCGCGACGCCCGTCAGCGCCGTCAGCAGCGCCCCGCGGCCGCGACCCAGGCGCCCGTCGGCGAAGTACGAGCCGATGAGCACCGCGGCGAAGATCGCGACGAGCGGGAGCGGAACGTCGCCCTCGGCCGAGATCGAGGCGAAGGCGAACCCCACGGCCGCGTGCGCGGAGAGCTTTCGAGCGGTCGCGAGCCTCACGCCGCGCCTCCTCCCGCGCCGATGGCGAGCGCGCCCTCGCGCTTGGGATCGGGCGCGGGCCCCGAGCTGTCGGCGGGCGCGAGCTCGGCGAGCCGCCGCAGCAGCCGCTTGAGCTGCACCGGGCCTGGGGCCGGAGGCAGGTACTCGCCGCTGGTCGCGAGCCCCACCGCCAGGCCGCGGCCGCACAGCAGGCGCGCGACGGCCGCGGCCTGCTCGAGCGGCCTCTCGAGCCAGTCGGCGGGCTGAGGGCCGCGGTTGTCGACCACGAGGACGACGCGCCGGCGCTGCTCGTGCTCGCGCTCGATGACGAGCAGGCGGCCGACGGCGGCGCTCTTGCGCCAGTGGATGAAGCGCCGGTCGTCGCCCGCGCGCGCCTCGCGCAGCCCGTGCAGCTCCGCGCCTCGGCCCAACCTGCCCTCGGGGCGCTCGCCGTCGCGGTAGCCGCCGCGGGCGCGCCGGTCGAGCGGGCGCACCCGGGCCGGGACCACGTAGAGATCGTCGGGCAGCGAGACGTGGATGTACTTCTCGAAGAAGCCGAAGGGAAAGCGCGTGGAGACGACGATCTTGTCGAGCCGGAAGCGCCCGCGGCGCGGCGCGCTCGTGTGCAGCGTGGCCTCGGCGCCGCCGTCCGGCCCGACGTAGAGGACCGAGGCGCGCTGCCCGGCGAACGGCCCGTCCTTCTCGGCGATGGAGAGCGTGAAGGAGGGCCAGTGGCGCTTGTGGTTGCGCACCCGGTAGGTGACGGCGAAGCGGTCGCCGGCCGCCGGATCGGCGGGCAGCACCCGCTCTATCTGCAGCCCCAGCACCGCGCTCTCGGAGAGGACGCCGGAGATGAGGATGGCGGCGAGCTGCAAGCCGAGAACGAGGAACAGCAGGTTGTTGCCGGTGTTGAGCGCGGCGATGCCCACGCCCAGGGTGAAGAGCGAGTAGTACCAGCCCTCGCGCGTGAAGCGCAGGCGGCGGCGCCGGCGGCGCTCCTCGCGCATCCGCTCTATCCAGCGCGGGCGGGCGGCCGGGTGTGCCGAGAACATCCCCTACTCCGGCACTTCGACCCGCTCGAGCAGGTCGGCGAGGATCCGCTCGGCCTCGGCGCGATCGGTCTCGCTCGCCTCGCGCCCGGCCGGCGCGATGCGGTGGGCGAGGCAGGCGACGGCGACGCGCTTGACGTCGTCGGGCAGCAGGAAGTCGCGCCCGTCGAGCAGCGCCACCGCCTTGGCCGCCGACTGCAGGCTGAGCAGGCCGCGCGTCGAGGCGCCGCCCGAGAGCATCGAGCTTTCGCGGGTGGCGCGCACCAGCGCGACCATGTAGTCGGCCAGCGACGGCTCGACCCGCACCGCGGCGGCGCTCGCCTGCAGGCGCACGACCTCGGCGACCGAGGCGACCGGTGCCAAGGCGGCGAGCGGGTCCTCGCCGGTGCGCGACAGCAGCAGCTCGCGCTCGACGCTCGCCTCCGGAAAACCGAGCGAGATGCGCAGCATGAAGCGGTCGAGCTGCGAGTCGGGCAGCGGGTAGGTCCCGGTCTGCTCCCGGGGGTTTTGGGTCGCGAGCACGAGGAAGGGCGCGGGCAGCACGCGGGTCTCGCCGTCGAGGCTGACGCGGCCTTCGGACATCGCCTCGAGCAGCGCCGACTGCGTGCGCGGGGGCGCGCGGTTGAGCTCGTCGGCGAGCACGACGTGGGCGAAGACCGGCCCGGGGCGGAACGAGAAGCTCGCCGTGCGCGGGTCGAAGACCTGGGCGCCGAGGATGTCCGAGGGCAGCAGGTCGCTGGTGAACTGGACCCGGGCGAACGACATGTCGAGCGAGCGCGCGAGCGCCTGGGCCAAGGTCGTCTTGCCGACGCCGGGGACGTCTTCGATGAGCAGGTGCCCGCCGGCGACGACGGCACAGGCCGCCCGCTCCACCGCCTCGCGCTTGCCCCGCAAGGCTCGTTCGACGTTGTCGCAGATCTTCTGGAGAAGCCTGCCCGCCTGCTCGGATGAGAATCGCTCTGGATGCGTCGCGACGGCTTCGGATGCCATGGTGGCGGGAGTGTAGCAGTCGACAGTTGTGAGTTGGGAGTGGACGGTTTGGGCGGCGCCAGCTTTCGTGCGGCG
>JBMNNX010000283.1:0-8407 GCA_050942745.1 Myxococcales bacterium
TCGCGCGCGCGGTCCGGTGGCTCGGCGACCTTGGTGGGTTTACAGCCACAGGTGCGTCCACCAAAATGCCCGGCACGACCGTAATTGCCCGAGGACTCGAACGAGTCCTAGATGCCGCGCAAATCACCCTGGGGCAAAGCCTGGTTCGGCGGCAGGGAGCTCGGCCGAGGATCGGGGCCGACCCCTTACCCCTAAAATCCCCTCTCCCGCGCTTGCGAGCGCTTGCGCGGGAGAGGGGACTTTCACGTGCTCGCACGCAGTGCTTTCAGGGCAATCCGCTGTTCGTTCAAGGCCACAGCCGGCCAACGGGCCGGTCTCTCGCTCGGGATGAGCGGAGCTGGCCCAAGTTGCTTGGACAATGCGGAAGGAACTCTGGCGCACTGTTCGCCCGACGTGAAGGCCGGTCGCCCGGTCGGTGATCGGATCTCCTGGGCGGTGGCCGGGCTCCGGGTCGGTGTTCGGTCAGGCGTTCGGCGGTGACGTGCGGTCGGCCGGCTCGAGAGGCGGCCCTCCGGCCGCGCTCAGGCGCCTCGGGTGCACGACGAAGTCGAAGCGCCCGTTGGCGAAGTCCACGCGGACCTCGTCGCCTTCGCGCGCGGTGCCGTCGAGCATCATCTGGCTGACGACCGTTTCGATCTCACGCTGGATCGCTCGGCGCAGGGGCCGGGCGCCGTAGCGCGGCTCGAAGCCCCGCTCGGCCAGCGCGTCGAGAGCGGCGTCGGTCATCGCGAGCCGCAGGTCCTGGCCTCGCAGCTTGCGCCGCGTGGTCTCGAGCATGTTCTCGACGATGCGCCGGATCTGCTCGCGGCCGAGCGGGTGGAAGACCACGATCTCGTCGATGCGGTTGAGGAACTCGGGCCGGAACTGCTCGCGCATCGCGTCGAGGACGACCTGCCGGGCCTTCTGCTCGGCGCCGTCGCCCGCCTCGGCCTGGAAGCCGAGGGTGCCGCGCCAGGCGATGCTCTCGGCGCCGACGTTGGAGGTCATGATCACGATGGTGTTCTTGAAGTTGACCGTGCGCCCCTTGGCGTCGGTCAGCCGCCCGTCGTCGAGGATCTGCAGCAGGATGTTGAAGACGTCGGGGTGCGCCTTCTCGATCTCGTCGAAGAGCAGCACCGAATAGGGCCGCCGCCTCACCGCCTCGGTCAGCTTGCCTGCCTCCTCGTAGCCGACGTAGCCCGGAGGCGCGCCGACGAGCCGGCTGACGGTGTGGCGCTCCATGAACTCCGACATGTCGAGGCGGATCATCGCCTCTTCGTCGTTGAAGAGGTACTCGGCCAGCGCCCGCGCGGTCTCGGTCTTACCGACGCCGGTGGGCCCAAGGAAGATGAACGAGCCGATGGGCCGGTTTGGATCCTTGAGGCCGGCGCGCGCGCGGCGCACCGCCTCGGCGACCGCGCGGATGGCATCCTCCTGGCCGACGACGCGCTGGGCGAGCGAGCGCTCCATCTCGATGAGCCGCTCGGCCTCCTCCTTCTGCAGCCGCGTGGCCGGGATCCCGGTCCACTCGGCGATCACGGTGGCGACGTGTTCGGGCAGCACCGTCGCCGCGGCGCCGCGCTCGTTCTCGGCGGCGACCTTGCGCAGGGCCTCGAGCTCGGCGCTCAGCGCGTCGATGCTCGCCTTGAGGCGGGCGGCCTCGAGGTAGCGCTCCTCGGCGACGCAGACCTTCTTGTCGTGCTCGAGCTGCGCGAGCGGCTGGGCGAGCTCCTGCAGCCGGCTCGGCTCAAAGCGCGCGCCGAGCCGCACCATCGCCGCGGCCTCGTCGAGGACGTCGATGGCCTTGTCGGGCAGGAAGCGGTCGTTGACGTAGCGGTCGGACAGCTCGACGGCCGCGTCGAGGGCGCCGTCGCTGATCTTGACCTGGTGGTGCGCCTTGTACGCAGGCCGCAGCCCGCGCAGAATGGCGAGCGTCTGCTCCTGGGTCGGCTCGGCGACCATCACCGGCTGGAAGCGCCGCTCGAGGGCCGGGTCCTTCTCGACGTACTTGCGGTACTCGTCGAGCGTGGTCGCGCCGAGGCACTGCAGCTCGCCGCGGGCCAGGGCGGGCTTGAGCATGCTCGAGGCGTCGATGGCGCCCTCGGCCGCGCCGGCCCCGACGATGGTGTGCAGCTCGTCGATGAAGAGGAGGATCTTGCCGTTGAGGGCGCGGATCTCCTCCATCAGGCCCTTGAAGCGCGCCTCGAACTCGCCGCGGAACTTGGTGCCGGCGACCATCGCGCCGAGGTCGAGGGAGACGACCCGCTTGCCGCGCAGCAGCTCGGGCACCTCGCCGGCGGCGATACGCTGTGCGAGGCCCTCGACGATGGAGGTCTTGCCCACGCCCGGCTCGCCGATGAGCACGGGGTTGTTCTTCGTCCTGCGGCTGAGGATGCGGATGATGCGCTCGATCTCGCCCTCGCGGCCGATGATCGGGTCGAGGCCTCCGCCCTGGGCGAGGGTGGTGAGGTCGCGCCCGAAGCGGCTCAGGTTCTGCGGGAGCTGGTGCTTGAGCCGGCCGGTGGGCGAGACACCGGGCGCGCCGCCGGCGAGGCGGGCGCGCAGCTCGTTGGGATCGACGCGGGCGAGGAACCCGGCCGCCATGCCTTCGCGGTCGACCATGATCGCGAGCAGCAGGTGCTCGGGGCCGACCTGGCTCGCGCCCATCTGCACGGCCTGCAGCTTCGCGAGCTGCAGCACGCGCTTGACGCCGGGCGCCAGTCCGATGCCCTCGGCGCGCCGGGGCTGGGTCTTGCCGATGGCCTTGTGGAGCTGGCGCTCGAAGTCCACTCCCTTCAGCCCGAGCTCCTGCAGCGCCTGGCTTATCTCCTGGACCTCGTCGACGAGCGCGAGCAGCAGCAGCTCGTTCTGCACCCGCTCCTGTCCCCAGGCCAAGGTGAGTCGGGCGGCCCGCTGCAGCACCTGCCGCGCGCGCGGGTTCAGGCTCGCCAAGAGGTTCTCGCGCGCCTTGGGTCGGGTGCCGAGCATGCCTTCGAGCAGCGAATCGAGGCCGAGCGGCTCGCCGGCTCGCAGCGCGCCCCCCGAGGCGCTCGCGCAGCGGTTGCAGAAGGCGGCGGCCCTCTCCTTGTTGCCGTCGCGTTGCTGGACGAAGAGCGTGGCGGGCCGCACTCCGCAGTTCTCGCAGATCATGCTCGCGGTAACCCCCAATCATGAAGCTAGGCGCCGTCGAGGGCGGTGACCATGCGGGCGCGTTCGGGCGCGCGATGGAAGGAGGGGGCAGGGGCCGGCGCGATCGGGTCGGGTGCGCGACTTGGCGGTCGGCGAGGAGCAGGAGGCGCGAGGCATGAAAGCTCGACTTAGTAGTACGAGCTCTATCCTTGCTCGAGTTGGCGGGTAGCCTCGCCGTTCGCACCGACGACGCGCGCGGAAGGGCGCGGGACAGCTTCCTGACTGGCTTCGACCCGAAGGCGCGCTCTGGCGGGTCAGCTTCCGGTTTTCGGCCTCGCGACCGACGCGGAGCCGGTGCGCGGACCCGACTATCCCTCGTTGGCTCGGCGACCTAAAGAACGGGCAGCGCGGCGACCCTGTGGCCGCGAGGAATCGCCCCCTCGCGGCGCTTGGTTTCTCCAAGGTTGGCCCCAGGTCGCTGCCTTCCCCGTTTGTGGCCCGCTTCGCCGTTGCCCGTCGCTGGGGCTGGCCCTATAAGACAGGGCTCTTGTTTAGCGGCCGACTCATCGGGCCCCAAGAATTTCGAAGGAGACGCACGTGCAAGAACGCTATGAGCCGAAGAGCATCGAGCCCAAGTGGCAGCAGCGCTGGGAAGAGCGGGGGCTCTTCAAGCTGCGGGGCAAGGGAGAGAAGCGCTATGTCCTCGAGATGTTCCCGTACCCCTCGGGCAAGATGCACATGGGGCACGTGCGCAACTACCTCATCGGCGACGTGCTCGCCCGCTACTACCGCGCCCGCGGCTACGACGTGCTGCACCCGATGGGCTGGGACGCGCTGGGCCTGCCGGCCGAGAACGCGGCCATCCAGGACGGGCGCCATCCGGCCGAGCGCACCCGCGAGAACGTGGTGCACTTCAAGGCCGAGATGAAGTCGGTCGGCTACTCGTACGACTGGGACCGCGAGCTCGCCACCAGCGACCCCGAGTACTACCGCTGGAACCAGTGGTTCTTTCTCAAGATGCGCGAGATGGGCCTGGTCTACCGGCGCTGGAGCCGGGTCAACTGGTGCCCGGGCTGTGCGACGGTCATCGCCAACGAGCAGGTCAAGGACGGGCTGTGCGAGCGCTCGGGTGACCCGGTGCTGGTGCGCAAGATGCCGCAGTGGGCCTTCCGCATCACGCGCTACTCCGAGCGGCTGCTGCAGGGGCTCGACACCCTCACCGAATGGCCCGAGCGCATCACCTCGATGCAGCGCAACTGGATAGGCAAATCCGAGGGCGCCGAGATCGCCTTCAAGCTCGAGGGCTCGGATGCCGAGCTGAAGGTCTTCACCACCCGCGCCGACACGCTCTTCGGCGTCACCTACGTCGTCGTCGCCCCTGACCACCCGCTGATGCCCAAGCTCGTCAACGCCGAGACCGGCGAGCGGGTGAAGGCCTTCGCCGCCGAGCAGGAGCGCAAGGCCGCCCAGCAGAAGAAGGACGAGGAGGTTGAGAAGGAGGGCGTCTTCACCGGCGCCTACGCCATCCACCCGTTCACCCGGCAGAAGCTGCCGGTGTGGGCCGCCAACTTCGTCGTCTCCGACTACGGCACCGGCGCGGTGATGAGCGTGCCGGCGCACGACCAGCGCGACTTCGAGTTCGCCCGCAAGTACGGCCTGCCTATCAAGGCGGTGATCCAGCCGAAGGACGGCGCGCCCCTGAAGGCCGAGGAGCTGACCGCGGCGTTTGCCGACGACGGCGTGATGCAGGAGTCGGCCGAGTTCAGCGGCCTCAGCTCGGAGGAGGGGCGCAAGAAGGTCGCCGAGGCGCTGAAGGCGAAGGGCCTCGGCGGTCCGGCGGTCAGCTACCGCCAGCGCGACTGGGGCTTTTCGCGCCAGCGCTACTGGGGCACGCCTATCCCCATCGTCTACTGCGACCGGTGCGATCCGCAGCACGAGGGCATCCCGGTGCCCTATGACCAGCTCCCGGTGAAGCTGCCCGACATCGACGTCGCCAAGGTCCTCACCGGCCGCGGCGAGCCGCCGCTCGCCAAGGTGCCCGAGTTCGTCAACACCACCTGCCCGAAGTGCGGCGGCCCGGCGCGCCGCGAGGTCGAGACGATGGACACCTTCGTCGACTCGACCTGGTACTACGCGCGCTACCTCTCGCCGCACAACGACCAGCTCCCGGTCGACCCCGAGGTCGCCAAGCGGATGCTGCCGGTCGACGTCTACGTTGGCGGCCCCGAGCACGCGGTGATGCACCTGCTCTACTTCCGCTTCTGGACCATGGTGATGAAGGAGCTCGGCCTGGTCCCGGTGGACGAGCCGGTCAAGAAGCTGGTGACGCAGGGCATCGTCAACGGGCCCGACGGCCGCAAGATGTCCAAGCGCTGGGGCAACGTCGTCTCCCCGCGCGACATCGTCAACAAGTACGGCGCCGACTCCGCCCGCACCTTCGTGCTCTTCGCCGGCCCGCCGGAGAAGGACATCGACTGGTCGGACGAGCAGGTCGAGGGGGCGAGCCGCTTCCTCGCGCGCGTCTGGCGCCTCGCCTACCAGCACCGCGACGCGGCGAGCGAGAAGCGGCCGCTGGGCGGCGAGACCGGCAAGGCGCTGGCCGTCCGCAAGGCCGCGCACCGCGCGCTCAAGCGCGTCACCGAAGACATCGAGCGGCTCGCGTTCAACACCGCCATCGCGCGGGTGATGGAGCTGGTGAACTTCCTCACGCCGCTGCCGCCCTCGAGCGATCCGGCCGAGCGCGCGGCGATGGCCGAGGCGGTGCGCCTGGTCGCCGCGATGCTCTCGCCGGTCGCCCCGCACCTCGCCGAGCAGGTCTCCGAGGACTACGGCGCCACGGCGACCTTGCAGGAGCTGGGTTGGCCGGTCTTCGACCCCGCGCTGGCGGCCGAGGACGAGGTCACCTACGCGATCCAGGTCAACGGGAAGCTTCGCGGCCAGGTCCAGGTTCCGGTCGAGATGCCGGAGGAAGAGGTGAAGTCGACCGCCGCGAAGGACGAGAAGGTGAGCGCGCACCTGGAGGGCAAGACCGTCCGCAAGGTCGTCTTTGTCCCCAAGCGGCTGGTCAACTTCGTGGTGGGCTAGTGACTCGACCGAATCGAATCAGGTGGCGGCGCCGCGGGCTCGTGCCGGCGGCGCTCGCCGCTCTGCTCGCGACTGGCTGTGGGTACCGGTTCACGCCCGAGGGCGGAGATCTGCCGGAGGGCGCGCGCACGCTCTACGTGCCGGTCTTCAGGAACCTGACGGCCGAGCCGGGGGTGGAGGGCTGCTTCACCAGCGCGTTCCGGCGCGAGCTCGCGCGCGCGGGCCGGGAGGGCGGCGAGGGCTCGGACGCGATCGCCTACGGGACGATCGAGGAGATCTCCGAGGGGAGCGTGATCTACGCGAACAGCCCCGCCATCCCGGGCGAGGCGTCGCAGCTTCCCGGGCCCGCGAGCATGGGCATTCGAGCCAAGGTGTCCGTGCGGCTCGAGAAGGGCGGAAAGACGATTGCGCGGGTCGTGGTCGCCGGCAGCGAGGACTACAGGCCCGGGGGCGAGGTGCCCGTCCTGAGTGACGAGGCGAGCCGGCGCATGGCGCTGCGGCGCCTGGCGGACTCGCTGATGCGACAAGCGCTGGAGCGCTTGTCGTCCGGGTTTTGAAGGATCGCCAGGCGCGAGGCCGGCGCCGCGATGAGCGAGCGCTCGCAAGAGGCGAAGAGGGCCTCGCCGTGCTTGTCCGGGAGGAGCTTGTTGCGCGGACCGGACACCTTCGCTACGCGGCGGCGCACCGCTAGGCCCTGAGGCCGCGGACGCGAGCGCCTCCGCGGGACGCGGAACGAGCGGACCGGCCGGGGCCCGGGTCGTCGAAGAACACAAAACCACCTCGCTACCCGGCATTCACCTGCCGGGCAGTGGGCGCTCTGGCGTTGACAATCGAGAAGAGGGAGCTACTTGACCGCAGCGGCCGCCTTGGCGAGGCGAGCGACGTGGCGGCTGGCGTTGCGCTTGGGGATAACACCCTTCGTGGTCGCCTTCTTCAGGACCTTCTCGGCGGTCCGGAGCATCTCGGTGATCTTCGCGGGGTCCTTCGATTCGATCGCGGCGCGGGCCTTCTTGACCGCGGTCTTGGCGCTCGAGCGCCAGTAGGTGTTCTTCGCCCGGCGCTTCAGGCTCTGGGCATGGCGCTTCTCGGCGGACTTGGTGTTGGCCACTGCTTCCTCCACTAAAACGAAAGCCGCTCGCCCTGGGAGCGACGCGGGGCGCGCTTCGTAACAGCTTGAATACTTGCTGTCAAGGCGCATATTCCCGATTGATCGATACGTTACGCCCGCGCGGGGTGTGGTTAACCGCGTTCGCTCGCCTCCGAGCGAGCTCGCCGCGCGCCTCGGCTGGGGCCGCAGAACAAAGGTGGCCTGATTTCAAGGACTTGGCAATTTGCTGTTGGATACAGCAAACCGATCAAACTGCCGTCCTCTCGGGGGAGTTGCGACGCTCTCCACAGAGTTCGCCACAACTTCTCCACAAGACCTGTGGACAAAACGTTCGAGCGGCTCGAGCCCAAGCTTGAACGAAATGTTCAGGCCTGCCTCTCCCGCGCCTTCGCCTCGTTCCAGAGCGCGTCCATCTCCTCAAGCGTGACATCGGACGGCTCGAGGCCGCGCTCGCGGAGGCTGTCCTCGATGAAGTGGAAGCGCCTGGTGAAGCGATCGATGGCGCCGCGCAGCGCGTCCTCGGGATGGACCTCAACAAAGCGGCCGAGGTTGGCGAGCGCGAAGAGCACGTCGCCCAGCTCCTCCTCGACGCGCCTGCTCTCGCCGCTCGTTATCGCCTCGTCGAGCTCGCCCAGCTCCTCGTCGAGCTTGGCGCGCACGTCCTCGAGCCGCTTCCAGTCGAAGCCGACGCGGCTCGCCTTTTCGGTCAGCCGCTCGGCGCGCATCAGCGCGGGGGCGTCCTTGGGGACTCCGTCGATGACCGATCCGGGCCGCCCGGTCTTGCGGCGCCGCTCCTCGGCCTTCAGCTTGACCCAGCGCCCGGCGACCTCGGCCGCGTCGGCGGCCTTCTGGTCGCCGAAGACGTGCGGGTGGCGAAACTCGATCTTGTCGGCTATCGCCTGGATCACGTCGGCGAGCTCGAACTCGCCGGCCTCGGAGGCGAGCTGGGCGTGGAAGACGATCTGGAAGAGCAGGTCGCCCAGCTCGTCGCGTAGGGGCTTGAATGAGCCGCCGGAGGCGATCCGGTCCATCTGCTCGAGCACCTCGTAGGCCTCCTCGATCAAGTACGGTCTCAGCGATCGAATGTCCTGCTGCTTGTCCCACGGG
>JBMNNX010000025.1:0-38015 GCA_050942745.1 Myxococcales bacterium
CCGGCGACCGCCCCGCTCTTCATCGTCAACCCGCTGTCGGGCGGCGGCCTGATGAACCTCTTCTCGACGCACCCGCCGATGAGCGAGCGCGTGCGCAGGCTGCGCCAGATGGCGCCGCGCGCGTTCTAGCCGGACGCGGGCTCGCTGGATCGAAGCCGGTCGGATCCATCCGACCGGCTTCTCATTCATGCGGCGAAGGGCGTCTGGCGCCCATCGTCCTCGCCCTTGGGCTGCTTCCGCGTCGATCGCGCCGGCCGCTGGCGACTTTGATGCTGCTCCGCGAGCGGGCGGGCACTGCTCTTCTGACGACCGTGAGCCCCACCGCCCAGTCTGTGGGAGCTCCTTACTCGCCGGCGCGCTGCGCCAGCCACTCCCGGTGCACGGCCTCCAGGTCTGGCTGGAAGGTCTGCGGGAGGAGTCGAGCCATCCGGATCCGGTCCAGGCGGAACATGCGCACCGCCTGCTTCTCGCGGTCGCGGCACAGCAGGTACCAGGCAGGAGTCTCGACCAGTCCAAGGTCGCCGGGCTGCTGCTCCTCGACCCTGCCTCGGACGGACGCCTGATGCCGCCCGAGGTCGTCGCAGAGCTGCAGCGCTCCCTGAGGGACGACTACCACGCGGTGGTGCGCGGCTACTGGGAGTCGATGCTCGTGGGATCGCAGCCCGAGGTGCGCGAGCGCCTGCTCGCAGATCTCGACCGCACCCCTCGGGCGGTCGTGACCGGCACGCTCGACTCGCTGCTCACGTTCGACCCGGTGACGCCGCTGCGAAGCTACGCCGGGCCGCGGCGCACGGTGATCACCGCGCTGAACGAGCGCCCTGACGCCTACCAGCACCTCGTGCCCGACCTGCCGGCGACGAAGCTCGAGGGTACCGGGCACTGGCTCCAGCTCGACGGGCCAGAGCAGGTAAACGCCCTGCTCGACTCGTTCCTCGCGGAGGTGCGCTAGGCCCCAAGCCAGCCCCGCTCGCGCCTCGACAAGACGCGCGGCTTCTCTCGCGCTGCGCGCGGCGCAGGCATGAGAGCGCCGCGCGCCTTTCGACCGGTTCTGCCTTTCGTCGGCTGACGCCAGAGGGTGCTCCCATGCCTGTGCTGGCTGCGGCAGCTGCTCGCGCGCTTCGGACGGTTGCGACGGCCTCACCGTTGCGCACCACCACCTCCCCTTGGCCCCGCGACCTCCGCCATACTCGCCGGAAGTGGCGCTTGGAGCGCTTGTTCTTCCCTGGTGCTCTTAACCTCATTTCGGGGGGCACGATGTCGAAGCCTTCGACCGGACACCTGATCCTCGTCGCGATCGTCCTGGCGATCGCGGTGAAAATCGTCATCTTCCCGGCGCGGGTCCCGGACCTCGTCCTGCCGGCGAGCGACGGCTCCGAGACCGAGTTGCGCGACCTTCAGGGCAAGGAGGTCGGGGGCATTCTCTACGGCTCGAAGACCCCGTGCGGCGGCCACGAAGGCTTCATGGCGCAGTCGGTCGCGGTCTTCCGATTGCTCGCCGAGAGCCCGCGCTATCACGTGAAGGTCGTCTACGGCGACCAGACCGAGGAGGAGGCCCGCGCCTTCGCCGAGGCCTATCCGGACGTGCCCATCGTGCTCGACCCGGAGAAACGCTTCGCGGACAAGATGGACATCGAGTACTACGCGACCATCCTCTACGCGCCGTCGGGGAAGATCCTTGTCGAGGAGGAGGGGCGGGGCCTGTTTCCGAAACCCGGGCTCGAGGCGTACCTCGACGAGAAGACGCAGTAGGCGGGAGGAGAGGCCGACGCGTGGCGACCGGTAGGGGAGGCTCGGCCGGCGCAGCCTCTATGCCGCTACCTGCGCGTTCTACCGCCTCGAGCGTCTCCGGCTGGGGTCGGCGGAGAATCGTGGTTCCTCGGGCCTCCCACTGCCCCAGGCTCGATTGGCGCCCTTCCCGACGCTCGGACGCTCGTCGTGGTCGGGAGCGGGCTCCGGTCGGCCAGCCGCGGAGATCGGTCGCAAGAAAGGCGCCGGAGGGATGTCAGGGGCGACCTCCATCCTCGGCCGTCATGGGAGGCACCGCCGCGCTGTCCAAAGCCGAGCCCGGTGCGGCGACGCGCGCGCTGCCCGAGAACTACCGGTGCGCGGGGCCGACGGGACGCCGCAGCGTTGTGTCGCTCAGAAGCGAAGCGTCGTGCGTAGAGCCTGCCCTCACCGGCGAGGGTGCTCATTGGCCGGCATGAGCTCGCGCAGCGCATCGAGCACCGCGGGCGATGCCGGTCGCGTCCACGTCTGGTCGAGGACTCCATAGAACTCGACCGCGCCGAACGTCCGGCCTTCGCCCGACATCTGCGTGCCGTTGAGCGGCCAGTACATCCAATCGATATCCGCGCGCCGCAGATGGGCGAGGATGCTCGCGAACCAGGTCGGCGGGCCGCCACAGTCGGCGCGCCCGTCGGTGCAGGTGCCAAACTCGGTGACGACGATCGGCGCGGTGAACGTTCGCCCTTGGGTGAGGAATGTAGCCCCATGCGTTGCCGAGCGTGATCGCATGGGCCTCGGGATCGACGTTCGCAGCGTGGAACCAGCTGTAGTCGTGCGTCGCGTAGACGAGCCGACCGGGCGTCGCGAGCTGGATCGGCAAGTGGTAGACGCCACGCAGATCCGCCGCGTAGCTCAGGCCGTCAACGAGCACGAGCAGGTTGCGGTTCACCTGGTGCACCGCGTTGCCGGCGCTCGTCGCCGCGCGGTGCCAATCGAGCTGCCCTCCGCCGCCCCACGTAATCTCGTCGCAGCCATCCGCGGTGCAGCGCTTGCGCAGCTCGTTGCGAAGCTCGGCGCCGACGACCGCCGAGTTGCCGGCGTAGCGGCGCGCGATGCGCTGCCAATGTTCGATCCACGTCGACTCCGGGTAGCGCTCGTTGAACCACAGCCCGTTGCCATCGTGGTCGCTGCAGCACCAGATGGCGTCGCTGGTGTGATTGACCAGCACGACCGCGAGCCCTTCACGCGTGAGCGCGTCGATCACGGCATCGAAGATGTCCATGGCGCGATGACCTCGGAGTCGAGGGTTCGCGGCGAGCAACTTGTCGTCCACGCGCGGATTGGTCGCGAGCAACGCGTTTGACCACGGCAAGCGCACGGTGTTGAAACCCATCGAGCGGATGCTGGCGGCGATCGCAGCGAGGGGCTGGCGGTCGAGCCCTCCGACGACGAAGTCCGGGCCTTCGGCGCCGTACCAATTCACGCCGGCGATCTTGAAGCGGTAGCCGTTCGCATCGACGATGAAGCGTCCGTCGGTGCGCAGCGGGAACGCGTGCGTGTATCCAGCAGGTGGAACGTGCGGCTCGCCCAGTGGCGCCGGCGGCTCCTCCGGTGCCGCGGGTGCACCGGCCTGGTCGGTGGAGCAGCGGGCGGCGCATGATGCGGGCCCGGAGCCAGCCGACACGCGCCGGCGAGCACGGCCCAGATCCACACGAAGCACACACGCGCCGATACGAGTTCAATCGAGCGGGACATACGCGGACTTCACCCTCCTCTCGTCGCGATATCGCTTTCCATCCCGCGCGAACGATGAACTCGAGGTCCCGGAGTCGGCCACCGTGGAATACGCCAATAGTATCCGACACCTGCGCAGAATTTGGGAGCTTGTTTCTTCCAGGGATTTGCCCCGCAATCGCGCCATCTCGCCCGCCACGACGCGAGAGCACCGGAGGAAACTTGACGGGCCTGACCCAGGACGAGCGCAAACGAATCGAACGGCAGGAGCAGCTCGCGCGGCTCGCGGCTCCAAGTCCCGCGGGCGCGCCCTACTTCGCCCACATGCGCCTGGAGACCGAGGGCCGGGTGACGGACCTGCTCCTCGGCGCCGAGACGCGCCTCGCCGCCGGCCTGTCGATCATCGACTGGCAGCGCTCTCCGCTCGCCGAGGTGTTCTTCTCGTGCGCCGAGGGCGAGGAGTATGAGATCGAAGCGGGCGGAAGGTCGCTGGGCGGGCTGCTGCTCGAGCGCAACCTCCTCTCCTTCGAGCGCGGCGAGCTCGTCGAGCTAGCCACGCCGGCATGCCTCTTCTCACGCCGCGGCTCGGGCGAGTGGCGCCGCGAGCAGCGCGACCTCGCCCTCAAGCTCTCGGCCCGGCCCCCGCATCTGCGCAGCAGGGCCTCGCCGATCGAAGTCGAGCTCGACGAGGCGCAGCGGCGCGCGGTCGAGCTGCCTGCCGGCCGGGCGCTGCTCGTGCTCGGAGAGGCGGGCTGCGGCAAGACGACGGTCGCGCTGCACCGGCTCGCGCACCTCCAGCGGCGCGTAAAGGCCGCCCGCCGGGCTGCGGTCATCGTCCCCACCGACGGGCTTCGCCGGCTCGTCGAGTCGTTCCTCGGGCGGCTCGGCATCCGGGCCGAGGTCTGGCTCTACGACCGCTGGGCGGCGCAGCTCGCCCGGCGCGCCTTCCCCGACCTCCCGCGGGCCGAGAGCGCGGCCGCGACCGCCGGGGTGGTCCGCATCAAGCGCCACCCTGCGTTGCGGCCCATTCTCCGAGAGCTCGCCGCGCTGCCGCCTGCCAAACCCGACGATGACGGGGACGCGCCGCCGCGGCCCTCGAGTGCCAACGCCGCGCACGCCGACCTGCAGGCCCTCTTCGGCGACAGCGCGTACATGGACCGCCTCTGCGCGGCCGACCCGACGGTCACCCGCCGGATGATCGCCGAAGTGCTCGAGCACACCCGCGTCCAGTTCTGCCCGACGGCCGAGGAGGAGTGGGCCCACGTGGACGCCGACCGGCTCGCCACCCTCGACGGCCGCTCGCTCGACGAAGGCACGCCGATGGAGGACGCGCGCACCGTAGACGTCGAGGACTACGCGGTGCTCTTCGAGCTCGACCGGCTGCGAGCCGAGGCGAAAGGAACGAAACCCGCGCCGGTGCGCTCCTACGACTGCATCGTGCTCGACGAGACGCAGGAGCTCGCGCCGCTCGAGCTGGCACTGGTAGGCCGAGCGCTCGCCGAGGGCGGCACGCTCATCGTCGCCGGTGACGCCAACCAGCAGGTCGATCCGACCGCCGCGTTCGCGGGTTGGGACGCGGCGATGGCCGAGCTGGGCTGCGCGGACCACGAGCGCGCCGTGCTCGACGTGAGCTATCGCTGTCCGCCGGAGGTGATCGCGCTCGCCCGCCGCGTGCTCGATCCCTCCGCTCCCTGCGAGAGAGGCGCAGGGGCGGGCGTGATCGCCCGGCGGTTCGACAACGAGCTGCACCAGGTCGCCTGGCTCATCGACGCCTTGCGCGCGCTCCAGGAGATCGACCCGGCCATCTCGCTGGCGATCATCGCCCGCACTCCAGAGACCGCGCGGCGGCTCGCGGCGCTGCTGCGGCGCGGCCTCGGCGTACGCCTCGCGCTCGAGGGCGACTTTGACCTGCTCGCGGGGATCAACGTGACCTGCGTACAGGAGGTGAAGGGGCTCGAGTTCGACACGGTGGTCGTCCCCGACGCCTCGGCCGGCGCCTACGGCGGCACCGCGCAAGCGAGGCGAGCGCTCTACGTCGCGCTCACCCGCGCCACGCGTCAACTCGCGCTCAGCGCGGTCGGCGACTGGAGCCCGCTCGCTCTGTTCGAGCAAGCGAACGCTGGCGCGCCCTGCGCCGGATACAGCTCGGGCCGAGCGAGAGAGACACATCCCCTCGTCGGCCCGAAAAGCAGCGCGCGCTGAACCGCGAAACCCCGCGCCTTAGGGCTGCCCGCGCGCGAACGCCCGCTCCCAGACGACCGTCACATTGGGCATCCGCATCTCGACGCTCTCGAGGAAGCCGCGCTCGTCGGCCCGGCCGAGCATAGTGGCGCCGCCAACCTCGACCGAAAGCGACCGGGGGCCGTCCTCGCCCTTGCGCATCACCGACTCCGTGAGCCCGAGCGGATTGGCGCTCGGCAGGTACTCCTCCAAGACGAGCTGAGACTGCTTGCCGCCCAGCAGCTCGTCGCGGATCAACTTGGCCACCAACAGATCGGAACACAGTCCGGCCGGATCCTTGGTCTGGAAGGTGCCGGAGAACGGCTCGCCGCCCTTCACTCCCTGGAAGGCGTACTCGTTGTCGGCCTTCCTGTTCGCCCCGGCCTGCAGCGCCAGCTCTCCGTTGATCAAGAATGCATAGCCGATCCCGAGGAGGCGACCTTCCGCGTTGCTGATGGCGGACTTGGCCTCGTCTACCGCGTCCATCCCGTCATCCGAGGGAACCAGCCGCGAGCCGGTCCACTCGTAGACCGCGGCGCCCTCGGCTCCGTCGCGGACCAGCATCCGCGTGAAGCCATAGGGCTGGCCGTTGACCTTGATAATCTGAAGCTCGCCATAGCGGGCCGCGACGAGGTCGGTCTTGGCGGACAACGAGCGCGCAAAACCCAGCGCGATGCGCTCGAAGGACTTGCTGAAACCGAGCTCGTCGTGCAGGCACATCACCGGGTGGGCAGGATGCGGGAAAACCATCGCCTTGAGCCGCCCGGCGAGTAGTCCCTGGCCACTGTCGTGCAGGTAGTCCATCTCCACGAACATCGCGGGGTTCTCGTCAATCGCCACGACGTCCACGGGCCGCAGCTCGACCAACTTGTTGGTCTCGCCCACCAGCGCTGCCAAGTTCATCACCGTAACGCCCGTGTCGATGTCCTCCTGGTACACATAGCAGACCATCTGGGACTCGGTGCCGAGGGGCACCATGATGATGAGCATGCCCTCCTCGAAATGAGTGCTCGGCTCCCCAGATGCCTCGACCTCGGCCGAAAAGAGATCGTCAGGAAAGCGCACCGGCACCTTCGCCAGCGCATCGAGCTCACGCACAGCAAGCGCCTCGAGATCGACGTCGGGCGCCGCCGGGGTCTCGGCCGCAGGAGAAGCCGCCTGCTCGGCCTTCTTGTCGACAGCGCCGGTCGTCGCACACGCGGAAAGGAGCGCGAGCGCGAGAATGATCGCTGCATGGTGCATTAGAACTCTCCGATTTTGGGGTTGGTCGCGCCGATGCGTGGCACCGGCTTGCCGCGAAAGGGGACTTTCTAGAGCCTGCCGATTATGGAGGGGACTTTCGCGAACGTCGAGTTTCGAGTGTCAGCTCGCCCCCGCGTGCACCGGCGGGCGCGGCTCGACCGCGGCTCCCGAGCGCTCGAGCGGCTCTTTGGACGTTTCGGATCCGGCGGCCCGCCCCTCGCGGCTCGGTCGCGGCGGCGCCGCCCGGCCAGCCGCTCGCTGGCTGGCCCCCTCCCGCTGCTATAGTGAGCACGCATGTCTTCGACAATTTGCCAAGCATGTGGACAGGCTGTCGCGCCCGGCAGCCGCTTCTGCAACCTGTGCGGGGCGCCGACGCCGGCGGCCTCCAACTTGCTCTCCGAAGAGATCGCCGCCATCCCCATCGACCCGGGCGACGTGCTCGAGGGCAAGTGGCGCATTCAGAAGAAGCTGGGCCAGGGCGGCATGGGCTCGGTCTTCCTCGCGACCGACATCGCCCTGAATCGCAAGGTCGCGATCAAGGCGCTGGCGAGCGAGCTGTGCGGCGACGAGGAGTTTGCGACCCGCTTCGAGCGCGAGGCGAGGCTCACCGCCAACCTCGACCATCCGAACGTCGTGCTCGTCTACGGCGTCGGCCGGCATCGGGGCCGGCCCTTCATCGTGATGAAGCACCTCGAGGGCGAGACGCTCGCGCGCAAGCTCGCCCGCCACGTGCGCGAGAACCTGCGGGGGCTCGACTACGAAGAGACGCTGGCCATCACCGAGCAGCTCTGCGCCGGGCTCAGCTACATCCACTCGAAGGGCTTCGTCCACCGCGACATCAAGACCGGCAACATCATCATCGGGCCCGACGGGCGGGCGACGATCCTCGACTTCGGCATCCTGCGCGACACCAACTCGCGCGAAGCGCTGACCAGGTCTGGCGTGATGCTCGGTACCCCGTACTACCTCTCGCCAGAGCAGGCGCTCGGCCGCAAGGCCGATCACCGGGCCGACATCTACGCCCTGGGCATCATGGCATACGAGATGCTGAGCGGCGCCCCGCCTTTCCAAGCGGCCAGCGACTTCGAAATCATCGAGATGCACGTGCGCAACCCGCCGCCGGACCTCTGTCAGCTCGATCCGGGGCTGGACCACGCGGTCTGCGAGGTCCTCGCGCGCTCGATCGCCAAGAAGCCCGAAGACAGGTTCCAGTCAGCCGACGACTTTTTCACGGCGCTCGCCAATGCCTTCGAGGGCCAGCAGGTGAGTCGCCGCCGATCCACGGCCGCTGCGCCCGCGCGGAAGCGGCTGCCCGCGTCGGACGTCGAGGACGATCCGGGCGATGCGCCCACCAAGCTCGTCACGACAAACGAGCTCTACGGCGGCGGGCGCGGCGCATCGCGGTCGCGGACCTGGCTTTGGATCGGGATAGGGGTTGCCGCGCTCGTCGCCATGGGCGTGCTCGTCTTCGCGGCGCTGCAAGCGCCTGCGCCAGAACCCGCGGCTGTCGCCGCGCCGCTCGCGCCGCTTCCCAGGTATCAGCCCACGCCTGCAGCCAAGCCCGCGGCCAGGCCCGAGCCCGCCGTCACCCGAGAGCTGGTCGGCGAGGACGACGAGTGGGAGTACTACATCGAAGAAGAGACCGAAGAGGTCCCGGCCCACGCGGCCAAGGAGCCCGAGCTCGAGCCGGCTGCGGGCGAGAGCCCGCTGAAGAAGGCGCTCAAGAAGGACCCCAGGCGCATCGACGGCGTGCTCAATGGCAGGCGGCTCGACGCGCGCGGGGATTTCGAGCGCTGAAGGCCTCGAGAGCCGCACGCCGCGGCCGGCGAGGCGAATTCGCGCCTCTGCGAGCGGTGTCGAGGGCTCCCCGACTTCGGGAGCGCCTCTCGACTTCGCGGCAACCGCGGATCCCCCTACGCTCGCAGCAACCGGGCCGGCGCAGTTGATCGACTGCGCGCGCGCTGACCGGCAGCCGCCTCGGAGACTCGAACGAAATCTGCGTCGGACCTGGAGACGATGCCCGAGCTCGGACCTCGCTCGGGCCTCGCGCCCTGGTCAAGGCTCGTCGTCCTCCTCGTCGGGCTCTTCGTCCTCAAGAGCCGGCTCCTCCTCCTCGCCGACCTCCTCCTCTTCCTTCGCTTCGATGCGCTGGGAGGCCTTCTCGAGCGTCGCCTTGCGTTTCTGGCCTTCCTTCTCGGCCAGCGTCTCGAGCATCTCGCGCGAGATCTCCGAGAGGATGAGCCCCGGCGCGACCGCTTCGAGATCGGCCCGCGCGCCCTCGAAGTCCAGGAGCGCGATCTTCTTCTGTGCCGAGATGATGCGGTCCTCGGCCTCGATCTCGTTGCGCACCCGATAGAGCAGCCCGTCCGCGCCAGGGGTACCCGCTGCTGCAGCGATGCGAAGCTCCTTCTCGGCTTCGCGGAAATCGGCCTCCTCGAGGAGAAGCTTGGCCTCTCCGAGCGCGGCGATGCCGTCCTCGCGCGTCGGCGGGTTGCTCGGGGTCCTCTTCTTGCGCTTGCGAATCTTGCGGCGCTTCTTGCGGAACTTCGCGAGCGGCGAGTCGTCTTCCTGCACGCTCGACTCCTGCGGCGATTCGTTACAGGTGCAGCCTGGTCCTGCGAGCACGAAAGAACACGCGAGCACGATGCACAGTTGTCGGCCGCCCATGGTGCCTCCCCTGACTTCGAACAGATGCTGGAATCTCGTCTGCATTGATTTGCGCGCGAGTGTAGCGAATTGCGAGCGCGCGGAGGAATTCTCAGCCGGCCGCCCGACCACGCGCGAGCCGGTCGCGCTCCTACATCGCGTCTCGCCGCCGCCGATTCGCTGCCGCCGGCCAAAAGAGCCGAGGTCCGACTCAAACCCGCCGCCGGAAAGCCTGGTGGATTGAGGGCGGATGGCATCCCACTGGACTTCATCCGAATCCCGCGCGGGCTCGCACGCCCGACCCGTCGGGCGCTCTTCCTCCGACAAGTCAGGGGGGTCGCCCAAGAGGCCCAGGGTTCGCCGGGCTGGGCGCGGTAGTGAGGACGAGCGCAAGGCTTGACGCTGTCTCCTCCCTCCGGCCCCTGCCGTCGCCGAGCGGCAAGCGCAGTCACGTTTTCTCCACTGTCCGCAAAGCGGCGGGCGCTCCCGCCGCCAGGTGCACTTGTCGGCCGCGCAACCGCGCGCGTAGCATGGCCGAGCTATGCGCGGACTAATCGTTATGCTCCTGCTCTCAGTACCCTGCCTCGCCCTCGCCGATGACGACGACGTGCGCTGGAGCGACGAGGCGGACGAGGAAGCAATCGAATCCAGCGGTTCCTGGGAGATAGAGGCCCCTGCGGCCAAGACGCCCGAGAGCGCGCCAGCAGCCGACAGTGCGCCCGCATCCGACAGCGCATCGGCGCCCGTCGGCGCCGCGCCCGATACGCCGAGGCAGATCGACGAGGCGCCCCCGGTGCGCCGGTCGATAGCCGTCGTCGTCTCGCCGCGCGACCCGGCCGCGAACCAGGCCGCCGCTGCCTTCGAGGCCGAGCTCGCCCGGGCTCTCGAGTCCAATGGCAGGCTCGAGCCGATCGACCTGTTGCACAAGCTCGGTGGCGCGGCCGACCCGATGCCGCGCCCGGAGGCCGAGAGCCACTTCGAAGCCGGCAAGCAGGCCTACGACAACCTCGATCTCGATGTGGCCGCCCGCGAATACCTCGCGGCGCTCAAGCTGCTGCTCGAGCGCCCAGAAACCGTCGTCCCCGCCCAGGTCGCGCACGGCTTCGCGCTCGCGGGCGCGGCCTACCTGCTCAACGGCGACAACGACCGCGCGACCACCTCGTTCAAGCGCGCCGCGCTCATCGCCCCGGACTACGCGCCTCCGCCCACCGACTTCTCGCCGGACATCATCGAGGCCTACGCGGCGGCGAAGGCCGAGACCGATGCCGGACCGAAAGGCGCGCTGACGGTGACCGCCAACGTGGCGCACGCCGCGGTGTTCCTCGGGGGCCGGCCGCTCGGAGTCGCCCCGGTCAAGATCGACGAGCTGCCGGTCGGCAGGCACCACCTCGTCGTCGTCAGCCGCACCCGAAGGCCTTGGGCCAGCTTCGTCGAGGTCAACGCGGGCGTGGCCACGGTGACCGCGCAGCTGGAGGATCTGCCCACCGCCGCGCCGCTCGATCGCGCGCTGGAGACCGCGGTCGCCGAGATGTCCGGTCAGAAAGCGGGCTTTGGCGCCCGCGACCTCGGCAACCTGTTGGAGACGGGCTACCTCGTCCTGGGCACCGCGCGCACCGAGACCGTCGGCACGCTCGTCGAATACCAGGCCTACGATCTGGCCTCAGGGCGAATGGCGCTAAGCGGCAGGAAGACGGTCGTCCCCGGCGCACCGGCCTTCGAGGCCGAGATGCAGACGCTGGCGCCGCAGCTTGCCGCCGCGCTGCTCGATCCGCCGGTGGTCGCCAAGGCCGACGACGGACCGCCGATCACCGAACGCGCCTGGTTCTGGCCCGTCGTCGGCGGCACCGCGGCCGCCGTGGTGATCGGAGGCGTCGTCTACGCCATCGCCGCCACCCGCGATCCGCCCCAGGCGCCGAGCCTCATCTTGACAGGCGTCCCCTGAGCCGGCGACCGAGGACGTCCCGGCCTTCGAAACGGGGGCGAAGGCCGGCCCGACAGATCGATCCCGCTCCCCCATGCGTTCAGCAGGGCAGATGCCGGTCGCCAGGCCGGCCTGCGGAGGTCGAGTCATGAAACGTACTGCCCTCGTCTTCGGTGCCGCGGCGCTCATCGGGCTGCTCGCGCTGGTTGTCGCGCTCATCCCCGGGCAGGTCCCGCCCGGCCCTTCGGTTGCGCCCCCGGCCCATCCGGCCGTCCAGCCCCCCGCCCCCGTCGCGCCGCCGGGCCCGCGGGTCGCCGGCGACGTGCTCAAGCTGATGACCTCGATCTCCGACCCGTACCTGCTCACAGGCGGCGAGCGCGAGACCTTCCTCAAGATCGACATCGACGCCGCCCGGCTGAACACCACCGAGCGGGCACCGGTCAACCTCGTCCTGGTGATGGATCGTTCAGGCTCGATGGCCGGCGAGAAGATGGAGCAGTGCCGCGCCGCCGCCCGGCACCTGGTCTCCAAGCTCGACGAGCGCGACCGGTTCGCCCTGGTCACCTTCGGCTCGGACGTGACCACCGTCATCGGCTCGACGCTGGCCACCGCGAGCGCGCGGCGGCGCATGGAGGCTGCCATCGACTCGATCAACGAGATGGGCGGCACCAACATCTCGGGCGGCCTCGAGGCCGGGCTCGCGCAGCTGGCGCCCTACCGCGAGCAGTACAACGTCTCGCGCATCGTCCTGCTCTCCGACGGCCAGGCCAACGAAGGCGTCTCCGATCCCAAGGGCCTGGCGGCCATCGCCCGGCGCGTCGCGTCGCAGGGGGTGACCCTTTCGGCCATCGGCGTCGGCCTCGACTTCAACGAGCTCGTCCTCGAGTCGCTCGCCGAGTACGGCGGCGGCAGCTACCACTTCCTGGCCGAGGCCTCGCAGCTTCGCTCCATCTTCGCGCACGAGCTCCAGCAGGCCGTCTCCACCGTGGCCATCGGGCCAACCCTCAAGATCACCCCGCACCCCGGCGTCGTCGTCGCCGAGGTCTTCGGCTACCTCGCCGAGTCGAGCGGGGGCGTCACCACCGTTCGGCTGCCGGACTTCGCCGGAGGCCAGCACCGCAAGATCGTCGCGCGGCTGCTCGTGCAGGCGCGGGCCGAGGGGCTGCTCGACGTCGCCGACGTCGGCCTCGCCTACCTCGACGTCACCCGCGGCCGGGCGCCGGGCATGGCGCAGCTCTCGGTGAAGAGCTCGGTCACCTCGGACGCGCGCCTTGCGGCCGAGAAGCGCGACAAGGAGGTGGCGGCCACCGCCGCGCAGGCGAACGCGCTCAAGGTGCTTCGCAACGCGGGCATCTCCTACTCGCAGGGCCAGCGCGACCAGGCCGAGCAGTACGTCAGGCAGGCCGAAGCCACGCTGCGCAAGGCCGAGGCGGAGTTTGGCCGCAACGAGGCTTTCGAGCAGATCCTGGGCGAGGCGCAGGCCTTCGAAAAGTCCCTCCAGGCGCCGCCCTCGAGCGCTGCCGGCGCTCGCGCGGCCAAGCGCATCCACAGCTTCTCGAACACCGCGCGCTAGCGCACAATCAGCCGGGGGCTTTCCGCAGAGGAGCCGACAGATGCCAGCCCTGACTTTCGCCGACCACGAAGCCTTCCAGAAGAGCGTGCTCTGGTCGACCGGCGGCGCCGCGGCGGCGGGCCTGATAGGGTTCGTGCTCTCGCAGGCGGGCCTGACCGTCCCCGGCGTCGCGATCGTCTGCGCCGTGGCCGCGCTGGCCGCCTGCGGCAAGACCATCAAGAGCCGCATCGGCTTCGGCGTCCTCGGCGCGCTGGCAGGGCTGCTCTCCCTGGCCTTCCCCACTCACCCGGCCTTCGGCCTGGCGGCCGCGGGCACCGGGATGGGGCTCGTCTTTGCGCTGGCGCGCAGCAAAGAGGCCGGCTCGGCTCCCGGCGTCGGTCAGCGCATCGGTAAGTCAGCCTTCCTCGCAGCCGCGCTCCTCACCGCCATCGGGCTGACGTGCGGGACGGTGGTCGTGGGGGCCTTCGACAGCCGCGGCCTGCTCGAGGCGCTGATGCCCTCGCCTCTGGCGGCGATGGTGCGCACCGGGCTCATCGGCTTCTTCCTCTCGCTCGGCGGCGCGGGCGCCCACCTCGTGCGCGAGCCCGACGCGGTCGAGAACCTCTACGCGCGGCTGCTTCCCGAGCTGGCCGGGGACCTCAAGGTGCTCTGCGCGCGGGCGATGACGAACTACCGGCGCTGCGCCGAGATCCTGAGCACGGGCGAGCCCGGCTTCGCGCGCGCCCAGCTCACGAGCGCGCTGAACGAGGCGACGACGCGCATCCTCGAGCTGGCGAGGCGCTGGCAGGCCATCGACCGCGAGCTCGGCGAGCGGGCCGAGGGCGAGATCGCTCAGCGGCTCTCCGAGCTGCGCTCGCTCAAGGAATCGACCCGGGACGAGGTCGCCCGCAAGCAGCTCGGGATCGCCGAGGCGGCGCTCAACGGCGAGCTGCAGCAGATCGACCGCATCCGGCGCGGCCGCGAGCGCATCGTCGCCCGGCTCCACAGCGAGATGGCGCTGCTCGAGCGCACCCGCTTCGCCCTGCTCGGCCTCAAGTCCTCCGACGCGCACCTGCGCGCCGCCGAGCTCTCGGCGCTCTCGGAGAGCCTCTCCTCCATCGCCCGCGAGATGGACTGCGAGGCGCAGGCCATCGACGAGATCATCAGCCAGGTCGTAGACATCAAGGGCGAGCAGCCAGGCTCCGAGGCGGTGGCGCCCATCGCCCAGGTCGCCGTGGACCAGAAGCCGTGAGCCGGGCCCTGCGTCCGCGCAGGACGAGGCGGCCGCTGCCAGGCCCGCCGCCGCCGCGCCCGGCCGTTCAGCCGTCCGACCTGAGCCTGGCACCGGTCCTTTGGCCGGCTATGAGCTTGCGCAGATGAAGCTGTTGGTTACGAGCCCGGCCACGCTCGAGGCTGACGCCGAAGCGCCGATCGCTCTATTGTGTCGGCGATGAAACGCCTTGCTTCAGTGCTCCTACTCCTGCTCGCCCTCTCCGGCTGTCCGGATACGGCGGCAAAGCCCCGGGCCGTCGCGGACGCCGGGACCGAGGAGGTCCAACGCTTGAGTCAGCGCGGAATCGCGCGTGTCATCACCGCCGACGGCCGCGAGCTGCGGGTCGAGGTGGAGCTCGCCTCGAACGACCGCGACCGGGCGCGCGGCCTGATGTTCCGCAAGTCGATGCCGGAGATGGCGGGGATGTACTTTGTCTTCCCCGAGGAGAGCTACCAGAGCTTCTGGATGCGCAACACCTACCTGCCGCTCGACATGCTCTTCATCGCGGCCGACGGGACGGTGGTCGGCATCGTCGAGAACGCCGAGCCCCTGACGACTACGCCCCGCGCGGTCGACGCCGAGTCGCAGTTCGTGCTCGAGGTCAACGGCGGATGGTGCTCGCGACACGGGGTGCGGCGCGGAGACAAGGTGCGGCTCGAGGGGATGTACCGGCTCGAGTAGCGCCAAGTCCCGACGCTCGCCGCGGTTACGCACGGCTGGCCTTCGTGTCGTCCGAGGCGCATTTCCCGCGTTCCACGGCGGCGCAGGTCTAGTGTGGCGCCTCCCTGGATGCGCGCCACGCGGCGCGGACCAAGGTGGGTCCTCGGGAAGTCCTTCGCGAGCCCAGGGGCGCGCTCGGCGATACGCCAACGTGGCGCGAGCCTCGTGTGGTCGAAAGGATGAGGTTCGCGAGCCTGAGGGATGCCTCTGCGGCACCGCCGGAGCCTCTTCCGGGGAAAGAAGTCGCGCTTCCAGACGCTCGGGATTGCCTCGCCGCCATCCTGATGCGGGATGGCAGCCGAAAGGAAGCTCGCGCGCGGCTTCAGGGGGCTGGCTTGATGCCGACGAGGTCGCTCACCCGATCTCCGGCCTGCAGAGGAAGCGCACTCGCGGCGCGAGGCCTCCCTCCATACCGATGCCGCGGTTCACGTAGAGCGCGGTGCTGCCAACGGTGTACCGGCCCATCTCATAGCGTTTGCCGAACTTCGACATCGTCACGACCGCCCCGTAGAACGGCACCCGCACCTGGCCGCCGTGCGTGTGTCCGGCGAGGTAGAGGTCAGGCCCCAAAGGCGCCAGGTCCTCGACGAGATCGGGCGTGTGGTACGCGACGATGCGCAACCGCCCCTCGCTTTCGCGCAGACAGCGCTCGATCACGGCGCCGTTCGGATAGGGGGGCGCCGCACAGGACCCCCCGCCCGTCACCGACGACCTGTGGCTCGCCCTTCAGCTTGACCGCGACGCCGCCGAAGAGATCGGTCTCCGCCCAGTAGGCCGCGTCCTGATTGCCCTGCACCACGAACCGGCCGAGCGGTGCGCGAGGACGTCCTTGACGACGACGAGGCCCTCGGCCGAGTTGAGCGTGTCGCCGGTGAAGACGAGGAGGTCCGGCCGCAGCGCGTTGACCCTCTCCGGCAGGCTGTCGAGGACGAGCGAGCGCTCCTCGGCGTGGAAGTCGGTGAGGTGGACGACGCGAAACCGCTTTCCCTGCGACAGCCGAGGGGTCTCGACTTCAGTGAAGGTCACCTCAGGCCAGCGCGGCTCGACGAGCAGGCCCCGCAGAAAGGCCGCGCGCTCGAGAGGCAGCAGCGCGAAGCAGAGCGCGACGAGGCGCCGTTCGCGTTCCGAGCGCCTTGCCGGCCCAGGCGATCGGCGGGCCATCCGAGGCCACCGGCGAGCCCCAGGCCGGTCGCCGCGGCGAACAGCAGCGCGGTGATCGCCAGCGGGCCCAGCATCGGCTCCCCGATCCCCGGCGCTCAGGAGCGCAGGAAGGTCTCGACCCGGTCGAGAAACTCGTCGCGAGCGGCGGGCTCGCGGATGTCGATCCCCGAGACGTCGACGGTCATGCACGGGATGCCGTACTTGCGCTCGACGACCTGCGGGAAGGACGAGTAGTAGCCGTTGAGCCCGCGCAGAAACTCGCGCCCGATGCCCCGCTCCTCGGCGCGGCCGCGGGTGCGGATGCGCTTGAGCAGCACCTCGGTGTCCGGCACGTCGAAGCAGATGATTCTGTCGGGCTTGGGCAGCTTGAAGTTCAGGCGGTCGAAATACTCGTAGTAGAGGTCGAGCTCGCGGTTGTCCATGTGCCCGAGGCCATGGAGGTACTTCGCGAAGATCTCCGGGTCTTCGTAGAGCGTGCGGTCCTGCACGCAGCTCTTGTTCACCGTGTGGATGAGCTCGTGGTGCTCGACTCGGCGGATGAGGAACTCGAGCTGGAGCGTGAACGACCAGCGCCTCATGTCGGCGTAGTAGTCCTTGAGGAACCGGTTGTCGATGACCGGCTCGTCGAACAGCTCGAACCCGAGACGCTGGCTGATGAGCTTGGCCGCGGTGGTCTTACCGGCCCCGATGTTGCCCGCCATCGCCAGGAAGTACTTCGGCTTGAGCTTGACCCGGGCGCTGTTGCGGCGGCTCGCATTCACGGCCGCAGGCGCGGGCGCTGGGGACGACGCCGGGACCACGGCACCGGCCGTCTTCTTGGCTGCTCTTTTCGCGGGCATACTCACCTCGGAACGTGTTGGGCGGGCAACTGTACACCAGCGAAAAGCGGGTAGGTGCGCACGGCAATGCGCCCGGCCGGACAGATCCCGAGGGTCGTTCGGGTCGCGCGGCCTTGGGCGTAGCGGTTGCGCACGGCCACGCAAGCGCGCCCGTGGCGCCGCGACCACCCACTCACAACTCACAACTCACAACTCACGACCAGCGGACTAGCGCCCAATCGCCTGCAGCGCGTTGCCTGCCCGCGCGATGGAGCTCTGGGCGGTGCAGACTGCGTCGAAGTCGCCGCGCACCGACTTGAGGGCGAACTTCTCGGCGTCGATCTCGCGCCGGGTGCGGATCTTCAGCCGGCGCATCAGGCTGAGCGCCAGGGTCCAGCCGCTGAGCGCATAGTGCAGCGAGAAGCCGGCCGCGATCGCCGTGAGCGCCAGGCCGCCGCGGCGAAGCCCCGTGGCAGCCAGCGCGAGTCCGGTCAGTCCGGCGAGCGAAGTGCCGAGATGGAAGACGCGCTGCACGCTCCATTCGCGGTCGAGCGCTTCGAGGCGCTGCGCGATGTCGGCGCGGCCCCGCGTCGCGAGGTCCTCGACGCGCTGAGCGGTCGCGTGGTCGATCCTCTCGTTGATCTTGGCCGGGGTGTGCCTGCGCACCCGGTCGGTCTCTTGGGGTGGGCCGTAGATGGTCATCGCTCGTCCTCGGAGCCGGCGAGGTCTCCTTCAGGACCGCTGCGCTCCCGAGGAAAAGGTATGGCCTGCGGGCGCCGCGCGTCGCCCATGCCCGCCCGGACGGCCGGCGACTATTCCCGAGGCTTGCTCGCCCGGAGGATCTCGTAGCGGGCGGATTTGCCCTTCAGCGTCAGGATGGCAGCCAAGCCGTAGGACATCTTGCCGTCGTTCAGCTTCCACGGCAGCGCGCTCGCGGGCCCCGGGTTGAGGAAGAGCGCCGGGTGGAGCTTGCCCTCGGCCAGCGGCTTGCCAGCCAGATCGGTCGCCCTTCCGCCTGCCTCGAGGATGTGCCCGTGGACTCCGAAGGCGATCTTCGCCCGCTTGATCGCCTCGGTGATGCTCGGGTCTCCGACGTTGCCTGCGCCAGGCACGAAGTCGATGGCGCGCTGGCCCTTCTGCAGGGGAGGCCCGTGCATCAGAAGCACGACCGGATCGTCCGCCTGGCCGGCCAGCGCGACGAGCTCGTCCACGTCCTCTTTCTTGTAGAGGCACACCCCGCCGCTCTTCGCGTAGGCGCGCTCGGTGTAGCCGCCGAGCCCGACGACGTCGTAGCCGTCGGCGTCGATGCGGCGGGCGAAGCTCATGTTGACGACGTTCGGGTGCTCGCGTGCGACCAGCCGCAAGGCGCGGTTGAAGGGCGCGCGGCTCTCCCAGTTGCCGATGACTACGAAGACCGGCAGCTCGCAGGCAGCCAGGTACGCGAAGACCTCCTCGAGGTGGCTCTCGCGCTCGGCCGAGTCGCCGCCGACGAGGATGGCCTCGACGCCCTCGGCCTTGAAGCGAGCGAAGAAGCCGTCGAGCGCGGCGCGCGTGGGCGGGTCGAGCTCCTTGATGCCGGAGAGGACCCCGAGCTTGATCTCCTCGCTCTTGCGCGGCTCGCCGAGCCGTCGAACCTTCGCCCAGGTGCCGTGGAAGGTGTACTCGAAGCCCGCGTGCTGGCGCGTCTCGGGCTTCGCGAGCGGCTCGCCGCTCCCCTTGCAGCTCAGGCTGTGAGCGCCCTGGTATTCGTCCCAGCTCGCCGGCGGAGCTTCGTCCTCGGCGAGAGCGGGCGAGGAGGTGAAAGCGACGAGGGCGGCGGTCAGCAGGACTGGGGCACGCATGCCGCGCATTCTCCCTGCCGGGCGCGGCGACCGGCAATATCACTCGGCGCCGGACGCGCCCCGCCCGCGAGGCCCGCGCGAGGCGACTTGCCGCAGGGCCGCGCGCAGCAGCGGGCGCGGCAGCAGGCCCGCGAGCGCGGCGACGGCCCTGTTCGCCAGCCCCGGGACGCAGAGGGCGCGCCCGCGCTCGAGCGCCGCGAGCGACGCCTCGACCACCTCGTCGGCCTCCATCCAGAGCCACGCGGGGATGGAGGAGACGTCGAGGCCAGCGCGCTGGTGCAGCCCGGTCCGGGTGAAGCCCGGGCAGAGCGCCTGGACGCGCACGCCGGCCCCGCCAAGCTCGGCGCCGAGCGCCTCGGAGAAGAAGCTAAGGAAGGCCTTGGTCGCCGAATAGACCGCGCTCTGTCCCGCCGGCAGGGAGGCGCTGAGCGACGAGACGTTGACCACCGCGCCGCGGTTCTCCTGCAGCCGGGGTAGCGCCGCGTGGACCAGCCTGACGGGCGCGAGCACGTGGAGGCGAACCATCCGCTCGTGGAAGTCGGGCGCGGTGCGCCGAAAGTCGTCGCCGCCGCCGAGGCCGGCGTTGTTGACGAGCAGGCTGAGCCTTTCGGCGGCCGCCAGGCGGCGCTCGACCTCGCCGAGCGGCCCGGGCTGCGCGAGGTCCGCGGCGAGCAGCTCGACGCCCGCCGCGCTGCCCGCCATCTCGCCCGCGAGCCGCTCGAGCCGGCTGGGCTCGCGCGCGACGAGCAGCAGGTGAAAGCCTCGCGCGGCGAGCTTGCGCGCGAAGGCCGCGCCGATGCCCGAGCTCGCGCCGGTGATCGCGGCGAGCGGGCTGCCAGTCGTCCTCGGGTGCCAACGGCCCATCTCCCGGCTCCTCCCTCGCGCCGGCGGCCGGCGCGCTCGGAAGACACAGGCCAAAAGGCGAGCCGCGCGTCGATAGATCAATCGGGGGCGGGCGAGCAGACTGCCCGCGCGATGCGCGCCGCGGCGAGCGCGTCGCCGTAGTGGCGCTCGTAGCGCTCGAGGTCCCAGCCCTGGCA
Organism: Myxococcales bacterium; assembly: GCA_050942745.1. Taxonomy (GTDB): domain Bacteria; phylum Myxococcota; class Myxococcia; order Myxococcales; family UBA5297; genus UBA10939. The sequence continues at coordinate 19,894 of JBMNNX010000025.1, forward strand.
GTAGCGCGCCCTGGCCTGCGGTGGGCCGCCGGCCAGCAGGTGCAGCCGCAGCAGCGCCATCTCGGCGCGCGTCGGCAGCTCGCCCCTCGTGGAGCGCAGCTCGCCGAGGCGCCGCTCTATCTCGGCGCTCGCGCCGGCGCGCCCCTGCAGCTCGCGCTCGACCCAGTTGCTCGCCTCGAGACCCCAGTCCGCTGGCGCGACCAGGCTCAAGCCCACCAGCCGCCCGGTCGGCATGACGGCCGGGTGGCTGCGCGCGAGCGCGAGCGACAGCAGCGCGAGCACGATCCCGAGCCGGGCGCAGAGCGCCGCTCGTCCGAGCTCGCGCTCGGCGATGAGCGAGCGGGCGAACGAGTAGCCGAGGGCCAAGGCGAAGGGGATCGCCGTCACCAGGCCGCTGCCCCCGGACAACAGGAGCGCCGCGGCGGAGCCGCACAGGCCGACGAGGTGGGCGCGGCCGCGCGCGTAGCGGGGCGCGCGCCGCCGCACGGCGCGGTCGAGGGTGAACAGGAGGGCCTCGGCGCCGAGCGCGACGAAGAGGGCGATGGGCAGGCTCGCCCACCACGCGGCCCGCCGCGCGGCCGCGTCGGTGCAGAGCCCGCACGCGAACGCGCCCGCCGGCGCCCAGCCGAACAGGGCGGCGGCGAGCGGGGCAGAGAACCTGCGCGCGTGGCTCGTGGGCGCGTCGATGAGCATCGTTCGAAGCATCGGGCAGGCGAACTTCTCGTTCAATGCCCTGGACCGCAGGGCGCCCGCCGAAAGGCCGGGCGCCCCTCGCGATGACCAGGGTGCCGCGCTTGTCACACCGAGGCGCCCTGGCAATCTTCCTTCAAGGGGGATTCAGTATTTGGCAGTGCGAGAAAGCTCGCACTGAAAAGGAGGCGAGCAAATGAAGCGGCTCGTCCTGGCACTCGGCGCGGCGCTCCTCCTGTGGCCCGCGCTCGCCCAGGCTCAAATCGAAGAGGAGATCGAGCAGATCGAGATCGAAGAGAACCAGCTGCAGGTCGGCCTCAACGGCGGTATCGGCGGCTTCCTCGGAAACGTCAACGACTTCGCCAACACCGGCCCGGCCTATGGTGTCACCGCGTCCGTCAGCGAGGGTGAGGACCTGCTCTCGTACGAGGCGGCCTTCATGGGCAACACCAGCGGCCTGGAGGCCATCGAGTCGAACATCACCCGCAACCAGCTTCAGGCCGCGGTCAAGATTGGACCTGAGCTCGAGGCGCCGGTGATGTGGCGTCCGTATGCGTTCGGCGGCGTCGGGGCGGCGCTCACCACCGTGGGCGACAACCCCTACGGCCTGACCAACGCGGTCGAAGGTCTCATTCCGTTCGGCGTCGGCGCGGACTTCTTCACCGACTCGACCTTCCGCGTCGGTATCCGGGGTCAGTACACCTGGTCGGTGCTCGGCAGCGACGTGGCCGACTTTGCCCCGCACCCCGACTCGCTCACCGGCATGCTGAACGTGTCGGCGGCCTTCTAGCGCGGGCGCGGCGATAGCACGCTCGAAGGAGGCCCGGCGGCAAGCCGCCGGGCCTTCGCTTGCCTGCCGAGAGCCGCCCGTCCCTCAGAGCCACACGAGCCACTCTGTGTTGCCCTGCCACTCATGGGGGTCTATCCTTCCCAACCACTGCGCCCCAGAAGCACCGGGTTTCCCAATCGGCCCCGCCCCGACTGCCCGCTCGCCTTTCCCCGGTGGCTCGCGCGCAGCCATAGTTGCAGGCTGGCAGGCCGGGAAGAAACCGAGCTCATCGCAGCCTGGCGGCCAAGCCGCACAGGCGCACGGGAAGGCAGAACATGGACAAGAGAATTGCCATCCGCCGTGTACGCAGCACGCACAAGAAGGCCAAGCCGACCGATCCGACCAAGCTCGGATTCGGCCGCTACTTCTCCGACCATTTCTTCGCCACCGAGTTCGACCGCACCAACGGATGGCACCTGACGCGCATCGAGCCGATGCGGCCCCTGCAGATCGACCCGGCCGCCATCTGCCTGCACTACGGCCAGGAGGTCTTCGAAGGCATGAAGGCCTACCGCGGCAAGGACGGCGGCATCTATCTGTTCCGCTGGCAGAAGAACGCCCAGCGCATGCAGCGCTCCTGCAAGCGGCTGATGATGGAGTCGGTGGACGAGGAGTTCTTCGGCCGCGCCGTCAAGGCGCTCGTGCTCGTCGACCAGGAGTGGATTCCCGACGCTCCGGGCTCTTCGCTCTACATCCGCCCGACCCTCATCGCGACCGACCCGTTCCTGGGCGTGCGCCCGGGCGACGAGTATGCCTTCTACGTCATCGTCGGCCCGGTGGGCGCCTACTACCCGCAGGGCTTCAACCCGGTTCGCATCTGGGTCTCGGAGGAGGACGTGCGCGCGGTGCGCGGCGGCCTCGGCGAGGCGAAGACCGCGGCCAACTACGCCCACAGCCTGCAGGGACAGAAGAAGGCGGCCTCGCTCGGCTACACGCAGGTGCTCTGGCTCGACGCCATCGAGCACCGCTGGGTCGAAGAGGTGGGCACGATGAACATCTTCTTCGTCATCAAGGACGAGCTCATCACCCCGCCGCTCAGCGGCACCATCCTCCCCGGAGTCACCCGCGACAGCGTCATCCAGATCGCCCGCCACTGGGGCATGAAGGTGTCCGAGCGGCCCATCTCCATCGACGAGGTGATCGAGACGGCGAAGACCGGCGATCTCACCGAGTCCTTCGGCACCGGCACCGCCGCGGTCATCTCGCCGGTCGGCGTGTTCTCGTACAAGGGCGCCGAGGTGACGGTGAACAAGAACCAGACCGGGCCTATCGCCCGCCGGCTGTACGACTACCTGGCCCGCCTGCAGCACGGTGAGGAAGAGGACGTGTTCGGCTGGGTCGAGCGCATCGACAAGCTCGACCTCGAGCAGCTCGACACCAAGCGCGCCGACTAGGCGAATGGACGTCACTCCCGGCCGGCGCCCCGATCCAGACGCCGGCCGGTGTCGTTGCGGGATCCTTTCGATGCCCAGAGCGCGCAAGGCAGCTTCGGGTCGGGCGAAAAGCCGCTCGAACGGCTCACCCGGCCGCAAGGCCACGGCACGGCGTCGCAAGCTGCCTTCCGCTCGTCCCCAGTCCGAGCGCGAGCGGGTCCGCAACCTCGTCGCCCTCGACGCCGCCGCGCTGATGAGCCGCATCGCGGCCCGCGCGGACGAGATGATCGGGCTCTTCTCGCGCCACCGCGACCGCGAGCCGCTGCTCAACCCGCTGCGCAGCCGCCTGCCGGAGATGGGCTTTCGCGAGCTCTCCCTGCTCTCGGCGCGCGAGCAGAGCGCGGTGAGCGCCTTCGTCGAGGCGCTCGAAGCGCTGCGCTGGTACTTCCGCTACACCGTGGACATGCCGAGCACCGCCGAGCAGCGCTTCCGCGTCCACCGGCGCAGCCTCGATGCCTGCTACGAACGGCTCGTCGCCGCCGTCGGGCCCCCGCGGGCCGACGAGCCCGAGCCTCTGCCCTAAGCGCAACCGCCGCGGGCGGCGCAGCCGCCTTGGCGACCTTTCGCTCGGGGAAGCCGCCCCGGCGCCGCGCCCGCAAAGGTGAGCGCGGCGTTGCCCGCGGCCGAGATCCCGCTCGAAAGCGGCCCGGGCGGCGCGCGCTCCGCCGTCCGCTATTCCTCGCGAGGCCGCGGCTGGCGGATTCCGGCAACAACGAGATTGCCTTTAGTGTCCGGCCGCGTACATTCCTGCCCGCGGCTGCTACGCTGCCGCAGGCCCTGCCGGGCGAGCGATCAACCGACGAGGTAGGAGGCGAGAGATGCCCGTGAACATGGATGCGGTGTGCGCGCTGGTCGAGGCGCGGCACGGTCAGCCCTTCGATGTGCTCGGTCCCCACGTCGAAGAGGTCGAGGGCAAGCGCGTCGTGTTCGTGCGCACCTTCCAGCCGGGGGCAAGCCGCGTCACCGTCGTCGACGCTGACGGCAAGCCGCTGGCCGAGGCGACGCGGCTGCACGACGAAGGGTTCTTCGAGGCGGCGCTCGGCGAGAAGCGCCCTGCGCGCTACCGCCTTCGCGTCGAGGAGGGCGGCGCCACCTACGAGGTGGACGATCCCTACGCGTTCGGGCCTCAGCTCACCGAGTACGACCTCCACCTGCTGCGCGAAGGCACGCACTACCGGCTCTGGGAGAAGCTTGGCGCCCATCCGATGGAGGTTGACGGGGTTCGGGGCGTCAACTTCGCGGTCTGGGCCCCGTCGGCCCGGCGCGTCAGCGTCGTCGGCGACTTCAACGGCTGGGACGGCCGGCGCCACCCGATGCGCAAGCACGAGCAGAACGGGATCTGGGAGCTGTTCATCCCCGGGCTCGGCATCGGGCAGAACTACAAGTACGAGCTGCTGCCGAATCAGGGCGACATCTACCTGCTCAAGGTCGATCCGGTCGCCTTCCAGGTCGAGCTGCCGCCCAAGACCGCGGGCCGCATCTACGACCTGCGCGGGTACGAGTGGGGTGATCAGGAGTGGATGGAGAGGCGCAAGAATTGGAGCTATCTCGACTCGCCGATCTCCATCTACGAGGTACACCTCGGCTCGTGGCGCCGGGTGCCCGAAGAAGGCAACCGCTCCCTGTCCTACCGTGAGGCCGCCGAGCAGCTCGCCGCCTACGTCAAGGAGATGGGCTACACGCACATCGAGCTGCTGCCGCTCACCGAGCACCCGTTCTACGGCTCCTGGGGCTATCAGACCGTCAACTTCTTCGCCCCGACCGGCCGCTACGGCAGCCCCCATGACCTGATGGCGTTCGTCGACACGATGCACCGCAACGGCATCGGCGTCATCCTCGACTGGGTCCCGGCCCACTTCCCCTCGGACTCCTACGGGCTGGCCGAGTTCGACGGCACGCACCTCTACGAGCACGCCGATCCGCGCCAGGGGCGCCACCCCGAGTGGAACACGCTGGTCTTCAACTACGGGCGCACCGAAGTCTGGAACTTCCTGCTCTCCGACGCGATGTTCTGGCTCGACCAGTACCACTTCGACGGCCTGCGCGTGGACGCGGTCGCCTCGATGCTCTACCTCGACTACGCGCGCCGGGACGGCGAGTGGATCCCCAACCGCTTCGGCGGCAAGGAGAATTTGGAGGCAGTCGAGTTCCTCAGGTTCCTCAACGCGCTCGTGCACCAGAAGTACCCGGGCGCGGTCACCATTGCCGAGGAGTCGACGGCCTGGACCGGGGTCTCACGCCCGACCTACCTGGGCGGCTTGGGCTTCTCGATGAAGTGGAACATGGGGTGGATGCACGACATCCTCGAGTTCTTCTCGAAGGACCCCATCTACCGCAAGTACCACGCGAACCGGCTCACCTTCAGCATGCTGTACGCGTACACCGAGAACTTCGTGCTCGCGCTCTCGCACGACGAGGTCGTACACGGCAAGGGCTCGCTCATCGGCAAGATGCCGGGCGACGAGTGGCAGAAGCGCGCCAACCTGCGCGCGCTGTTCGGCTACATGTTCGGCCACCCGGGCAAGAAGCTGCACTTCATGGGCGCCGAGATAGGCCAGTGGTCCGAGTGGAACCACGACTCGAGCCTCGACTGGCACCTGCTCGGCTACCCGACACACCGCGGGATCCAGCAGTGGATGAAGGACCTCAACCGCGTCTACCGGTCCGAGCCCTCGCTCTGGCAGCAGGACTTCGTACCCGACGGGTTCCGCTGGATCGACTGCAGCGACGCCGACCGGTCCATCTACTCGTTCGTGCGCTTCGCGAAGGATCGGTCCGACTTCCTGGTCTTCGCGTGCAACCTGACGCCCGTGCCGCGCCACGACTACCGCATCGGAGTCCCGGAGCCCGGGGCCTACTTCGAGGTGCTCAACAGCGACGCCGAGATCTACGGCGGCAGCAACATGGGCAACGCAGGCCAGGTCTGGGCCGACCCCTTCCCTTGGCAGGCGTTCGGCAACTCGATGAGCATCACCCTGCCCCCGATGTCGGTGCTCGTGCTCAAGCGCCGCGGGTAACCCCGCCCGGCGGCGGGGTGACACGGCCCGTCACCTCTGCTCTCATCGGAAGGCCATGGCCACCTCGCCGCTCCACTGCCCGACCTGCGGGAACGCAATCAACAGCGGCGATTTCCTCTGCGTCCGCTGCGAGGCCATCGTCGACCCCTCCGCGCTCGTAGACGATGACTTCGAACCACCGCGGGAGCCGACCGTCATCCGCGCGCTGCTCTGCCCGGAGCCGACCATCTCGCGCCAGGCCCCCAGGCCTCCGCCCCCGCCGCCGGAGGCAGGGCTCAAGGCAGGTCGCGGGGCCATGCGGACCCGCGTCTTCACGGTGCCCGCGGGCGGCGACGACGTGCCGACGCTGCTGCTCGGGCTCGATCTTCGGCAGAAGGCGCTTTCGAGCTTCGAGGCCTATGTCATCTCGCTCGTCGACGGGCGCACCACCGTCGAGCAGCTACGGATGATGGCGGCGCTCTCGAAGATCGAGGTCCAGTCGATCCTGCGCTCGCTGCTCGACCGCGAGATCATCAAGCTCTGCGAGGCGCCTCCAAAGCCCAAACCGCGCAAGCCCGACCCGCCGCCTCCCAGCCGGCCACCGCCGCAGCCCGACGCCCTCCCGGCGTCGCGGCCGGTGGTCCTCAAGGCGTCGGCCTCCCGCCCGCCGGCAAGCGCGCCTGCGGCTCGGGCGCCCTCCCCGCCGCGCACGCCCCCACGACTCGAACGCCAGCCAGCTCCCCAGCCCGTGCCTCGGCCCCAGCCGCCGCCGCAGCGGGCCTACAACCCGCTGCAGAAGGCCATCGAGCTCGAGCGCGCGGGCGACTACGCCGGGGCCATCAAAGTGCTGGAGCTGGCTATCGCGCGCTCGGACGATCCCGCGCCGCTCTACAACCGGCTGGCTATCGCCGTCGTCAAGGAGCGCCGCGACCTCAGCGCGGCCGAGAACCTCCTGCAGAAGGCGCTCGACCTCGACCCGGACAACGAGGTCTATCGCCAGAACCTGATGAAGGTCCTGTCGATGTCCGCAGCCCTCACCGGTCGCCACAAGATGCCCCGGCGGCGAGGCTAGAGCCCGCCCGCCGGCGCGCGCGCGCCTAGGTCCCCTTCAGGCGCTCGTGACCCGCGGCGGTGATCCCCGTGCCGGTTTCGAGCAGGCGCTGGGCCTCGTCGCTGAAGCGCAGCTCCTCGAGCGTCCCGCCCGGAATGCCACCCTCGGCCACGCTCGCTCCCAAGGGGTGGTACTTGTGGTGGCCCGACGGCTTGCGCCGCATCCGCTCGAGCTCGCGCTTGATGATGCGCACCAGCCTGTCCCCGGCCGCGTCGAGCGAGGCGTACGGGTCCTGCGTCACCTCCTCGATTTGGATGGTCTGCGCCATAGGCATGCGGAACGTCAGGTGGCATTCCTTGTCGTTGCCACCCTTGGTCCCGTTCATGTCCCCGAACTCCACGCGGAGCTCGGCGGCCGAGCTGTCGTAGAAGCGCATGATCACCTTGACCAAGCGCTCCATCACGTAGCTCTTGAGCTCGTCCGGAACCGTCATCTGCTTGCCTTGGATCAGGACTTTCATGGGATCTCCTGGCTCAAATATGCCCATCGCCGTCGCACAATGGGTGGCCGCTCACCGGGGCGCGAGCGGGCGCGCGCGCTCGTCGGACGAGCGGATGCCGGTCTGTACCGCGCCGCCGCGGGCCGACTCCTGCAAGCGCGTCCAGCGAGCGCGCTGCCGTCCCCTCAACGCCCGCTGTCGAGCCTTCGGCAACAGCAGGCGAGCAACGATCGCCGCGCCGGGACGCGCCCTCGGCCCCTGGCAGCGCGCACGGCCCGCCCACCGAGCGCGCGCCGGCGCGGCCGGCGACGGCATCGGATAGGAGGTCGCCTGCCGCCGCCTGGCCGGCAGCGAGGCCGCCGACTTCGGCGGGCGCACCGACCCGCGGGTGGCGACGTCCCTGGACGCGCACCTCGGCGACCGCGCCGATGACGCCGGAGCAGGCAGGCGTGCCGCTCAGGAAGGACAAGCGCCACGCCCTCGCCGCGCGAGAGCGCGAAGCCGGCGGGAGGCCTGCCTGGCTCTGCGCTGTTGGCGACGATGGCCCACAGGCGACGCTCCTCACCGGAAGACACCTGGCGCTCGCTCGCCGGCCGCCCCCGCCAGCGCTCGCCGCCGCGCCGCGTGGCCCTCGCGAGCGCCCGCGGGCAGGCGGCGCCTTCCGCCTGTCGGCCTAAAGCAAAGGGGCACACCCGAAGGTGCGCCCCTTCGCCAACAACCCTTTGCGTCAGACCGCTAGCTCGACGCGCCCGCGACCGGAGGCGTCCCGGCCGACGACTCGGCCTCGGTCTCCAGCCCCGGGGCCTCGCGCTTGCTCTGGCGCACCGCCCAGACGACGGCGGCGGCGGTCAGCAGCAGCACGATCAGGCCGACCCAGCGGGCCCCGTCCGTCGGGGCGCGCGGGGCGCTCATGTTGTAGGCCAGCGCCGGCCCGAGGACGAGCAGGCTGACCATGTTCATCACCTTGATGAGCGGGTTGAGCGCCGGGCCGGCGGTGTCCTTGAGCGGGTCGCCGACGGTGTCGCCGGTGACCGCGGCCTTGTGGGCCTCGGAGCCCTTGCCGCCGTAGACGCCGTCCTCGATGAGCTTCTTGGCGTTGTCCCAGGCGCCGCCGGCGTTGGCCATGAAGACCGCCAAGAGCTGGCCGACGAGGATGGTGCCGGCGAGGAAGCCACCGAGCGCGTAGGGCCCGAGCCCGAAGCCGACCGCCACCGGGACGACGACGGCCATCAGCCCTGGGCCGATGAGCTCTTTCTGCGCGGTCACGGTGCAGATGTCCACGACGCGGCCGTAGTCGGGCTTCTTGGTGCCGTCGAGGATCCCCTTGTCGCGGAACTGCAGGCGGCACTCCTTGACGATGTAGAACGCGGCGCGCCCGACCGCGCGGATAAGCATGCTGCTGAAGATGAAAGGCACCGCGCCGCCGATGAGCACGCCGATGAGGACCGTCGGGGCGGCCACCGTGATGCGGCCCGCCTCGGCGTGGTACATCGCCTCGGTCATCAGGTGGATCTTGTCCTCGCTGCCCACCGCGATGGTGGCGATGAACGAAGAGAACAGCGAGAAGGCGGCGATGACCGCCGAGCCGATGGCGATGCCCTTGGTCTCGGCCTTGGTCGTGTTGCCGACCGCGTCGAGGTCGGCGAGGATCTGGCGGGCGCGCTTGTAGGAGCCCGGGTTCTCCTTCTCCATCTCCTCCTTGTCGTAGCCCATCTCGCCGATGCCGTTGGCGTTGTCGGCCACCGGGCCGAAGACGTCCATGGAGATGGTGTTGCCGGTCAGGGTGAGCATGCCGATGCCGGCCATGGCGACGCCGTAGGCGACGAACATCGGCGGGGTGCCGACGTAGGCGATCACCGAGAGCATCAGGGCGCCGACGATGATCATCAGCGTCATCACGGTGCTCTCATAGCCGACGGCGAAGCCCGAGATGATGTTGGTCGCGTGGCCGGTCTGGCAGCTCTTGGCCAGCTCCTGGACCGGGCTGTACTTGGTGTGCGTGTAGTAGCTGGTGATCTTGTTGAGCAGGACCGCGAGGATCACGCCGATGAGGCAGGTGAGCGCCGGGCGCATGTCGAGGCCGGCGATGCCCAGGTTCGCCCAGACCGGCAGCGCCGTCGGGTCGCCGTTGGGGAAGCCGGCGCGCGAGACCGGGTTGCCCGCGAGGTAGGCGGCGTCGAAGCGCAGGTAGAAGAAGCCCAGGATCAGGAAGCCGGTCACGCTGATCACCGAGCCGATCCAGAAGCCGCGGTGCACGCTCTTGAGCGCGGTGTCCGAGGTGTCGTTGGGGCCGGCCTTGACGGTGTAGGTCGAGATGATCGACCCGAGCACGCCGATGCCGCGCACCAGCAGCGGGAAGATGACGCCCTTGTGGCCGAAGCTGGCCATGCCGAGGATCATCGCGGCGACGATGGTCACCTCGTAGCTCTCGAAGATGTCGGCGGCCATGCCGGCGCAGTCGCCGACATTGTCGCCCACGTTGTCGGCGATGGTCGCCGCGTTGCGCGGGTCGTCCTCGGGGATGCCCTGCTCGATCTTGCCGACCAGGTCGGCGCCCACGTCGGCCGCCTTGGTGTAGATGCCGCCGCCGACGCGCATGAACAGCGCGAGCAGCGTGCCGCCAAAGCCAAAGCCCAGCAGCGCCTCGTAGGCGTGCTCGCCGAAGACCAGGAAGATGAGCGTGCCGCCCAGCAGGCCCAGGCCGTCGGTGAGCATGCCGGTGACCGTGCCGGTGCGGTAGCCGAGCTGCATCGCCTCGCCGTACGAGTGCTTGGCCGCCGCGGCGACGCGCAGGTTGCCCGCGGTCGCCAGGCGCATGCCGACGAAGCCGACCAGGCTGCTGAAGATGGCGCCCATCAGGAAGGCGACCGCGCGCCCCCACCGGAAGGCCGGCTCATGGCCGGTGTAGAGCACGGCGAGCAGGAAGGTGATGACCAGAATGAGCGGCCCGATCTTGCGGAACTGGGCCTTCAGGTAGGCGTCGGCGCCCTCGCGCACCGCGGCGGCGATGTCCTGCATCTTCTGCGTGCCGGTGTCGGCCCGGTAGACCTGGCGCACCAGCATCAAGGCGTAGCCCAGGCCCGCGAAGGCGGTGGCGAGCACGGAGAGCAGGGCGACGATCTCCATCGTCGTGTAGCGCGGGTCCGAGAAGAGGGCGAAGAACTTGAACCCCTCGCCCTCCTGCCCGGTCGAGGCATGCGCCCCGGGCAACCAGAGGCCGGCGGTGGCGAAGAAGGTGAGCAACGCCAGCAGGTAGTACCTTCTCACGGACGGTTTTCGAAGTAGTCGGACGAGCATTTGGCGCATCGTTTTTGCCCTTCACCGAGGTCGCGTGACGGCCCCGGAAACACGCGTGGTTGGACTGCTCGGGAGCCTGCGCTCCTGCAGGTCGCGCCGACGTGGGGGCTTCGCTTCGAGCGACGGCGTGGCCTGGATGCCCTGGAAAAGTAAGGAAGGCCGAATCGATCCCTTCATGCACGAAAGGCCCGCCTCGCGGCGAGCCTTCGAGCCTCAGCCCTCGGCGCGACTCCACGACGACGGAATCGGGTCGGGGAAGCGCCAGACGAGGATCCTGTTGCGGTCGGCGACGTAGAGGCCGCCCTCGTTCGAATTGCCGTAGCCGATCCAGTCCTGGAACGGCACGCGGTTGAGCAGGTCGCCGGACGAGAGGGTCTTGGTCTTCTTGCCCTTGGTCGCCAGCTCCTCGGCCGCCTGCCTCAGCACGCCCTCGGCGACGATGCTGCGCTGGGTGACCCCGACGAGCTCGGCGAAGGCGAGCGTGCGGAAGACCTTGCCCGGCCGGTGCGTGGCGTACCACGCGTACTCGATGGGCGTCAGGTCGGACATCACCAGCATCTCGACCGGCGCGAGGATCATGTAGACCCGGTGCGGGCGCTCGGCCTTCGCTTCGCGCCCGATGTGCACGGCGACCTGGTCAGGAGTCAGCGACTCATCGCACTTGTGCGTCGGGAACTCGTAGAGCGGCTTGGGGCCCTGGAGGGTGAGTGCGCGGCCGCTCGTCTTGACGAGGTGGCAGCTCTTGATGGCCTCGACCGGGATGCAGGTCATCGCCTGGTTCGAGAGAGCGGTCTTGGTGCGCTTGCCGGCCAGGATCGCCTTGAGCGCGGCCTGGGTGTCGGCGCTCGCATCGCGCCAGCCGCCCTCCTCGAGGAACTGGAACTGAGGCTTGCCGTCCTCGTGCGCGAGCTCGAAGAAGATCGACCGGCCGTGGAAGTACTTGGCCGAGCCCGGGCTGCGGTGCCAGCCAAGCTCGTCGATGCCGAGGCTAGTCGCCACGACCGCGCTCTGCGGGAGGGTCAGAATCAGGTTTACCTGGGGCATAGCTGGTCCTTTCACAGGTACCTTATTGGGGGCGCACTCTAGGAGACGTCGTTCGGGTTCGTCAACGCCCGGTCCTCCTTTCGCAAAGCCGCTGCTCAGGCTGTGCGCTCGGGGTGGCGCTCGCCTCGCGGGCGGCGGCCGCGACCAAGCTGCACGCCCCTGTGCGCTGCGCCGCCGGCGGCCGACCAGGCAGGGAGACCGCCTTTGCGCCCACGCGCTTGCTCTACTGTGGCTCGCCCGGCGCGGTGAGCCCGGGCCAGTCCGGACCCCTTCGGCGAGATCAGGAGAGGCCCCGGCGGGAGCCTCGGCGGCAAAAGCGTCGCAAGTCCGCCTTCCAACCCTTGTCTCGCCAAGGCAGGCATCTATCGCCTCACCAGTGAATTCAACCCCTTGCTGCCTTGATGCGCACAACGAGCGCTGACGCCCCGAAACGGGGCACACCCGTTCGTCGGCCATCCGAAACGGTCGACGCGAGCGCGAGGACATGCCGGCGCTCACCGTCCGGGCCGAAAACGCCCCATCCGGTAAGGCCGGGCACCCCTTTCAGGCCGAAAGACGGGAGGATCGGCTGGCCGATCGCCAGTCGCGACGGCCCGAAAACGCCCGGTCGGCCAGCCGAGCACCGGTTTTCGAGTCCGAAAACGGGCGATCGGCTGGCCGATCGCCAGTCTCGGCGACCTGAAAAGGCACGATCGGCTGGCCGAGCACCGGTTTGGGGGTCGGAAAACGGGCGATCGGCTGGCCGATCGCCAGTCTCGGCGACCCGAAAAGGCACGATCGGCTGGCCGAGCACCGGTTTTCGAGGTCGGAAAACGGACGATCGGCGATGTAACGTTTCGTTCACCTGTTCCCGCGGCGCCGGTTGCCTGCCCGTGCTTCCGTCGTCCGCGCGCTTCGCGGCGGGAACGCATCTCCCGCGGGCGCTTGCTTCGACCGCGCAGACCCGCGCGGCCTCGACGTCGGACTCGACCTCGCTCCGAGCACCGCGCCCCCGATCACCCGCGCTGGCCGGCGAGGGGCGGCCGGCTCCCGGCCGGTCGTATCCGCTTTGCCCGAGGCCCGACGCTGGCTAGCATCCGCCGCCCGTGGGGGCAGGAGTGGCCATGGAGCTTGTCTGGAAACAAGGCTTTCGCGTCTTCGCCTACGAAGTGACCCCGCGCGGCGAGGCACGGCTCGAGACGTTGATGAACTACGTCCAGGAGGCCGCCGGCAACCACGCGGCGAGCTGGAAGCTCGGCGTCGGCGACCTGCTGGCCCTCGGGCGCGCCTGGCTGCTGTCGCGCTACCACCTGCGCGTCGATCGCTATCCGCGGCTCGGCGAAGAGGTGCAGGTGACGACCTGGCCGTCGGGCCTGCAGGAGATGTTCGCGCTTCGGGACTTCGAGATCGCCCTCGCGGACGGAGCGCCCCTCGCGGTCGGGACGAGCTCCTGGGTGGTCTTCGACCTGGAGGCCCAGCAGCCCCTTCCCACCGCGCGAGCCCTCCCCCCGGAATTCCTGCTCGAGCGGCGCGCGCTCGAGGATTCGTTCTCTCGCCTGCCCGGGCTCGAAGCCGCCGAGCGATCGGTCCGCCTTCGGGCCATGCTCCGCGACCTCGACCTCAACCGGCACGTCAACCACGCCGTCTACGTGCAGTGGGCGCTCGAGAGCGCGCCCGCCGAGCTCGCCTCCCGGCAACAGCCCACTGAGCTGGAGGTGGGCTATCGGGCCGAGGCCCTCTACGGCGACGAGGTCGTCTCCGAGTCTCGGGAAGAGAGCTCCGGCGGAGCCGAGGCTCGCCTCGTCCACCGGATTTGCAACGCGCAGAGCGGCGTCGAGCTGGCGCGGGCGCGGACCGCCTGGTCGCGCTGAATCCTGTCGGCGCGCGCGAGCGCGGAAGCGCGACCGAGGACAGGAGTGCCCGCCTATCCGGGCGCCGGGGCGCCGTCGGGCGCGCGCGGACCGAGGAAGCTCTTGTTCTGGTAGGTACCGTCGAACCGGTGCGTCGTCTTGTACAGCTCGTGCGCGCCGCTGCGGGCGGCCTGCTCGGTCCTCGCGAGTAGCGCGTCCGCCTCCTGCTCGCTCATCGGCTCGAACCGGCGGCCGATCTCCAGAGCCTGCTCGAGTATCTGCATCGAATCGCACCCGGTAATCACCACGCTGGTCGGCAGGCTCAGCGCGTAGCGCAAGCACTCCTCGGGCTCGGCGACCTTGTCCCACACGAAGTAACCCGAGCCCATCGGCTTCATGCCGATCACCCCGATCCCCTCCTTCAGCAGCACCGGGAGGACCTTCTTCTCGAAGCTATCGAATTGCGCGTCGAGCAGGTTGAGCGGCATCTGCACCGCGTCGAAACGAAACCCGTGGGCCTTGGCCTCCTCGAGCATGCGCAGGTGGATGTCGGGCGACTTGTGCCCGGTGAAGCCAAGCAGGCGGACCTTGCCGGCCTTCTGCGCGGCGAGCATCGCCTCGGCCGGACCGCCGGAGGCGAACATCAACTGCGGGTCCTGCTCCCAGATGACCTCGTGGAGCTGCAGCAGGTCGATGTAGTCGGTCTGGAGGCGGCGCAGCGACTCGTCGATCTGCTCGGTGGCGGTCTGGGCGTCCCTGCCGTCGAACTTGGTCATCACGAAGGCGCGCTCGCGGTAGCCGTCGCGCAGCGCCTTGCCCATGCGGATCTCGCTGTGGCCTGCGTTGTAGGCCCAGCAGTTGTCGAGGAAGGTGATGCCGCCATCGATGGCCGAGCGGATGATGCGGATGCTCTCCTCCTCGCTGTCCTGGATGCCGATGTGCCAGCCGCCCAGCCCGAGGGCCGAGACCGAGACACCGCTGCGCCCGAGCGCGCGGCGCGGCACCTCGCCGGGGGCCGACTTGGCCGATCCCTTGTTCGAGCTGCACCCGGTCGCCGACTGGGCGCTCGCGGCGACGGCTACGGCGAGCGCGGCCTCGATGAATTCACGGCGGTTCAACACGGGCTTCCTCGCGAACTGAGAGTGGTTGGCGCAACGGTTCGCACCGCCGCGCCCCGCCACAAGTCGCGCGGACAGGCGGCGCGGCCCGCGCTCGCGAACAGCCAGCGGCCTTGAGCGTCCGCCCCCGGTCGCCCTGAAGGGGGCCCGCGCGGACTCTCGCGGCCTCGCGGGGCGAGCAGATGCGGGCTCTCGGGGGCCGCCCGACCGCCTAGGCGAGCGGCGCTATCTGCACCTCGAGGTTGTGGCCCACGGTCACCAGCGAGCCCTCGGGCACCTCGATGGAGTCGTCGGCGGCAGGCCCGCCGCTCCCGAGCACCACGGCTCGCAGCTGGCGGTGCGCGCGCAGCAGCGGGTGCGAATCGGGCGTGCTCTCGCTGATCCCGCAGCGCTCGCAGCGGGCGATCCCCTCGAGCAGCGCGTAGTCGAGCCGGCCGGAGTTGAGGCGCGTCGCCACCATCACCCGGCCGTTGCTCGCCAGGAAGCCGAGGTTGCCGACCCGGCCCGCCTCGCGCTCGAGCTGCTCGACCCGGCGCACCGTCTCGGCCATCAGCCGGCCGACCAGAGGCGGCGGGATGTCGAAGTCGTCGCACAGGCCCTCGTCGCGCAGCTTCTTGATGAAGCTCAAGAAGACGAGCTCGCTCGCGGTCGTGCCCTTCACCTGGCGCTTGAGGAAGTCGGGCAGCTCGCGCCAGAGGGCCGCGTGGCTTGCGACCGGCGAGCCGAGGCTGCCCGCGTGGATGAACATCCAGCGCCGGAAGCGCAAGGGCATCGCGTCCTCGTCGGCGAAGACCCGGGTCAGCAGCGGCCCGGCGTGGAAGAACAGCGCCTCGCTCGCGACGTCGGCGACCAGGCCGCTCAGGTCCAACCCCTCGATGTCACCGGGCTTCTTGCGCAGCAGGACGGCGTCGGCGTCGACGTAGGCCAGGCCGATGGACCCGGTGCGCCCCCCTGTTTCGGGCGCGCGGCGGGCCTTGAGCAGCTCGACCTGACAGCGCAGAAGGTGCCGGTCCGAAGTAAGGATCGCGAGGGTCGAAGACATGGCGGGAAGGCTTCCTTCTTTCGGTAACAGTAGCGGTCGGCCGAAGAGAGCGGCAAGTCGCGCTCGCGCCCGGTGCAGGCGCCCTAACTCCGCGGGTAGACCAGCGTTTTTTCGCCCCGCCCCGAAGGGCGCGCCCGTTTGACAGTGCGGAGAAGAGGCCACTAGAATTCCCCCCGTTTCTTCGCGCCCTTGCTAGGTTTTCGCCCTCCTGCCAGCCAGCGGGCGTCCTTGACAAGACCGCACCACTCCAGCTTCCCCGGGCGGCCGCTCGGCCCGCTTCGAAGAGGTTTCCTGAATGGCAGACGACATCGCCATCGGCATCGACCTGGGCACCAGCTACTGCTGCGTCTCCTACGTCGAGAACGGCGTCCCCACGGTCATCCCGAACGAATGGGGCGAGCGCACGCACGCCTCGGTCGTCAGCTTCCTCGATGACGGCACGGTGCTGGTCGGCAACGCCGCCAAGCGCAACATCATCGCCAACGCCGAGAACACCATCTACTCGGCCAAGCGCCTCATCGGCCGCTTCTACTTCTCCGACGAGGTGAAGAAGGCCCAGGCGGTGATGCCCTACGCCATCGTCGAGGGCCCGAACAACTCGGTGCGCATCCAGGTGCACGACCGGACCTTCTCGCTGCCGGAGATAAGCGCGCTGGTGCTCAAGGAGATGAAGGCCATCGCCGAGAGCTACCTCGGCCGCGAGGTGACCAAGGCGGTCATCACCGTGCCGGCCTACTTCAACGACAACCAGCGCCAGGCGACCAAGGACGCCGGCCGCATCGCCGGGCTCGAGGTGCTGCGCATCCTCAACGAGCCGACCGCGGCCGCGCTCGCCTACGGCTGCGGGCGCGACGTCAACCAGCGCGTGGTCGTCTACGACCTGGGCGGCGGCACCTTCGACGTCTCGATCCTGGAGATCGGCACCGACGTCTTCGAGGTGCTCGCCACGGCCGGCGACACCTACCTCGGCGGCGACGACTTCGACGACCGCATCATGCAGTGGCTCGCGCAGGACTTCCTCGACCGCACGGGCCTGGATCTGACGCAGAGCAAGTACTGCCTGCAGATGCTCAAGGACGCGGCCGAGCGCGCCAAGATCGACGTCGGCCGCGACGGCGCCGCGCAGATCGTCTGCCAGTCGATCTGCCAGGACGGCGCCGGCAACATCCTCGACCTGCAGGCGACGCTGACCGAGGAGCAGTTCAACCGCATGGTCATGGACCTCGTGCAGCGCACCTTCAAGGTTTGCGACGAGGCCCTGCAAAACGCGCGGATGACCGCGGGAGACATCGACGCGGTGATCCTGGTCGGCGGTCCGACCCGCCTGCCGATCATCCGCACCTCGGTGCGCCACTACTTCCAGAGAGAGCCGATGACCGAGGTCGACCCCGACGAGGTCGTCGGCCTGGGCGCGGCCCTGCAGGCGTACGCGCTGGCCTCCGCCGGCGGCGCCAAGCACCGGCTGCTCGACGTGACTCCGCTGACCCTGCGCATCGGGACGGTCGGCGGCTTCACCGAGAAGATCATCGACAAGAACACGCCTATCCCCATCGAGCAGTCGAAGACCTTCGTCACCAGCCGCGACGGGCAGGACCGGGTCAAGATCAAGGTCTACCAGGGCGAGTCGAACCGCGCCGATGAGTGCGAGCTTCTGGGCGAGTTCGAGTTCTCGGGTTTTCGCATCGGGTACCGCGGCGAGGTGAAGATCGAGGTCACCTTCGAGATCGACACCAACGGCATCGTCAACGTCTCGGCGACCGACGTCGAGACCGGCCAGCGCACCTCCACGACGATCAGCCTGTCGTCTGGCCTGTCCGAGGAGGACATCCAGGCCAGCATGGAGGCGCACAGGGAAATCCAGCTCGCCGGCCACGAGGCCGCGTGATCCTGGCGGGGAAGGCTTGGCACCTTCCCCGCTTCACCGACCGCCATCGACTGAATCGGCACAATGTCAGAGCAGCCTCCGCGCAAACCTCCCGCTCCCCCCGTTCTTTCCGGCCGCCCGGCCGCATCGCCCGCGAGGCCCTCGGCTCCCGCGCAGCCTGCGCGGCCAGTCGCTCCAGCCGCGAGGCCCGCCGGCGCCCCGCCCGCCGGCGTGAGGCCTGCAGCGACACCGGGCGCCAGGCCTGCGGCGCCGATGCAGGGCCAGGCGAGCGAAGGGGTCGCGCCGCGGCAGCCCGGCGCGGTGCGTCCGGTCCAACCCGGCGCTGCGCGGCCCGCTCAGCCCGGGGTCACGCGCCCGCCGGCTCACCCCGAAGCCCCTGGCGCGGTGCAGCCTGGAGTCGCTCGGCCTG
>JBMNNX010000026.1:0-37940 GCA_050942745.1 Myxococcales bacterium
ACGGCGCGCATCCAACCGCGGGGCACAAGCGGCGCCCTCAGCACGCCGCGCGCGTGTCACTTCGAGGCACGTGCGGACGGCCCGAAGGGCGGGCGCTGGGAGGGCCGCGGTCCGCGGCTTCCCCTACGGCGGGTCGGCGAGGAAGCGGCGCACCTCGGCGACCACCTCGCGAGGCCGCTCGATCATCGAGAGGTGCCCGCAGCGCTCGAGCACGACCAGGCGGCTTCGAGGCAGCCGCTCGATGCTCTCGCGCACGCCTGGCAGAGCGACGAGCTTGTCGGAGTCGCCCCAGAGCGCGAGCACGGGGACGCTGAGGCTCTGGAGCCGGCCCGAGAAGTCGCTGCGGATGAGCGCCCGAACGGCCGTGGTCGAGACCCGGGCGAAGTCGCGCAGATTCGGAAAGCCGGACCGGTCCTGCATCGAGGCCTGGCGGAAGTGGCGCACGTACGGGTTCTCCTCGGGCGAGTCGACGAAGACCTGGTCGAGGATGAGGCCGGCGGTGAGCTGCAACAGGTAGAAGAGCGGCAGCTCCCAAAGAAGGAGCGGCGCGCTCAGCCTCATCCACCACGGCAGCGGCGCGAGGCCCGCGGCGCCGAGCAGGACCAGGCCCTTCATCAGATCGGGGCGCTCGAGCGCCGCGGCGACCGCGACCGCACCGCCGAGCGAGTGCCCGACGACGACCGCGCCGCGAAGGTCGCGCTCCTCCAGGAAGGCGAGGAGGTGATCGCGCAGCAGCTCGATCTCGTAGCGCACCCGCGGCTTGGCGCTCGCCCCGAAGCCGACCAGGTCGAGCCCGGCGACGCGGTGATCGTTGGCGAGCTCGCGGGCGACGAACTCGAAGTGCGTCACGTTGCCGCCTAACCCGTGCACGAAGACGAGCGGGGGCCCGCTGCCCTCGTCGAAGTAGACGGTGCGGTAGGGGTCGTAGGCGCGCCGCTGGGCAAAGGGAAAGCTCGGCGAACGGCCGATGCTGGCCTCGTCGATCGACTGGAGCCCGATGACCTCGGCGAGCTCGTCCTCCGTCGAGGTTTGCCCGCCCGGCCGCGCGAGCGGCGAGCGCGCGAGCAGCGCCCTCAGCCACTGCTCCCAGGGTTCGATGGCGAAAAAGCGCAACTGCGACCTCCCAAGTGCGGACCCTAGGTTTACGGTCCGCAGCTTCTGGCGACTCGACAAGTGCGCCATTCAACACTGGGCAGGAAGGCACACAAGAAGCGCGCGGGCAGGTGGATGGACGGCGGCGCGGTCCACGGCCAATCGCCGCCGGTCGCCCCGGAGCCGCAGAGAGCCCGCGCCGCCGCGCCCGGCCAACCGGCATACAATCGCGCGCCCTTTCGAGGAGGAGACAGAGAAGATGGCCCGACGACCCCGAGGTCCGATGCCTGCGCTGCCCCGCGTCTACGAAGGCGAGGAGGTGCTCGCCGATCTGCTGCAGGCCGCGGGCGCGCGGCTAGATGTCGCGGCGGTGAAGGAGCGGCTCAGCGCGGCCCAGGCCAAGGGCGAGGAGCCGAGCGCGGTCTTTCCCCGGCTGTTCGAAGGCGAGCCGCGCTTCCCGGCGCCCGAGGTCGCGCTGCGGCTCTACGCCAACCTCTTCGGGCTCTGGGATCGCCTCGCGGCCGGCGGGCCGGTCGAGCCTGCGGCCGCCGCGCCCGAGAGCGAGGCAGAGCGAGAGCCGGCGCCGGCGCCCGCGCCCGTGGGCGAGGGGGAATGGAGCGACGAGTTCGTCGAGGCGGCCTGGCGCTACCTGGCGGATCTGCCCGAGCGCGAGCTCGAGCGGCTCGAGCACCGCTACGAGAACACGCAGTCAGAGCTCGCCGAGGCCGTGCGGTTCGAGGCAGGCGAGGCGCCGGTCGCCGTCGAGACCGCAGACGCGCTCGCCTTCGAGATCTGGGCGATGTACGGGCTCGCGCGGCCGAAGGCGAAGCCGCGGCAGGTGACGATGGCCGAGCTTCAAAATGCCCGCGAGTCGTCCGAGGTGCCGCAGCCGGCGCTCGACAGGTACCTGGTCGAAGTGGTGGGCGAGGCCGAGCTCGACGAGGAGGAGCCGCTGGCGCCCGAGGACGCGAAGGTGGTGCTCGATCTGGCGCGGGCGGTCGCGCGATCGCTGGAGGCGGCGAGCCGGGGCTGAGGGGCGAAGCCGGGGCTGAGTAGTCGGGCCCGGGGCTGAGTGGTCGGGCCGGATCAGGCCGTGCCTGGAGCCGACTCGAGCCAGCGAATCGCCTCGCGGATGGCCCGGGCGACCTCATCGAGCTTGCCGGCGAAGAGGTGGGTCGCCTCCGGCACGACGCGCAGCAGCTTGGGCTCGGGCATCCGCTCGAAGAGCGCGCGCAGCTCGGTCATGCTCGCGAGTTCGTCGCGCTCGGCGTGGATGATGGCCTTGGGCTTGGCCGCGTTCTCGAGGAACGAGAGGTCGAAGAGGCTCGGCGCGAGCCCCACGCCGAGCAGGCGCTCGACCCGCGGATCGCGCACGCCGACCGAGAGGCCGACCCGGGCGCCGAAGGAGAAGCCTGCGACCCAGAGCGGCAGCGCCGGGTGGCGCGCCTGCAGGAAGTCGAGCGCGGCGCGCACGTCCTCTTCTTCGCCTGTCGCCCCGCCGTACGAGCCGGTGGAGGCGCCCACGCCGCGGAAGTTGAAGCGCAGGGCGGCGATGCCCGACTCGTAGAGCCCGGCGGCGAGGCGGTGGACCACCGAGTTCTTCATCGTCCCGCCCTGCAGCGGGTGGGGATGACAGACCACCGCGGCGGCGCGCGGGCGCTCCGGCTCGTTGAGCAGGGCCTCGAGCCCGCCGTGCGAAACCGGCAGCGTCAGCCGCTGCGAGGGCATGGTGAGCCGGCTCACCGCAGCCTCTCGCGCAGCGCCTTGGCCCGCTCCTTCAGCTCGGGGTCGTCGCTGGACATCTCGAGGGCGCGCAGCCGCTGCTCTATCGCCGCGGGCACCTTCTTCTTGCCGCCGAGCACGCCGTCGGCGGCGAGCAGCTCGAGCTTGCCGAGGGTCTTCTCGACGACCTGGTCGCGCGGATGGTCGAGCCATTCGCCGAGCAGGTACACGTCCTCGGGGAGCTGGAACTTGTCCACGTACTCCCGCACCGCGTCGGCCCACGCCTTCCGGTCCTCGGGGGCGAGCTTCTTGATCCGCTTGAGCAGGTCGTCGCGCGCCTTGAGCTCGCCGGTCGGGTCGAGCTTCTCGCGCAGCGCCTCCGGGATCTCGCCGCCTTCGAACATCTTGGAGACCTGGGCCTTGTAATGACCGTAGGCCGAGGTGCGCTGGACGCGCTCCTGCGACCTCTGGTCGCGGCTTCGCTCGCGCGAGCGCGCCTTGTCACGCAGCTTGTCGATCTCGCTCCACGAGAGCTTCGGGCGATCGTCGTCGTCGCGCTTTGCCATGCGCTTGCCTCACTTCGTCTGGTCGCTCGAGGGACCGGTTTGGCCTGCCCTTATACCGCAAACCCCCGGCGCGCCTTTCGCGCGAGGGAGCGCCTCACCGCTGCCTTCGACTAGGGGTGCGATCGGCTGGGAGCGGCCTCGGGCTCTTAGCGTCAACAAAGCGGCGAGGCATCCCTCTGTGCCTGCCGGAGAACGCGCAGCCAGCCACCGGCTCATTCGGCCGATGGAGAGACGGCCTCGCGAGCGGTTGTTGGAGCGTGGTGAAGCGTCACTAGATTTGCCGCATGAATCTGCACTCCCTCAAGCCGTGCTCGGTCCATGCGCCGCAGCTCTCGGGCGAGTACGTCGACTGGCTCAACGTCGAGCGGCCGCTGCAGCTCGGGGATCTGCGCGGGAAGGTGGCCGTCCTGCACTTCTGGGCCTACTCGAACATCCACTGCCTGCACAACCTGCGGGCCATCGCGCGGGTCGAGGAACACCTTGCGGGCCAGCCCATCGCCTTCATCGGCGTCCACACGCCGAAGTTCGGCTCCCAGAAGCGCGCGCCGATGGTGCGCGCGGCCCTCTCGCGGCACGGGGTCAAGCACCCGGTGGTCATGGACTCCGAGCAGCGCCTCTGGGACGACTTCGGGGTGAGCGCGTGGCCGACGTTCGTGGTCATCGACGCCGAGGGCTACGTCGTCGGTCAGGCGGCAGGGGAGGCGGAGGCGCAGCAGCTCGAGAACCTGGTGCTCAAGGTGCTGGAGCAGCAGCGCGAGCGCGGCGTCGCGCTGAACAACGCGCCGCTGCCCGTGAAGACCGACCCGGCGCCCGCGGGCGCGCTCGCCTGGCCGGGTAAGGTTCTGGCGCACGGCAACCGGCTGTTCATCGCCGACACTGCCCACAACCAGATCGTCGAGCTCGTCCTGCGCGACGATTACCAGGGACACGAGCTGCGCCGGTTCGGCAGCGGCCACCCCGGCCTCATCGACGCCTCCGGGGAGCGCGCCGAGCTCAACGCGCCGAACGGCATGGCGCTCGATCCGGCCGCCGAGGTGCTCTGGGTCGCGGACACGGGCAACCACGCCATTCGGATGATCGACCTGCGCACGGGCGAGGTGCGCACCGTCGCCGGGACCGGCGAGCTCGCCCGAAGGCTGCCTCCGGGGCCGCTCGACGCGCTGCGCGTGCCGCTGCGCTCGCCCTGGGACCTCGCCTGGGATCCGTCGCGCGGCCGGCTCCATGTCGCGATGGCCGGGACCCACCAGCTCTGGTCCTTCGCGCCGGACAAGGGCCTGCTCGAGCTGCTGGCCGGCGACGGCCGGGAGGCGCGGGTGGACGGGAGCGCGCGCTTTGGCGCGCTCGCCCAGCCATCGGGCCTGTCGCTCGCTCCGGACGGCCGGCTCTTCATCGCCGATTCGGAGAGCTCGTGCGCGCGCGAGCTCGACCTGGAGACCGCACAGCTCGAAACCCTCGCAGGAGGCGATCTCTTCGTCACCGGGGACGAGGACGGGGTCGGCGAGGAGGTGCGCTTCGCCCATCCGATGGGCGTCGCGTTCGGCGAGTCGGAGCTCTCCATCGCCGACACCTTCAACCATCGGATCAAGGCGCTCGACCCGGCGACCGGCCGGGTGCGTGCCCTCTTCGGCAACGGGCACGCTATCACCCGGGAGATCGCTCGCGAGGAGGCGATACCGTTCCTGCCGCTGGAGGCCGACGAGAGCACCGCGCTCTTCTTCGAGCCGCAGGGCCTCGCGGTGTCCGATCGGGTGCTGTACGTGGCGGACACGAACAACCACCGGGTTCTGGCGATAGAGCTCGACAGCGGCGTCGTGCGGCATGTCTACGGGTGAGTTGTGAGCTCTGAGTCTTGAGTTGGGAGTGGGTGCTGCGGACTTGATTCGCAGGCCCGGGCTCGCCGCTCGCCACCTTTGACAGGGCCTCGGATTCGCTCCTTGCGGCGTGCGGCAATCTCGAGCAGGCGCCCAGGCTCGTCGGGGGAAGCCCCGGGCAGTCGGTTCCGACCTAGGGCTCCCAAATCAGAACTCAGGACTCAGGACTTGCGACTCCGACGTTCCCCCGCCGCCTTGATCCCGCCTGGCCGGCCTGCTCTATTGCAGGCTCACTGTCGATCGGAGAACGCATGCGCGTCGGGGTCATCGGCGCCGGGGCTTTCGGCACGGCGCTCGCCAGCCTGCTCGCGAGCAAGGGACATTCGGCCAGGCTCTGGGCCTATGAAGCCGAGGTGGTGCCGGCCATCAACGAGCGGCGCGAGAACGCGCTCTACCTGCCCGGGATCCGGCTGCCTCCCGACCTGCGCGCGACGGCCGAGCTCGCGGAGGCGGCTGACCGCGCGGAGATGGTCGTGCTCGCGGTCCCCTCGCACGTCACCCGCTCCATCGCGCAGCAGCTTGTGCCGTTGCTGCCGGCGAGCATCCCCATCGTCACGGTCGCCAAGGGCATCGAGAACGAGAGCCTGCTCACGATGACCGAGGTGCTCGAGGACGTGCTGCCGGTCGAGCGCCACCCGTACCTCGCGGTCCTCTCGGGACCTTCGTTCGCGCGCGAGGTGGCCGAGCGCCTGCCGACCGCGGTCACCGTCGCGTCGGTCTGGGAGCGGCTCGCCCGCGATGTGCAGCGCGCCTTCGCCAGCGACAGCTTCCGCGTCTACACCTCGCTCGACGTGGTCGGCGTGCAGTTTGGCGGCGCGCTCAAGAACGTCATCGCCGTGGGGGCGGGCTGCGCCGAGGGGCTCGGCTTCGGGCTCAACACCCGCGCCGCGCTCATCACCCGAGGGCTCGCCGAGATGACGCGCGCGGCGGTGCGCCGCGGCGCCAATCCGCTCACGCTCTCGGGGCTGTCGGGGATGGGCGATCTCGTCCTGACCTGCACGGGCGCGCTCTCGCGAAACCGCGAGGTCGGCATCGCCCTGGGGCGCGGCGAGCGGCTCGAGGACATCCTCCAGGGCAGGCGCACGGTCGCCGAGGGCATCAAGACCGCGGCGAGCGCCTGCCAGCTCGCCGACAGGCTCAGGATCGAAATGCCCATCTCCCGCGAGGTCTACCGCATTCTGTACGAGGGAAAGCCGCCCCGGCAGGCCGTGGCGGACCTGATGACCCGTGAGCTCAAGCCGGAGCTCTAGGGCAGCGTGGAAACTCCGGCCAACGAGAAGTCGAGAGACATGCGAAAGCTCTTCTGGCTCGCCGCCGCTCTTCTCCTTCCCGCCTGCGACTGCGGAGGCTCGCAGATCGAGGGCCGCGCCGCCGTCATCGAACTGGGCGGAGATCTGCAGTTCGGCACCATCAGCGTCGGCAAGACGGTCACGCTGGCCCTGAAGGTCTCGAACGCGGGCAACGCCACGCTGACCGTCGAGCGGTTCGAGGCCGCCGCGCCCTTCTCGGTGAGCGCCGAGGTCCCGCTGGTGCTCCTCGCGGGCGAAGAAGCGACGATCCAGGTGACCTACGCGCCGACGGAGCCGAACGCCGACGCGAACGAGAACCACGTCGGCGAGCTCGTCGCGGTCAACGACAGCGACGAGCCCGAGGCGAAGGTGAGGCTCATCGGCCACGCGGTGAAGCCCAAGCTCGTCTTCACGCCGCGGGCGCTCGACTTTGGCGAGGTCGAGGCGGGCGGCATCAAGGACCTGTCGCTCACGGTCGCGAACCAGGGCACCGAGCAGGTGGTGATCAAGGAGGCGCGGCTCGACTCGGACGTCTTCAGCGGCGAGCTGCGCAAGCTCGAGACCACGCTGCTGCCCGGCTCCCAGGTCTCCGCCAGATTCAGCTATGCGCCGATCGCGGGCCGCCAGGACGAGGTCTCGCTCATCCTCGTCACCGACATGCACCTGCAGCCCGAGGTCCCGTTCGTGCTGCGCGGGACGGGCAAGGCGGCGCAGTTGACGCTCTGCTACGCGCTCGAGGGCGCCGAGCAGGTCTGCCTGCCGCGCGAGGACTCCTCGGGCAACCTCCTGTACGCGGGCGAGCTCGACTTCGGCGCGCTCGACGCCGACGGCCCGTCGTCTCAGAAGGCGACGGTGACCATCTCGAACGAGGGCAACACCCAGGTGCCGCTCGTCGGGCTGCTCACCGGCGGCAAGATGGCCGAGGACGTGACCGCCCGGCGCAACCCCTGCGGCGTCGCGACGCCGACCGCGGACTTCACCTTCGCCCCTCCCTCCTTCGGCGCCAAGCTGCCCGAGGATCCGACCGAGGCCGAGCCGAACCCGCCGCGCTCGCAGTCGATCGAGGTGACCTACAAGCCGCACCACGAGTGCCCGAACGACCTCACCGACACCGCCACCATCCTCGTGCGAGCCGGAGTCGGCGCGGCCGCCAAGACCTTCCAGCTCGACCTGCGGGGCGCCTCGCGCGTCGGGCTCGTCTACACCGAGAACGTCTTCTTCCAGGTCGATCGCCCCGAGCAGCGGCCCTACCTCGTCTACAACACCGGCCCCGGTCCGCTGCAGGTGAGCGCGGTCGAAATCGTCGAGGGCGACGAGGGCGCGAACAACCCCTACACCGACTGCTCGCAGCGCTGCGCCGACAGAAACCCCTGCGCCGGCTCCACGGCGGTCGAATGTGAGGCTTTCACCTGGGCCGACGGCCCGAATGCGCTCGAGATCGCGCCCGGGACGAGCGAGGGCCGGACCGCCGGCGAGGTCGGCGTCCTCGAGATCAACCCGCCGCCCGCCTGTTCCGACCTCGACCCCGAGCCGCCGGACTGCGGGCCCATCTTCAAGGCCTGCGCGCGCATCGTCTCCAGCGATCCCTATCGGCCGGTGGTCTGCGCCGAGCTCCGGGGAAGGCGGCTCAATCCCGCGCCCTGACAGGCCGGAGGGCTGCCTGGCGGCCGTCTCCCGATGGCGCCGCGGATTGCGGCGCCTTCTTGACCGTGCCCCGAGCGGCCCCTAGCATCCGCACCCGTGCTGACACTGGTCTTCAAGCTTGCATTGCTGCTTCTGTCGGTCCTGGGCCGGTGGGGCGAGCTGCTCTTCGCTCTGCCGGGTGACGACGTCGAGATCGACCTCGACATCAGTTGGATAGAGCGCTACGGCTTCGTGCTCTACCCGGTGCTCGCCATCGGGACCATCGGCCTTATCGCGGTGGCCATCGTCTCGACGCTGCGCTCCGACGAGATCAGCGGCCTGGCGAAGGTCGAGTACAAGCGCGCGATCATCGCCCTGCTGCGCCGCGAGGTCGGCGGCCTGCCCGTGGAGAAGATCGCCAAGGAGCTCAAGCAGAACGTCTCCCGGACCGCGCGGCTGCTCGGGTCGTTGAAGGAGGACGGGATCCTCGTCGAGCAGACGATCAGCAAGCGCAAGATCTGGCGGCTTCGCGGGTTGTCGGGCGACTAGCGGTTGCGGCTCGGGCCCGCGGCGCGCTCGCCGATCGCGCCGGGCCTGTCGAGGGGGCCGAGGCCTCGGTAAGAGCAGCGCTCGGCGCAGCGGCTTTCGTCGTCATTCGAGGCCTCCCGCGCTTTCCGCCGGAGGGGCGCGGGGGACCGAGTGCGAACCGACGGCGGCGGTGAGGGCAGGGCCAGCTCCGGATTGCGCGTCTCGAGCCGTCGCGGGCGCGGCACTCTGCTCGCCACCATCCTGGGCTCGGGGATGGCCTTCCTCGACCAGACGGTCGTGAACGTGGCGCTGCCGACCCTCGGGCGCGAGCTCGACGCGCGGCTCGCCGGGCTGCAGTGGACGGTCGATGCCTACCTGCTCACGCTCGGCGCGCTGCTGCTGCTCGGCGGGGCGCTGGGCGACAGGCACGGCCGCCGGCGCGTCTTTCTCGTGGGCCTCGGCTGGTTCGCGGCCGCCTCCGCGCTGTGCGGGCTCGCCCCGTCCATCGAGCTGCTGGTCGTCGCGCGCGCCTTCCAGGGCATCGGAGCGGCGCTGCTCGTCCCCGGGAGCCTGGCGATCCTCCGCGGGGCCTTTCTCCCCGAGGAGCAGGGCTACGCCATCGGGCTCTGGGCGGGGCTATCGGGCGTGACGACCGCGCTCGGGCCGCTCTTGGGCGGCTGGCTCGTCAGCGCGGTCTCCTGGCGCGCGATCTTCTTCATCAACCTGCCGCTCGCAGCCCTGGCCGCGTGGGCCGCGGCGCGCTGCGTTCCGGAGATGTTTGGCCGCTCCGCCGCAGCCCGCCTCGATCTTCTCGGCGCGGTCACCGTCTCCGTGGGCCTCGGCGGAGTCGTCTTTGCCCTCATCGAGGGACCGGCGAGCGGGTGGCCGCCGTTCTCCATCGCCTCGGGCATCGCCGGCTGCATCGGCCTGGCGCTCTTCTTCGTCGTCGAGCGGCGGGCGGCGAACCCGATGCTGCCGCTCGAGATCTTTCGCTCGAAGCGCTTCTCGGGCGCCAACGCGACGACGCTCACGGTCTACTTCGGGCTGGGCGGCTCGATGTTCCTGGTGGTGC
This sequence comes from Myxococcales bacterium, assembly GCA_050942745.1. Taxonomy (GTDB): domain Bacteria; phylum Myxococcota; class Myxococcia; order Myxococcales; family UBA5297; genus UBA10939. The sequence continues at coordinate 9,764 of JBMNNX010000026.1, forward strand.
TGCAGCTCCAGGGCGTCGTGGGCTATTCGCCGCTGGTCACAGGCGCCGCGCTCACGCCGCTCACCGCGCTGTTGCTGGTCCTCTCGCCGCTCGCCGGCCGGCTCTCCTCGCGCATCGGGCCTCGGCCGCTGATGACCTTCGGCCCGCTGGTGGCGGCAGCGGGCTTTGCGCTGCTCGCGGGCGTGCGCGCCGACGCCACCTATATGATCGACGTGCTGCCGGGAGTCGGGTTGATCGGGCTGGGGCTCGGGTCGACCGTCGCGCCGCTGACGACCGCGGTGCTGACGAGCGTCTCGCCGGAGGTCGCGGGGGCAGCCTCCGGCGTCAACAACGCTATCGCCCGAATCGCAGGGCTGCTCGCGGTCGCCGCGCTGCCGGCGCTCGGCGGGATGGAGACCGCCGGGCTCGCGGGCACGCAGGCGTTCTCCGAAGGCTATCGGCGCGCGATGCTCTTCGCGGCGGCCATCGGCGCGGCCGGTGGGCTGATCTCCCTGGCGACGATTGGCGGAAGGGAGCGGCGGCCGAACGCGGGCGAGGGCGCGCCGCTTGGATGAGGCAGAAGAGGAGGGGCGCGCAGCCGCGCGCCCCTCGGGGAGCAGCAAGTCGAACGTCAGGCGAAGAGGGTGACCCCTCCGCTCGCCGCGCCGGCGAGCCTGTCCACCGAGTCGTCGATGAGCTCGTCGGCGGTCGCCGAGATGATGTCGGTGCGGCCCTCGGCCCACAGCACGCGCTCGGCGCGCTCGAGCAGCCGGTCCAGGCCGCTGCGGTGCAGCGCGCTGACCGCGACGCCCTCTTCGTGCCCGGCGAGCGCCGCGGCGTCGGCGCGATCGCTCTTGTTGAAGACCAGGATGCGCGGGGTGGACAGCAGCCCCAGGTCGCCGAGGATGGCCTCGACGGCGCGGATGTGGTCCGGGAAGGCCGGGTCCGAGGCGTCGACCACGTGCAGCAGCAGGTCGGCGTCGAGCAGCTCTTCGAGCGTGGCGCGGAAGGCGTTGACCAGGTCCTTGGGCAGGTCGCGGATGAAGCCGACGGTGTCGGTGATGATCACCTCGCGATCGCGCGGGAAGCGCAGCCTGCGGCTGGTCGGGTCGAGGGTGGCGAAGAGCTTGTTCTCGACGAGCACCTCGCTGCAGGTGAGCGCGTTGAGCAGGGTGGACTTGCCGGCGTTGGTGTAGCCGACGATGGAGATGACCGGCAGGTCGCGCCGGTTGCGCTGGCGCCGGCGCACGGCGCGCTCGTTGGAGAGCCGTTCGATCTTCTTCTCGAGGTTGGAGATGCGGTCGCGCACGCGCCGCTTGTCGATCTCGAGCTTGGTCTCGCCGGGGCCTCGGCCGCCGATGCCGCCGGTCAGGCGCGAGAGCGAGTCGTCGCGGGCCGACAGGCGCGGCAGCAGGTACTTGAGCTGCGCGAGCTCGACCTGCAGCTTGCCGTCGGCGCTCAGGGCGCGCTGGGCGAAGATGTCGAGGATGAGCTGGGTGCGGTCGATGATCTTGAGGCTGGTCTCCTCGCCGATGTGCCGGGCCTGCGAGGGCGACAGATCGGTGTCGAAGATGATCATCGTCGCCATCTGCTGCATCGAGCGCAGCACCAGCTCCTGCAGCTTGCCGCGGCCGATGACGTAGCGCGGGTCGACCTCGCGGCGGGCCTGGACGATGCAGTCGAGGACCTCGACGCCGGCCGAGCGGGCGAGCTCCTTGAGCTCGGACATCGAGTCCTCGGCGGCGCGCTTGCCGTTGAGGCTCATGCCCACGAGGATGGCGCGCTCGACGCCGCCGGTGTGCCGCATGGCCGCGCGGCGGGCGAGCTCGTCCTCGAGGCCAGCGATCAGCCGGTCGAGGCCGATGTCCGCGTCGTGCGCCTGGCGCAGCCGGTCGATCTTCCACAGCTCGTTGTTCGGGTTGTCGGGCAGCAGGTGCGCCCAGTGGATCTCGCCCGGCAGACCGTCGTCGCGCACGGCGATGGCGGCGACCACGTCGAGGCGCAGCAGCGCGAGGTCGGTCAGGTCGTCGCGGGTGAGCGGCTCGCCCTTCAGGTGCGTGTGCACCAGGCGCAGGCCGCGCAGGCGGACCTGTCCGGCGCGGGCGCGGCCGATGTCGGGCAGCTCGAGGTGGGTCGCATCGCCGACGATGACCTGCTCGACCTCGCCCTTGCGATTGAGCAGCACGCCGAGCTGGCGGTTGGTCTCGCGGGAGATTTCGGTGAGGTGCCGCGCGAGCTCGGGAGAGACGATCTCGCTGGAGCTGACGCGTCGCCGGAAGGTGTGGCGGAGTCGTTGGAGCTGGTTCTGCTTGAGTCCGAGAGTGTTTCCGAAAATGTCGCGCTGAATGGCTGTCTTCCTCCAGGTGCCGGGCCCTCGCCGTCTTGCTCCTCGCGCGGAGTATAGGTTTCGGGCTCCGATGTCTACAACGCGCAGCGCGCTTCCGGCCTTTCAGGAGCGAACCCGCGCAGAGCCCTATGGACGCAGTCCCAAACGGCCTCGCACGCTCAGCGAGCGCCTACTTTCGGCCAAGCGCCTCTGTCCGTCCGCTCGACGGCGTGCACTAAGGAACTGGCCTCACCCGGTGCCGGCAGCGCCTCCCACCTAGGCGAAACGGCGCACCCGGGAGCCGGCAAAGTCGCGCGCGGCCGCTCGAGCAGCGCTTGGCGAAGAGGCGCTGCGTCGATCGACCGCCGGACCAGCAAAGCCCAAGCGTCGACTCCCGGCTTCCAACTCACGACTCTCGACTCACGACTCTCGACTGTCGCTCTGCGCTAGAGTGCGTCGCGGCCCCCAGGGCACAAGAAGAGAGGGACGGCGGCGGACGCCGTCGGCCTGCAAGGAGATCCATGGCAAAGACCACCACGGCAAAGCCTGCGGCCAAGGCCGCGGCGAAGACCACCGCAAAGAAGACCACGCGGACCCCGGCCAGGAAGAAGACTCAGGCCCGCGCCAAGCCAGCCGAGAACCCGGCGCGCCAGATCGCGCTCGACATCGCCCAGCTCGCCCTCGAGAAGAAGGCGACCGACGTGGTGGTGCTCGACGTGCGCGGGCTCGCCTCCTACGCGGAGTACCTCGTGGTGATGTCGGCCGAGAGCGAGCCGCAGCTTAACGCCATCGCCGACAACATCGAGGCCAAGATGAAGGAGCGCGGCGAGCGGCCGTACAGCATCGAGGGCACGCGCGCCGGGCAGTGGATCCTCATGGACTTCGGCGACGTGATCGTCCACCTGTTCTACAAGGATACGCGCGACTTCTACGACATCGAGGGTCTCTGGGCGGACGCCGAGCGCACGGAGGTGCGCTAGGAGCGCCAACGGGGCTCGACGAGCCGCTCTCTGCCCTCGCCGCAGCGACTGCCCGAGAAAATGAAAGGGCCGGGCTCGAGGGCCCGGCCCGAAGTGTGCGGGGGATTCGCCGCACGCCTGGCGCGTGGCGCCCTGCGCGCTGCTGTCAGGGCACCCAGATTCTCAGCCCTGCGCTCGTGATCACGTGCTCTTCGGGGAACCCCGCGGCGCCCGGCCCGGGATCCGGCAGCAGGAAGTAGCGCCGATACGAGCCTTCCAGGAACAGCTCGAGCCAGCGGGTGATGGCGAAGTCGAGCCCGCCCGCGACGCCCGCGCCGAGCCCGAAGCCCGAGTCGAGAAAGACCGCTGGCGCCTCGATCGCGGCGTGCAGGCCGACGACCCACAGCAGCTTGGAGACGCGCGCGGTCACCCGCAGGCTCGCGCCGAAGTCCTGACCGTCGTACGAGCCGTGGACCGAGGCGAGCAGGTCGCGCCCGCCGACGCCGACTCCGAAGGCGCCTCCGACGCTCACCGGATCGACCATGGGCTCGGCCGCCGCGCGCAGGTCGGCGAAGAACCGCACGCGTCGGACCGCGTCGTCCTGCTCCGCGGCAGCCTGCATGCTGGCCGGGTCGACGCGCGGCTTCTCCTCGTCGAGGCCGAAGACCTTGGGGGCTTCTTCGACGGGCTCGGGCACAAGCTCGGGCGCCTGTTCCTGGAGCGGCACGTACAGCTCGTGGGTCTGCCGCGCGCGGATGGTCACCTGCTGCTTCTTCCACAGCGCGCCATCGGGCGTGCGCACCTCGACCTCGTGCTTTCCGATGGGCACCGAGGTGCGCAGCGGCGTGACTCCGATGGTCTTCCCGTCGAAGAAGATGAGCGCGCCCGAGTGGCTCGAGCGGATGCTCAGCTCGGCCTTGAGCCGCTCGCGCAGCCCGTCGAGTATCGCGACGACGGCAGGGCGCACCTTCGCCGGGTCGAGCCGGGCCTCGGGGTCGAACTCGAGCGCGCTGGTGAAGGCTTCGTCGGCGCGGTTGGTGTCGCCGAGGGCGGCGTAGCAGCGGCCGCGAAGCAGGTGGATCTCGGTGAGCAGGGCATCGTCCTTCGCCAGCGAGGCCGCCGCCCGCAGCTCGGAGAGCGCAAGCTCGAAGTCGCCTTCTGCGAAGGCAGCCTCCGCCGTGTCGAAGCGGACTTTGCCGGGCGCGGTCTCCTGCGCAAAGGCGCTAGAGGAACAAGCGAGGAGGGCGATCAATGTGAAGTATCGGAAACGCATGTCCTTTGAATTAGCAGGTTTGGGCTCGGCTGACGACCGGGCAGCATGCAAGCAGGCCCCTGGCCGCTTCGCATCTGAGGCGCGACGGGGCTCGCTTCGCCGCGAGCAGGCGGCGGCAGGCGCTGGCGTTTCCTGGCCTCCGGGCTCGCAGGCGCGGCCCGCAAGCGTGCGAGGGATGCCTCGCGCGGGGCGATCAGACTCGCCAGGTTCGGCATCAGCCTCGCTAGAGTAGAGGCGGCCCGGCGATCCGCCGGAGCGAGACTGGAGCGGGACGGATGCGGCACATTTGTGTCTTCTGCGGTTCCCGTAGCGGGGTGAACCCTGCGCTTCGCGCGGCGGCGGGTCGCTTCGGCGAGCTGCTCGCGCGCAAGGGGCTGACGTTGGTCTTTGGCGGCGGCAGCATCGGCCTGATGGGCGCGGTCGCCGACGCGGTGATCGCCCACGGCGGCGAGGCGGTCGGCGTCATTCCCCGCGGGCTCAAGGAGCGGGAGGTCGGGCACAACAACCTAACGCGGCTCCACGTGGTCGGCAGCATGCACGAGCGCAAGGCCAAGATGGCTTCGCTCGCCGACGGCTTTGTCGCGTTGCCTGGAGGTATGGGCACGCTCGACGAGCTCTGCGAGATCGTCACCTGGGCGCAGCTCGGGATCCACGGCAAGCCGTGCGGGCTGCTCAACGTCGCCGGCTACTGGAACGGCTTCCTCTCGTTCCTCGACCACGCGGTCGCCGAAGGCTTCCTGCCGCCCGAGCACCGGGGAATCATCCAGGTCGACGACGATCCCGAGCGGTTGCTCGAGGCGATGCGTACCTTCGAGCCACCTCCGGTCAGAAAGTGAGTCGGGGAGGTTTAGGCGGGGGCGCAGTTCCCCGGCACGGGGCCGGGAGCGCGGCTCGGACGGCTCGCGATTGGTCGCTCAGGACGCCGGAGGCGCGGTGCTCGAGGTTTCCCAGCTCATCGAGAGCTTCTCCTACTTCGCGATCTTTGCCCTGCTCGCCTTGGCGGGCATGGGCGCGCCCGTTTCCGAAGAGCTCGTCCTGCTCACCTCGGGCGTGCTCGCCTCCCGCGGGACGCTGGACCTGGGGATGGTCGCGCCCGCCTGCTACCTCGGCGTGCTCACCGGGGACAGCATCCTCTACTGCATCGGCTCGCGGTTGGGGCGCAGAGCCTTGGAGCACCGTTGGTTCGGGCGGCTGCTCAGGTCGCGGCTCACCAGGTGGATAGAGGGCCACTATCAGCGCTACGGCATCCTCACCGTGATGCTCGCGCGCCAGGTGGCCGGCATGCGCGCGCCCGCCTTCATCATCGCCGGGATCGCCCGGCAGCCGTTCGGCCGGTTCATCGCCGCCGACGCGGCCGCGGGCCTGCTCAGCGTGCCGCTGATGCTCTTTCTCGGCCACCGCTTTGGCGCCGAGCTGCCGCGGGTGCTCGAAGCGCTCGGCCAGGCGAGGTCGCTGCTGCTCGCGGGGTTCGGGCTGCTGGGGCTGCTGGCGATCGCCACTGTCGTTTGGCGGTTGCGCGCCCGGCGCGGCGCCGCGGGAAAGAGTGTCTGAGTTCTGAGTCTTGAGTTCTAAGTGGGTGCGGCGCGTGCGGTTCGCGCCGGGAGCCCGCACTCACAACTCATAACTAGAAACTCAAAACTCTCACGTTTCCCTCCTCGGCAACGGAGGCGGCGTTCCGGCCTTCGGCGGTGGCCGCGCCCCGCGCCGGTCGGCGCCGAGGCTCGCCTGCGGTAGCACGCGCACCAAGCCCGCCCAGCGCTCGGCCGCGTAGGCGAGCGCTTCGTCGATGATCAGATCGACCTGGCGCCGCTCGTCGCCGGGGACGGCGTGGCCGCGCGCTGCCAGCGTCTCCCACATCGAGCGGCGCAGCAGCGCGAACTCGCGCAGCAGGCCCCGGATGCCGCCCGCGGGCTGCGAGACGATGAGCAGCACCGCGCGCTTCCACGGCTCGGTCGCTTCGGTCGCGCCGCGGCGCATGGTCCTGCCTATCTCCTGCAGAAGGATGGGCGCCGCCAGCTTGAGCGACGGATCGTCGAAACCGAGCTCGCGGGTGACCGCCGTGTGGAACCGGCTCAGGATCTCCTGGGTGTTCTCCTCGATGTAGAGGCCAACGCCGACCATCGGTCACCTTCCCGCTGCTGGAGGGACGCGCCCCCCCAACCCCTCGAGTCGAGGTTCGAGCCGATTCACTCGATCTCGCTGCGACAAACCTGGGTGTGCGCAGGCTCAGTCGGAAGGGGAACGGCCTTTCACAGGCGGCGAAAGGAGATGCCTCTTCGCGCTGCCCGGTGGGAAACCGAGCGGCCCCTCGGCCTCCCGAAAAGCGCTCGGAATTGCACCTTGAGGAGGCGCGGCGGGCGGCTCGCTTCGTGCCTTCTTTTTGAAGGCGCGGCACAACGCTTGCTCGAGGTGCGGCCGGGCGGATCGACGGAGCGGGAGGGGGCTTGGATCAGCTCGAGTACTACGCGTACCTGGCGACCACCCTGCCACCGGGCGGGCTCGCCAGGGCCGCCGCGCGCAAGATCGCTCGCCGCGCTTCTCGGGCCTTCCACAGCCGGCCCGATCCCACCGATCGCGACGTGCTCAACGCCTTCTGCGCCAGGGACGGCCGCGACCTCGCCTTCAAGCTGTCTGCGCCCCGCGCCAGCAGCCTGTGGGCCGACGCTTCGCGCCGACAGGCCCTCGCCGAGGTCGCCGGCCGCCTGCCCGGGCTCATCGGCCGGGTCATCGAGCGCGCCGACCGGGCCTGGGCGCGCGATTTCACAGTCTTCGGCCGGCGTGTCTCGTTCGGCCGCTCGCCGAGCGTCATCGACTGGCACCTCGATCCCCTCCACGGCGGGCGCTTCGATGCCAGGGGCGTGCCCGAGCGCGCCGGGCTCGATCCCAAAGGCCCTTGGGCCCTCGGCCGCTTCGAGCAGGCGCTCGCGCTCGCCCAGGGCACCTGGCTGTCGCCCTTGGAGGAGGACCGCGCCCGGTTTGCCTGCGAGCTGAGCGCTCAGGTGCGCCACTTCGCGCGCGAGAACCCTGTGGGCGCGAGCATCCACTGGGCCTCGCCGATGGAGGTCGCGCTCCGGGCCGCCAACCTCTCGCTCGCCTTCCTGATGCTGCGTCACCGCCCGGAGCTGCAGGACGCGCAGTTCGCCCTCTGCTTCGCGCGCCTGCTGCTCGCGCACGGCCGCTTCGTCGAGGATCACCTCGAGTTCACGGGCGCAGTGCCCAACAACCACTATGTCGCCAACCTCGTCGGGCTGCTGCACCTTGGCGTCATCTTCCCGGAGCTGCCCGGCGCGCGCGCCTGGCGCTCGGTCGCCGAGGAGGGGCTGCGCGCCGAGATCGAGCGCCAGGTGCTCGACGACGGCTTCTCGTTCGAGGGCTCGACCGGCTACCACCGCCTCTCGACCGAGCTGTTCACGCTGGCGCTGTTCGCCGCGAACGCCGGCCGCATCGATCTCGGCGAGAGCTATCGCCTGCGGCTTCACGCGATGTACCGGGCGGTCGCCCGCTACGTGACCGAGGCCGGGCTCGCGCCCCAGGTCGGAGACAACGACTCGGGCCGCGCCATCCCGCTGTGCGACCGGGCCTCGCTCGACCACGGCTACCTGCTGCCGCTGGGCGCCGCGCTCTTCCAGGACCCGGAGCTCAAGCGCGACGGCGTGCCGTACTGCGACGAGGCGCTCTTCCTGATGGGCCCGGCGGGCCTCGAGCGCTTCGAGCGGCTGCCGGAGTCGGGCCTGTCGCGCAGCGTCTCGCTGCCGCGCGCCGGGCTCTACTTCCTGCGCAGCCGCGACGCCTACTGTGCCATCGCCTGCGGCCCCAACGGCCAGGCTGGCATCGGCGGCCACGGCCACAACGACAAGCTCGGGGTGGAGATCCACATCGCCGGGCGCCCGGTCATCGTCGATCCGGGCAGCCCCTGCTACACCTCCGACCCGGAGAAGCGAAACCTCTACCGCTCGACGGCCGCACACTCGACGCTCCAGATCGACGGCGAGGAGCAGAGCCGGCTGCCGGCGCAGCGGCTGTTCGCGTTGCCCGACTCGGCCCGGGCCCGGATGCTGCGCTTCGAGTCAACGCCCTTGTGCGAGCGCTTCGCCGGCGAGCACCGGGGCTACGAGCGCCTCTCGCCCGCGGTGCGCCACCGGCGCGAGGTCACGTTTCACCGCGGCGCGCGCGCCTTCCTCATCGTGGACCGGCTCACGGGGGGAGGCGAGCGCGAGGTGGTCGCGCGCTTCCATCTGCCCGACCCGCAAGCGCGGGTGCGCCCGGCAAGCCCCGAAGAGCGAGAGCGGCTGCTGCGCCTGGTGCGCGTGGGCGAGCTCGACCTTGCCAACGCCGTCGAGCTCGGCCCCGAGGGCGCGCCGCTGGCGTTGCTCGCGGTGACGAGCCGCGCGCCGCCTGAGCTTCGGCGCTTCGACTACTCGCCCGGCTACGGCGAGCTGCGCGAGGCGCGCTGTGTCGAGGTGGGGCTGAGGGCAGAGCTGCCGCTCGAGCTGGTGGCGGCGCTGATGCTGTTGGCGAGGGAAGGAGAGGGGGAGGGCACATGAGGCTGGAGCGCACATCACTTCTCGAGCGGGTTCGCGCGAGGCAAGCCAAGGTCGGCGTGGTCGGCCTGGGGTACGTGGGGCTGCCGCTGTCGCTGGCCTTCAGCAAGGCCGGCTTTCCGGTCGTCGGGCTCGACGTCGATCCGCGCAAGGTCGAGGCGATCGGCAAGGGGACGAGCTATTTCAGGCACATCCCGTGCGAGCCGCTCGCCGAGGCGGTCGGCGAGGGCCGCCTGAGGGCGACGGGCGACTTCTCGCAGGCCCGCGAGCTCGACGCGCTGATCATCTGCGTCCCCACGCCGCTGACCCCGGCCCGCGAGCCGGACATGAGCTTCATCGTGAACACGGCCGAAGCGCTCGCTGCGCACGTGCGCCCGGGGCAGCTCTTCTCGCTCGAGTCGACGACCTGGCCGGGGACGACCGACGAGGTGCTCAGGCCCATTCTTGAGCGCGGCGGCCTGAGGGCGGGCAGCGACTTCTATCTCGCGTTCTCGCCCGAGCGCGAAGACCCCGGCGGGCACTCGGCGAGCAGCACGCCGAAGGTCGTCGGCGGCTATTCGCCGGCGTGCCTGGAGGTCGCCTGCGAGCTGTACGGCGCGGCCGTGCCCCGGGTCGTCCCGGTCTCCTCGACCCGCGCCGCCGAGCTCACCAAGCTGCTCGAGAACATCTTTCGCAGCGTCAACATCGCGCTCGTCAACGAGATGAAGATTCTCTGCGACCGCATGGGCCTGGACGTCTGGGAGATCATCGACGCGGCCTCGACCAAGGGCTTCGGCTTCATGCCCTTCTACCCGGGGCCGGGCCTGGGCGGGCACTGCATCCCCATCGATCCCTTCTACCTGACGTGGAAGGCGCGCGAGTTCGAGATGCAGACGCGCTTCATCGAGCTGGCCGGCGAGATCAACACGAACATGCCGTACTACGTGGTGCAGCGCACCTTCCACGCGCTCAACCAGCGTCAAAGGGCGCTCAATGGCGCGAAGGTGCTCGTGCTCGGCGTGGCGTACAAAAAGGACATCGACGACGTGCGCGAGTCACCGGCCATCCGGGTCATCGAGCTGCTGCGGGAGCACGGCGCGCAGGTGAGCTACCACGACCCGTACATCGAGCGGATTCCGAAGATGCGCGCCCACGACCTGCACCTCGAGTCCCAGCCGCTGACGAGCGAGCTGATCAGCTCGGCCGACGCTGTCATGGTGCTCACCGACCACTCGGCCATCGACTACGCCTGGGTCGTGCGCGAGGCGAAGCTGGTCATCGACACGCGCAACGCGACCAAGGGTGTGCCAGGCGCCGAGCAGAAGGTTGTGAAGGCCTGACGGCATGGAGGGCGGGGCTTTAGCCCCGCCTCGGGCGCCGGTCGGACGAATGGCGGGGCGGAGCTCCAGCTTCGCCTCCCCGTCAGTGATCGATGTCGGAGGGCGGTCGAGCGTCAGCAGCGTGATGAAGGGCGGAGCCCGCCCCGGCAACCGACCGACGGGCGAGTCGTAGAGGTCCGCCGCGCGCGGTCGAAGCTGGATCTTCGACCTCCGTTCGATCGAGGCCCCGCGCACCCGATCCGCTGGGAAGGAAAGCGCCGCCCTCGCCGGACGGCGACTCAGGGTCCACCGCCTCGGCGATCGCTCAGACGTGCCGCTCGAAGTAGTGGAGCCCGATGGCCATCGCCCGCCACAGCGGCAGCTTTGGCGGCGCGCTGTCATCAATCTGCTCGGCGCGCAGGAACGGACCGTCGAGCGTGACGGTCGCCGGCACCGAAAAGAACTCGAGGATGACTCCCTGGATCTCCGGGCTCCCGACCAGCCGGGCGAGCCGCGGATCAGACCTGCCGTCGATGTAGACGAGCTCGTCGAAGAACGGGTCGCCGGTCTGGATCTCTTTTCGGAAGAGCTTGGTGATGCGCGTGCCGAGCCCTTCGCGCCGGAAGGTCGCCTTGACCCCGAAATCCCTCCCGAGCAGCCCGGTCATGACGAGGTGGTGCCTCACCGAGCCCTCGTCATTCGGGTGCGTGGTGAAGCGCTCCGAGCTGATGGAGAACCTGCGGCTGGCCAGGCGCTCGTTCGGATCGCCGTGGTAGCAATTCTGGCAAAGGTCAAGCTCGCACAGGCGCACGCCGCTGGCAGTCAGCGCCCCGCCACACAATCCGCACGTGCTCATGCAGCCTCCCCTTGTGCCCGAGTGCGCGTAGGCGGCTTGGCCATACGCAGGCGGGCAACCGAACGCCGCTATCTTATCCCCGGCACGCGCCCGGGCCTGCAACCCGCCTCGCGCCAAGGCAGCGGCTGACACCGGGCGGCCGGACCTAAACCTATCCGGCGCCTGCGAGCACGCGCAGATACCGGGCTACGCCGCCTCGCCATTCGGCGATTGCCAGCACGCGCCCGTCCTCGGCCGTCAGGCGGACTTTGGTGCCTTCGGCGAGCGCGCCGAGTGCAGGCAGATCCGTCGCGGTCAGGCGCTGCCCCTGACGGATCCGGGCCTCGTGTGTGGGCCCGACCACGACCTCTGGCAGGGCCGCCAGCGCATCGCGATCCCCGACCAGCCGCTTCACCAGCTCTTCGCGGGGCAGGGCTCGCAGCTCTGCGAGAGGAATCGCCTGCGCCAGGGTGAACGGGCCGCTCGCGGTGCGCCGCAGCGCCGTGAGGTGGGCGTGGCAGCCGAGCGTCTCGCCCAGGTCGTGCGCGAGGGTGCGCACGTAGGTCCCCTTCGAACAGCGCACGCGGATGCGCAGCAGCGGCGACTCGAGGGCGAGCAGCTCGATCTCGTGGACCACGACCGTGCGCGCGGCGCGCTCGACCTCGACGCCCTTGCGCGCGAGCTCGTAGAGCCGTTTGCCGCCCACGCGGACCGCCGAGTACATCGGCGGCACCTGCTCCAGCCTGCCGCGGAACCGCTCGAGGGTCTCGAGCATCCGCTCGCGCGACAGCTCGCCGACCGGCGCCTCGGCGATGATCTTGCCCGTCCTGTCCTGCGTGTCGGTCGTCGCCCCGAGCCGTATCTCGGCGACGTACTCCTTGTCGCCTTCGGTCAGGAAGGGGACGAGCCGCGTCGCCGCTCCCACGCAGACCGGCAGCACGCCGGTCGCCATCGGGTCGAGCGTGCCGGTGTGGCCGGCCTTCTTCACCCGCAGGGCGCGACGCACCTCGGCGACGACGTCGAAGGAGGTCTTGCCCTCGGGCTTGTCGATGACCAGGACGCCGTTCATCGCTTCGGTCAACGCTTGAACCGCTCGAGCGCCTTCTCGACCTCGCGCAGGACGATGGCGCGCACCTCGTCGAGCGAGCCCTCGACCGCGCAGCCGGCCGCGTTGTGGTGGCCGCCGCCGCCAAAGCGGGTGGCGATGGCTCCGACATCCACCTTGCCGCGCGAGCGGAAGCTGACCCGGTGGCGGGTCGCCGTCTCCTCGCGGAACAGCAGCGCCACCTCGACCCCGGCGATGGAGCGCGGGTAGCTGATGAAGCCGTCGGCGGTCTCCTCCTGCGTGCCGACCATGTCGAAGATCTCCCGGCTCGCGGTCACCCAGGCGACCTGGCCGTTCATCGCGACCGACAGCGTCTTGAGCACCTCGGAGAGCAGCCGCACGCGCTGCAAGGGCTGGCTCTCGTACATGCGCGAGGTGACCTCGCCGGGGCGCACGCCGAGGTCGACGAGCTCCTTGGCTATCGCCATGCACTCGGCGTTGGTGTTCGAGTGCCGGAAGCTGCCGGTGTCGCAGACGAGCGAGACCCAGAGGCAGGTGGCGACGTCGAGCGTGAGCGGATGGCTCAGCTCGGCGAGCACACGGCGGACGAGCACGCCGACCGCGGCCGCCTGCGGATCGACGATGTTCACGTCGCCGAAGGGCCGGGTGCGCGGGTGGTGATCGAGGTTGAGCATCGGCCCGCGCCGTTCGGCCTCCGGCAGGTCGGGGCCGAGGCGCGAGCAGTCGCCCGCGTCGCAGGCGATGCAGGCGTCGAAGCGCTCCTCGCGCGACAGGTTGTTGACGATGCGGTTGGCGCCCGGCAAGAAGCGCAGGTTCTGGGGCGCGCCCTGCGGGCTGTAGACGACCGCGGTCTTGCCGCGCTGCTCGAGCGCCCGCGCCAGCGCGAGCGCCGAGCCGAGCGCGTCGCCGTCGGGGAACTCGTGCATGGTGACGAGGAACCTCGCGCCGCGCTCGAGCACCTCGGCGCAGCGGGAGATTTCCCTGTCGGGAGCGAGGGGCTCGCTATGGTGGACTGGCACCGGCAAGTTGCTTCTCGTCACCTGGCTTGGCGGCCTGTTGTTATTTCTACTTCATGCCGATCGACCCTGGGCTCGCCTCCTTCTTCGGATCACATGCCTCTCACCTGTTGCGACCGGCGGCGATGCTCGGGCCCGTCGTCTTTGCCCTCTGCAAGTTTGAACCGAGGTGAAAGCCGCCGAAGCCCAAACTCTCGACCCTCGACTCACGACTCTCGACTGTCGCCCTCGACCTGCTCACGGCGCTCGTCCTCTTCGTGGACCTGCTTGATGAGCCGCTCGATCCTGTCGCCGTTGTCGATGGCCTCGTCGTAGACGAAGTGCAGCCCGGGGGTGACCTTGGTCTTGAGGGCCTTGCCGAGCTCGCGGCGGATGAAGCCGCGGGCCGCGTCGAGCCCCTTGGCGGTGTCGGCGCGCACCTTCTCGTCGCCGTGGACCGCGTAGTAGACCCAGGCCTCGCGCAGGTCGGGCGAGACCTTGGCACCGGTGATGGTCACGAAGCCGATGCGCGGGTCCTTCAGCCCGCGAACGAGCATGTTGCCGATCTCTTGTTGAATGAGCGCTGCGACGCGCTCGGTCCTCTGCGTCGTCATCGACAGCCTGCCTTTCCTGCCCCGAATCTCCGATTACTGCTCGTCGCCCTCGCCCTCGTCCGAGCGCGCGGCGCGCATCCGCTGGCGAAGGGCTTCGATGGCCCGCTCGCGCTCGCTTTCGTCGAGGGGCCTGCGCCCCCTGCCGTTCGGCTGCGGACGAGGCCGCGGGCGGCTTCGGGAGGCCTCGCCCTCCGCCTCGGCGAGAGTGCGCACGCTGCGCCAGGTCTCGCTCTGCTCGGCCTCGGCGAGGCTGCGGTGCGCGCCGCGGGCCGCAGCGCCGAAGCTCGAGCCGTCGTCGCCGAAGAGCTCGCCGCCCATGGGGATCACCTCGGTCGAGGTGGAGAGCACGGGCGCGACGTAGAGCTCCTCGACGAACCGCAGCACCTTGTCGACGCTCTCCTGGGCGAAGGCGTGGTCGTTCGCCACCGCCGCCACGCCGATGGTCGCCTTCTGCCACAGGTCGTTGTCCTCGACCTCGGCTATCGAGACGTTGAAGCGCGACTTGACCTTGTCGAGCACCTTGTGGACGACGTGGCGCTTGCTCTTGAGCGAGCCCGAGTCGGGAATCGAAAGCGTGATCCTTGCGACGGCGACGAACATATCGGCGAGTGACCCCCAGGGTGCCTGCCTCTCGAGCGAGAGGGCAAAGTTGCTTTTCTTACAGCAGGATTGAAACCTTTCTCAACCTCTGGCCGGGTGGCATCCGTTCCCGGCCGCGGCAAACGCCGCCCACCGCCGTCTTAGCGGCCGATTGAACGTTCCGTTGCATCGCCGCGGACCGGTCTTGCCTGCCAAAGATCGGGCGATCAGCGCGCCGGGAGTCGCTTTTCGATGCGGAAATCGGGCGATCGGCGCGCCGGGAGTCGCTTTTCGAGACGGAAATCGGACGATCGGCGGGCCGCGAGGGCGATTCAGGCGGTCGAGATCGGGCGATCGGCGTGCCGGGAGCCGGTTCTTGGTCGCGAAACCGGCCGATCGGCGCGTCGCCGGGGCGATCCAGGCGGTCCGAATCGCGCGGGCGGCACCCTCGCGGCCAAGCCCCGTTTCATTGTGCGGCCGCGCAATTCCGGAGCGCCGGCCGCCCCGAACCTTCGAATTGGCCGCGGCTCTGCTTGATTCCTCGACGGGCGCATTGCCATGCGCTCCTACCGGGTTCCGGGCGAAGCCCGGGCTGTGAAAGCCCGCGGCGGCCGAATCGGATTCAGGACACTCCGGCCGCGGCCTCGGGCCGACCGCTCAAGCGGCGACACGGCGAGCGGACCTCGGCTCCCTCGCGGTGTGAGAGGTAGTGCGCTCCTCCCCGCCTGCGTTGACGCTCCATTCCGCTCCCACCTATCTTGGCCGGCCTCCGGGCCGTTCGGCCGATTCACGAGGAAAACGATGAGACCATTCCTCGAGCGTCTCAGGGACAGGTTGGCCGAGAAGGTTCTCTCGACCTACTCGACCGAGCAGGGTGACGACTTTGCGCTCGTGAACCCGGCGGCGCTGCGCGCGATCGCGCAGTTCTGCAAGGAGGATCCCGAGCTCGACCTGCGGATGTTCGTCTCGATGTGCGTGGTAGACCGGCTCCTGCTGCCCGAGGCCGAGCCGCGCTTCGAGCTCGTCTACCAGCTTCGCCAGGGCCGCGAACCGTGGAAGAAGCTGCACCTGAAGGTGCGGCTGCCCGAGGGGAAGCCGGAGGTCGATTCGGTCCAGCCGATCTGGAAGGGTGCCGACTGGTGGGAGCGCTACGCCTGGGACTTCTACGGCATCCGCTTCACCGGCCACCCGGACTTGCGGCGCATCCTAATGTACGAGGAGCTCGAGGGCCACCCGCTGCGCAAGGACTATCCGCTTCGCGGCCGGCAGCCGCTCGTCGAGCAGCGCGGGTTCGAGGACCTGATCCGCGGACCGGGCGCGGCGCCGCCGAGGAAGTAGCTCGTTCGAGGACCATCCGATGACCAACCCCGCAGACGGCAAGGCCCGAGACATCCTCGAAGTCGGCAGGCAGGACCTGTTGAGCCTGCCCGACGACCCCGAGCGCATGGTCATCAACCTCGGCCCGTCGCATCCGGCCATGCACGGCACGGTGCGCATGCTCGTCGAGCTCGAAGGCGAGACGATAGCCAAGGCGGTGCCGGAGATAGGCTTCCTGCACCGCGGGTTCGAGAAGAGCTGCGAGGCCTCGACCTGGACGCAGTGCCTGCCCTACGTCGATCGGCTCAACTACGTCTCCTCGCTGCTCAACGACTTCGGCTACCTGATGGTGGTCGAGAAGCTGCTGCGCCTCGAGGTCCCGGCGCGGGCGCAGTTCATCCGCGTCATCGCCGGCGAGCTGCACCGCATCTGCGACCACCTGACGCTGGTCGGCGCGCTCGCGATGGAGATGGGCGGCTTCACCGCCTTCCTCTACGCGCTCGAAGCGCGCGAGCTGATCTGGGACCGCATCGCCGAGCTGACCGGCGCGCGGGTGACGACCAGCTACGGGCGGCCCGGCGGCGTACAGCGCGACCTGCCCCAGGGCTGGGGCGAGAAGGTGCTCAAGACCCTCGGGCGCGTCGCCGAGCTGCGCGAGGAGCTTGACGCGCTGCTGACGCGCAACCGCATCTTCGTGGACCGCACGCGCGGCACCGGGGTCATCTCGCGCGACGACGCGCTGGAGTTCGGCTTCACCGGCCCGTGCCTGCGCGCCTGCGGAGTCGCCTACGACGTGCGCAAGGCGCACCCGTACTTTGTCTACGACCGGCTCGACTTCGACGTTCCTGTCGGCGAGCACGGCGACAACTACGACCGCTACCTCGTGCGCATGGAGGAGATGAAGCAGTCCGACCGCATCGTGCGCCAGGCGCTCGCGAAGATTCCTGAAGGCCCGGTCATGGTCGGCGACTGGCGCATCGCGCTGCCGCCCAAGGAGCAGGTCTACGGCACCATCGAAGGCACCATCGCCCACTTCAAGCTGATCATGGAGGGCATCCAGGTGCCGGCGGGCGAGGCGTATGCGTACACCGAGGCGGCCAACGGCGAGCTCGGCTTCTACGCGGTCTCCGACGGCAGCGGGCGGCCCTACAAGCTGCACGTGCGCTCGCCGGGCTTCCCCATCCTCTCGGCGGTGCCCTCGATGGTTGAGGGCAGGCTGCTCGCCGACCTCATCCCCACTTTCGACTCGATCAACATGATCGGCGGCGAGGTCGAGGTCTAGCGCGCTGAGCGAAGCCTTCAGCGGGCGCAGGAGTGGACTGCTGCTCGCTCAATTCGGGCCTCGCGCCGCCCGCGGGCGCGCAGCGGCGGGATCTGCCGCCCGGGGCGTGGAACGGCGCGAGCCGCCACCCGTAAGCCTTCTCTGGATGGCACGAGCGAAGCGTGTCGGCGAGGTGCGTTCGGCCGACGCAAAGCCGAGCGCCTAGCGCTCTCTCGAGCAGGCGGCCAGGCAACGCGCCGAGGCAAGGCTCCCGGGGGACGCACGCCTGGATTCCACAGGCCCTGTCGAACAGGGCCTGTCGGGCACCACTGGCTGTTTTCGGGGAACGGTGAGGACGTCTACCGCAGGAACTTCGGCTTGCGCCTGCCGGGCTTGGCGTGCTCGGCGGGCGCCGGTCCACCGAAGAGCGGCAGGGCCCAGCGCCAGGTGTTGGCGGCGATGACGCTCGACACGCCGCTGGTGGTGAGGGTGGACACCCGCGCCTCCGGCGTGAGCACGACGTCGCGAACGCCCCCGGCGTTGCCCTTCTTGGCGAGCGGCCTGATCTGGGCGAGCTGCTCGTCCGTTACCTCGAAACTGACCTCTTCATCGCTCTTGGGCGGTTGGTAGCGCAGGACGTTCTTCTTTCCCTTGCGCGCCAGCGACCAACGTCCGGAGCGCATCTCTTGAGCTTGTGATCTGGTTGCTTTCACCATGTTGCGATTCCTAACAGCCACTAACAGGCTCCGCCGAATTTTTGTCCGACAGGCGCCCATCGAGGCGGCCTGACCGTGTCCTGTGCTCGGAGAATCGAGCTCGACTGCGTGCAAAGCGGGCTGGCGACGGTGCGAATGACCGGCGCCGGCAGTCGAAGCACCAATTGCCCCGTTTTCGTCCATGATGAGGAGAATGACAAGCGGTCTCAGTTCGGCGACGAACAGATTGACAAGCGGTGCCAGCCGGGCAAAGCAAGCCGCGCCATGTTCTCCCTTCGAACGAGCTGGGACATCAGCGCCACGCCGCTCGCCGAGGCGGCGGCCAGGCGGGCGGCCGCTTGCCAGCCCGTCCTCGACCTGACCGAGTCGAACCCGACGCGGGTCGGGTTGGGGTTCTCGCCCGCCGCGCTGCGCGAGGCGCTGGCCGACCCGAGGGCCGCCCGTTACGAGCCCGATCCGCTCGGCCTTGTCGCCGCGCGCGAAGCCATCGTCCGGTATTACGCCGAGCGCGGCCACGCGGTGGCGCCCGAGCGCATCGTGGTGACCGCCTCGACGAGCGAGGCGTACGCCTTCCTTTTCAAGCTGCTCGCCGATCCGGGCGACGAGGTGCTCGTGCCCGAGCCGAGCTACCCGCTCTTCGCGTACCTGGCCGGGCTCGAGTCGGTGCGCACGGTCGGCTATCCGCTGCGCTACGACGGCGAGTGGCACCTCGACCGGCATGGGCTCGAGTCTGCGCTCACCGCGCGCACCCGCGCCATCGTCACCGTGAGCCCCAACAACCCGACCGGATCATTTCTCAAGGCGGACGAGCTGGCGTTTCTCGCGCAGGTTTGCGGCGAGCGGGGGCTCGCCCTCATCGCCGACGAGGTCTTCTCCGACTACGCGCTCGACCCCTCGCAAGAGCGGGTCGAGACAGTCTGCGGCACGCCGGGCGTCCTCTCCTTCGCGCTGAGCGGCATCTCCAAGATCGGAGCCCTGCCGCAGCTCAAGGTTGGTTGGATGGTGGCGAGCGGGCCCGAGGCGCTGGTCGAGCCGGCGATGCGGCGGCTCGAGGTCATCGCCGACACCTACCTGTCGGCGAGCACGCCTTCGCAGCTTGCGTTCGCGGAGCTGCTCGCGCGCCGGGCGGAGGCGCAGCAGCCGCTGCGCGAGCGGCTGCGCCGAAACCTCGAGACCCTGCGCGCCGCGTGCGGGCCCGAAGCGAGCTGGCAACCGCTGAAGGTCGAAGGTGGATGGAGCGCAGTCATCCGCGTGCCGAGGACCCGGTCCGAGCAGGAGTGGGCGCTCGTTCTGCTCGAGGAGGACGGCGTGCTCGTCCACCCCGGCTTCTTCTTCGACTTTCCGGGCGAGGCCTATCTGGTGCTCAGCCTGATCGTCCCGCCCGAAGAGTTCGCCAAAGGGGTAGCGGCGCTCGCCCGGAGGATCGGGTAGCGGCCGCCCGGGCCCGGGGCGCCTCGGACCATGCTCGAGCTCGCGCGCACTCTCGACCGGGCAAGCGGCGGTCCGACCGGCATCTCATGGCGACCGCCTTTGGTCGATTCGCCTTCGACGGCCGCGCTACCGCCGTCGGTGTCGGGCGCGGCGCCGGAGATGCCGGAGCACGCGTGAAGCCTGCGATCGATCATCAGCAGTCTGTTGGCGGCGGTCCGACCGGTCTGCGCCCTCGGAGACGGCCGCGCTCGCGGAGCGGTGCCATGGACCAGTCGGGCTGACAAAGAAGGTCGGCGCGCCCAGCGGGCGCGCCGGGCGAGGTCGTGAGCGCGTCGAGGCCCGGACCTCCGGACCCAGCCACACCCAAACTCTCGACCCTCGACCCTCGACTCTCGACCGTCGCCGGAAGTAAGGATTGACGCTGTTCGTTTTGCGAACGTATAGTCGCGCGCTTTCGTGGCTCGCTTGCCTGCCCCCCTCCGCGGGCGCGAGCGCTTGCTGCGCCGGTATCGGATCGGCGAGGCGGAGCGTGTTTCGGAGGTGGAAAGGAAGAAGCAGATGTCGCTTTCAGTCGAGCGCAAGGCCGAGATTGTCCGCAAGTACAAGCAGCACGACACCGACACGGGCTCGCCCGAGGTCCAGATCGCGCTGCTGACCGAGCGCATCAGCGCCCTCACGATGCACTTCAAGCCGGTCGCCGACGGTGGCCTTGGCCACGCCAAGGACTTCCACAGCCGCCGCGGCCTGCTCAAGCTGGTCGGCCAGCGTCGCCGGCTTCTCGACTACCTGAAGTCCAAGGACGAGAAGCGCTATCGGGCGCTCGTCGAGAGCCTGGGCATCCGCAAGTAGGACTTCTCGGAGGGCCCGGGTGACCGGGCCCTTCGCTTATGGAACGAGCCCCCGGCCGGCGTGCTGGCCGGGGGAGAACAAGCAGGAGAACCAGAGACTCGCCGAAGCGGCGCGGGCCCTGGAGGAGCAGGTTAGGGAAAGCCTTTTGGTTTCTTTCGGTGCGGCCGAGCAGCCCGCTCGGCCTCAGCGATGGGATCAAAAGCTGTCCCTAAAGCGCCTCCGGGCTCGCTCGGCGAGCCAACAGAGTGGGACGAGGCATCTCGGGGCGCGGCCGTATCCGCGCGGCCCTCAAAGGTCGCCAGCTCGCGGCAGCAGCCGCAGGCGCGGCGACTCGACAAAGCCCTCCGAAAACCGCCCCTTCCCCAACCCCGCGCCGAGTGCCGGCGCGGAGAGAGGAACCCGTTCATGCAGCCAATCACCAAGACCATGACCGTCGGCGGTCGCGAGCTCGTCATCGAGACCGGCAAGGTCGCCAAGCAGGCCCACGGCGCCACCGTCCTGAAGTACGGCGACACGCAGCTGCTCGTCACCGCCTGCGCGGCGCACGAGAAGCGCGAGGGGCTCGACTTCTTCCCGCTGACCGTCGACTACATGGAGAAGATGTACGCGTCGGGCCGCATCCCCGGCAGCTACTTCAAGCGCGAGGGGCGCCCGACCGAGAAGGAGACCCTCACCAGCCGCCTCATCGACCGCTCGCTGCGGCCGCTGTTCCCCGAGGGCTTCTTCTTCGAGACGCAGATCATCGCCACGGTGATCTCGGCCGATACCGTCAACGAGCCCGACGTCCACGCGATCACCGCCGCCTCCGCGGCGCTGCACCTGTCGGACATCCCCTTCAACGGCCCCATCGCCGGCGTGCGCATCGGCCGCGTCGACGGCCAGTTCGTCGTCAACCCAACCGCCGAGCAGCGCGCGGCCTCCGATCTCGACCTCGTCGTCGCCGCCTCCAAGGACGCCATCGTGATGGTCGAGGGCGGCGCCAAGGAGATCGCCGAGGCCGACATGGTCGAGGCGCTCTTCTTCGCCCACCAGTCGGTCCAGCCCGAGATCCAGGCGCAGGAGGAGCTGCGCGCCGAGTGCGGCCTGCCCAAGCGCACCTTCGTGCTCGCGACCCCGGACGAGAACCTCAAGCAGCGCGTGCGCGAGCTCGCCCTCGAGCCGATCAAGGCCGCCTACACCATCTCCGAGAAGCAGAAGCGCTACGAGGCGCTCGGCGACGCCAAGCGTTCGGTCGCCGCCAAGCTCGCCGAGGAGATGGGCGAGCAGTACTTCGCCGCCGAGAAGGCCATCAAGACCTTCATCGAGGATCTCAAGTACGACTACGTGCGCGGCATGGTGCTCGACACGGGCCTGCGCATCGGCGGCCGCAAGCACGACGAGATCCGCAAGATCACCGTAGAGGCCGGGGTGCTGCCGCGCGCGCACGGCTCGGCGCTCTTCACCCGCGGCGAGACCCAGGCGCTGGTCACCGCGACCCTCGGCACCAACGAGGACGAGCAGCGCATCGAGACGCTCGCGGGCCAGACCTTCAAGCGCTTCCTGCTGCACTACAACTTCCCGCCGTTCAGCGTCGGCGAGGTGAAGTTCATGCGCTCGGCCGGCCGTCGTGAGATCGGCCACGGCGCGCTCGCCGAGCGGGCCCTGCGGCAGGTGATGCCGCCCGAGAGCGAGAAGTTCCCCTACGTGGTGCGCGTGGTCAGCGACATCCTCGAGTCGAACGGCTCGAGCTCGATGGCCTCGGTCTGCGGCGGCTGCCTCGCGCTGATGGACGCGGGCGTGCCCATCTCGGCGCCGGTGGCCGGCATCGCCATGGGGCTCATCAAGGAAGGCGAGCGCATCGCCATCCTCTCGGACATCCTGGGCGACGAGGACCACCTCGGCGACATGGACTTCAAGGTCTGCGGCACCGCCAAGGGCATCACCGCCATCCAGATGGACATCAAGATCGCCGGGGTCTCCCGCGAGATCCTCGCCCGCGCCCTCGAGCAGGCGCGCGTCGGCCGGCTGCACATCCTGGACAAGATGCTGGCGGTGCTGCCCGGGCCGCGGCCTGAGATCAGCCGCTACGCGCCGCGCATCACCGTCATCCAGATCCGCCCCGAGCGCATCAAGGACGTCATCGGGCCGGGCGGCAAGGTCATCCGCGACATCATCGCGCGCACCGGCTGCAGCGTGGACATCGACGACAGCGGCGCGGTCTCCATCGCCTCGGCGAACGCCGAGCAGGTCGAGGCGGCGATCAAGATGGTCAAGAACCTCACCCAGGAGGCCGAGATCGGCCGCAACTACCTGGGCACAGTGCGCCGCATCGCCGAGTTCGGGGCCTTCGTCGAGCTGTTCCCGGGCACCGACGGCCTGGTGCACATCAGCGAGCTTGCCGAAAAGCGCGTCGAGAACGTCACCGACGTGGTCAAGGAGGGCGACGAAATCCTCGTCAAGGTCATCTCGGTTGACCGCACCGGCAAGATCCGCCTGTCGCGCAAGGAGGCCATCGGCCAGAAGGAGGGCGACGTCAGCATGCCGGCCCCGAGGCCCGAGCGCGAGGAGCGCCCCCGGCGCGAGCGCGGCGGGCGCGAGCGTCGCGGCCGCGAGCGCGGCGAGCGCGGCGAGCGCCGTGAGCGGGCCGAGCGCTCGGGAGGCGGCGAGCGCTCCGAGGGCGACGGCGCCGAGAAGGCGGCCAAGCCTGAGGGCGGCGGCGCCGAGAGGGCGGCCAAGCCTGAGGGCGGCACAGAAGGGTAATCGGCCCGGCGAAGCACCGACTTCGCCCTGCGGCTGAGGAGGGATGGAAGGGGCACGGCGTTCTCGCCGCGCCCCTTCTTGTATCCTCTGCCGCCCGCCAACACCGTAGTGGATGAGGCTGTGGACGGAGGACGGATGAAGAAGATCGAGGTCTTGGTCGCGAGGATCGGGGAGGGCAGGGGCCAGCCGCTGGCGGTGCCGCGCTACATGACGTCGGGGGCCGCGGGCCTCGATCTCTGCGCGGACGTGGGTTTCGAGCTCGGGCCGGGGGAACGCAAGCTGATACCGACCGGGCTCGCGCTCGAGATCCCGAAGGGCTTCGAGGGCCAGGTCCGGCCGCGCAGCGGGCTCGCGGTGCGCGAGGGCGTCACCGTACTCAACGCCCCTGGCACTATCGACAGCGACTACCGCGGCGAGGTCCAGGTCTGCCTCGTGAACCTCGGGCAGGGGACGTTCAAGGCCGAGCGCGGCGCGCGCATCGCGCAGCTCGTCATCGCCCCCGTGGTGCAGGCGGACCTGTTCGAGGTCGTCTCTCTCAGCGCGAGCGAGCGCGGCGCCGGCGGGTTCGGCTCGACGGGAAGCTAGCGCGGGCGACGTCGATCGGTCGAACGGCGGCGGGGAAGCCTGGCGCTTGCCTGCGGTAGAGCGCGGCGCGCCTTGGCCCGGTCGCCTCCGTCGTCGGAGCGCTGGCGGCTATCGGCGCATGCGGCCTGCGACCCGGGCGATGAGCCTCTGCAGGCGCTGCAGGAGCGAGCGCAGGCGGCTGCGCTCAGGTTGTTCGATGCGGTAGCGGTACGCGCCTCCGAATCCGGTGACTAGAAGCTCCTGCTCTACGACGACGACTCTCTTCGGCTTCCTGCTCATGCGCCCGCGCCACAGCAATCCGCGCGCCATTGTGCTCCGATGTAGGAGTTCTGGCCGGTTACGCGCGCGGCGGCGCGAGGTGAGTGCGAAGCGGGCGCCACGGCCCGCGCAGCCCACTTCGCACCCTGCCTCGGCGGCTCGGCGGCCGGGCAGGCATTCGCGCGGCCGTCCTGGAGGCGCCGCTCCCTTCGCCATCAACCGAACCCGAGTCGGGCTTGGTGGCACTTAGGATGGCGAGAGGCGAGACGAGAGGATGACCGACGAGGACCAGGGCCGGTTGGTGTTGCGGGCGCAGGCAGGGGATGCGCGCGCGTTCGACGAGCTGCTGCGGCGGCACGAGCGCCCGCTGTTTCGCCACATCTTCCGGCTCCTCGGTGACGAGGACCGGGCCTACGAGGTCCTGCAGCAGACCTTCCTCGTCCTGGTGCGCAACATCCGGCGCTTGCGCTCGCGCGAGAGCTTCCGTCCCTGGGCCTACGGCGTGGCCACGCGCGTCCCTCCAGTCGCTGTCGCGACGAGCCTGGTCGCGCGAGGAGCTCGTTGAGGAGGACGCGGAGATGGCGGATGCCGAGCCGCTGCCCGATTCGCTGGCCTCGGCCCGCGAGGAGCTCGAGGCGGTCCTGCAGCGGTTGATGAAGCTCTCCCCGAAGCTCCGGTCGGTCATGCTGTTGCACTTTTTCGAGGGTCTGCCGCTCAAGGACGTCGCGGCCGCGCTCGAAGTCTCGCTGGGAACGGTCAAGTCGCGTTTGGCTGCGGGCCTAGTGCAGATCCGGGCCGCGGAAGGAGAGCAACGATGAGCGTTCAGGTCGAGCCCAGGGCCGAGAGGCTCGAGGCGGCTCGAAGAGAGGTCCAGAGCTACCTGATGAGGAAGCAGCGGTGGACCAGGGCCTTGTTCTGGCTCGCGGGCCTCGCCGAGGCGAGCTTCTTCTTCCTGATGCTCTACTTCATGGACTTCGGCGATCGGCGGAGCTGGTTCCAGCTCTTCGGGTTCCTGCTCGTCTACACGCCGCTGGTCCTGGTGGTGTGGCGCAACTCGGTCAAGATCGACGAGCTTTACTACCGCCTGGTCGACGAGCTTCGCTACCGCGACCGCGACTGAAGCGAGCGTCGGCGCGTGCGAGTCGGCGCGCCCTCGGGAATGGACCTACAAGGCTCGCGGCAGACCAGCCGCGGCAGGAGACGGACATGAAGACTGCAGCCTCATGCGGCCTGCTCGCCGCGCTCTTCGCGCTCGCCGCGCCACCGGCCCTGGCGGCGCAAGCGGAGCCCACGCTCGAGCAGCTACTCGAGAAGACCGACGATCTGCTGCGCGGCAAATCGTCGGCCGGCCAGGTGCGCATGCACATCAAGACCGAGCGCTGGGAGCGCACCCTGTCGATGAAGGTCTGGTCGGAGGGCAAGGAGAAGACGCTGGTGCGCATCCTGTCGCCGGCCAAGGAGAAGGGCGTCTCGACCTTGAAGGTCGGCGACAACATCTGGAACTACCTGCCCAACATCGACCGCACCATCAAGATCCCCGCCTCGATGATGTCCGGCGCGTGGACGGGCAGCCACTTCACCAACGACGACCCTGGTGAGGGAGGCGCGCTTTACCGATGACTTCGACTGCACGATCGACGCGCGCCCTTCCGGCGCCGAGGGCAGGTACCTCATCGGCTGCGTGCCCAAGCCCGACGCGCCGGTTGTCTGGGGCAAGGTGCAGCTTCGCATTCGCGCCGACCTCTTGCCCGAGGAGGTCGTCTACTTCGACGAGAAGGGCAAGGTGGCGCGCACGCTCACCTACGATGACATCGGCGAGCTCGGCGGCCGCAGGGTCCCGCGGCGGATGAAGCTCGTGCCCGCCGACAAATCGGGCGAGTCCACCGAGCTTGTCTACGAGGAGCTCGCGCTCGACGTCGAGCTGCCCGCGAGCACCTTCTCGCTCCAGTCGCTCAAGATGTGAGTTTCGATGAGGCTCTTGCTGCGCCTCGCCTGGCGCAACATCTGGCGACAGCCGCGCCGGACCTGGCTCACGGTGGCGGCCATGGCTGTCGGATGCGCCGCCTGCATGGCGTGCATCGCGCTGGCCGACGGGATGTTCTCCGACGGGTTCAAGATTCTGGTGCGCCAGAGCCTCGGCCACGTGCAGATACACGCGCCGAAGTACCCGAAGCAGCGGTCGCTCCACGAATCGATGGACGAGGCGGTCGTCGCCGAGCTCGACAAGCTCGCGGACGCGGCTGGGGTGAGCGGGCGGGCCTATGGCTACGCGCTGCTCGGCGCCGCGACAAGTCCGCCGGCGGCCAGCTCCTCGGCACCAATCCCGCGCGCGAGAGGCGGGTGACGCTCCTGCACGAGAAGCTCGTAGACGGTGAGTACCTGGGCGAGGCGCCCGACAAGATGATCCTCCTCGGCGCCGGCCTCGCCCGGACGCTGGAGGCCAAGGTCGGCGACGAGATCGTCGTGGTAACCCAGGCGGCCGACGGCTCGATGGGCAACGCGCTGTTTCGCGTGGGCGGAATCCTCAAGACGGGCTCCGTCGCCGCCGACCGCTCGAGAGCGCTCGTCCATCTTCGCGACCTGCAGGAGCTGCTCGTCCTCGATGGCCGGGTCCACGAGGTCGCCGTGCTCGCGAAGGCTCTCGACGGAGCCGCGCCGCTCGCCGCCGGTGCCAAGCGAGCGCTCGACGGCCGGGGCCTGCTCGTTCGCACCTGGGCGCAGGTCAACCCCGAGGTCGCCAAGATGCTCGAGCTGCAGTCGGTGAGCGCCTGGATCATCCTCTTCTTCGTCTTCTCGGTCGCCTCGCTCGGGGTCCTCAACACGATGCTCATGTCGGTCCTCGAGCGGACGAAGGAGCTCGGCGTGCTGCGAGCGCTCGGTCTGCGGCCGCGCCAGGTCGTCGCGCTCGTGCTGTGCGAGTCGTTGCTCCTCGCGTCCGTGGCCGCCGTCGGAGGGACGGCGCTCGGGCTGCTCGCCGACGGCTACCTCGTGATCTACGGCTTGGATCTGACGAGGTTCATCGGCGACTTCAGCTTCGGCGGCATCGCCTTCAGCCCGGTGCTGCGCGGCGAGGTGCAGATCGGCCGCATCGGCGCGACGCTCGTCGGGCTCTTCGCGGTCACGCTCGTCGCCTCGGTCTGGCCGGCGCTGCGCGCCGGGCGCCTGCAGCCGGTCGAAGCGATGAGGCAGGAGTGAGAGGCATGCTGATCCTGCGAATGGCCCTGCGCAACCTGCGCCGAAACCTGCGCCGCACCTTGATCACGGGCATCGCCATCGCGTTCGGGCTGGCGCTGCTCATCGTCTCCAGCGGCGTCGGCGACGGGGTGCACGGGCAGATGATCCGCTCGGGCGTGAGCGCGATGGCCGGTCACATCGTCGTCCAGGGCCGGGGTTGGCAGCAGCAGCGCGAGCCGAGCATCGTCGTCCCTCGAAGCCCGGGGGTGCGCGCCCAGCTCGAGCGGCTCGCCCCCAAGGCGACGGTCGTCCCGCGGGTCTTCCTGCAAGGGCTCCTCACCTCGCCGCAGGGCTCGGCGGGCGTCTCGCTGAGCGCGGTCGTCCCCGAGCTGGAGGCGAGGGTCGAGGACCTGCACGAGAAGATCGTCGAGGGCGCCTATCTCGACGGAAATCCGCAAGGGCTGGTGCTGGGCAAGACGCTCGCCGAGACGCTCGCGGTCGGGGTCGGCGACAAGGTCGTGCTGATGGCCCAGCGCAAGGGTGAAATCGAGAGCCGGCTGCTGAGAGTCCAGGGGATCTTCAAGGCCGGCATCGACGAGATCGACGGCTTCTACGGGCAGATTCCGGTGCAGACGGCTCAAGACCTGCTCGGCCTGGGCGAGGACGTGACGCAGCTCTCGGTCCACCTCGGGAGCGGCCGCGACGCCGGGCTGCTCCTCGACGCGGTCCGCGCGGCGCTCGCCGGCGAGAGCGTCGAGGTCCTCGCGTGGCAGGAGGCGATGCCCGACCTGAGCCAGTGGGTCGCGCTCGATGACGCGGGGTTCTACGCCTTCATCCTGGTCATCGCGCTCATCGTCGCTATCGGCATCACCAACGCCGTCTTGATGTCGGTCTTCGAGCGGATGCACGAGCTCGGGGTGCTGCTTGCGCTGGGGATGCGCCCGATGCGCCTGGCGCGGATGGTCATCGCCGAGGCGCTGCTCCTGGGGAGCTTCGCGGTCGCCGGCGGCGTCGCCGTCGGGCTGCTCCTCAACTGGCCGCTTGAGGTCTGGGGGCTCGACTACAGCGCCTTCACCGGCGGCGGCTCGATGGAGGCCGCGGGCGTCGTCTTCGAGACATACCAGTACTCCGACCTGTCGCCGGCCAAGGTCGTTCTGTTCGCCGTCCTCACCCTGGCGATGACCGTGCTCGCCGCCATCTATCCCGCGGTCAAGGCCGCCCGGCTGCGGCCCATCCGGTGCCTGCACCAACGCTAGTCAAGGAGTGCCGATGTCTACCGTCGTGGTCCGAGGGCTGACCAAGCAGTACCGGCAGGGCAACCTCACCGTCCCCGCGTTGCAGGGCGTGAGCCTGCAGATCGAGCCGGGAGAGCTCACCGCGCT
>JBMNNX010000027.1:0-37934 GCA_050942745.1 Myxococcales bacterium
CGGCCCGCCCTTCATCCCCGCGGAGACGAGCGCGCCGCGGGCCTCCTTCAGGTTGAGCATCGCGGCGAGCTCCGGGGTGACGTCCTGGATCGAGACCCCGAGCCAGCCGCGCACCACGCGCCCCTCGAGAAGCTGCGGCAGCAGCTCCTTGACCATGTTGATGGGCACCGCGAAGCCAATGCCCTGGCCGTGGGCGACGATGGCGGTGTTCACCCCGACGACCTCGCCGCGCAGGTTGAAGAGCGGCCCGCCGGAGTTGCCGGGGTTGATCGCCGCGTCGGTCTGAATGAAGTCGTCGTAGGGCCCGGCGCCGATCACCCGCTCCTTCGCAGAGACGATGCCCAGGCTGACCGAGTGGTCGAGGCCAAACGGGTTGCCCACCGCGAGGGTGAAGTCGCCCACCTCCAGCTTGTCCGAGTCGCCCAGGTAGACGATCGGCAAGTCGTGCACGTCCTTGCCCTGCAGCTTGAGCAGCGCGAGGTCGGTCTTCGGATCGAGCCCGACCGCCTTCGCCTCGAGCTCGCGCCCGTCGTTGAGCTTGACCCGAATCCCGGCGGCGTTCTCGACGACGTGGTTGTTCGTCAGCACGTAGCCGTCGGAGTTGATGATGAAGCCCGACCCCAGGCTCTGGCGGCGCCGCTCTCCAGGAGAGCCCTCGTTGAAGCGGCGGAAGAACTCCTCGAACGGATCGACAAAGCCCTGGGGCGCCTGACGACGCGGGGAGCGGGTCACCGAGGTCGTGTAGATGTTGACGACGCCCGGCTTGAGCCTCTTGACCAGAGGGGCGAGCGAGGCGAGCGGCACCTCGCCTTCGGGGAGCGGCTCGTCGGTGGCGCGCTGCGTCCAAAGCTGCTTGGCCGGGGCGGCCTGCGCGTCGCCGAGTACCGCCGAGTCCACCACCTGCGACAGGCCGCTTCGCTCCTGGTTACACCCGAGGGCAAGGGCGCTCATCGCCAACGCGCTCGCCCAGCGCATCGCTCTTCGATTCATCGAAGCTCCGTTGAGGAGGAGTCCTTCAGCCTAGACGAGCAACCGGCGGCGGGTCGATCCATTCCCTCGACCCGACGCGCGCTCCTCTCCCCGGGCGCCCGTCTACGTCTGGCCGCTCTCGGCGGGCTCGGGCTGCGCGGGCGTATCCGGGGCATAGCGGGCCACCCGGACCTTGGCCGCCCTCAAGATCCGCTCTCCGAGCCGATACCCGGGCAGCACCTCCTCGGTGACCGTGTCGTTGAGCCTCTGCTCCGCGACCGGCACGAGGTCGACCGCCTCGGCGAGGTTCGGGTCGAAGGGCTTTCCCACCAGCGACAGGCGCTCGATCCCCAGGCGCGCGAGCCGCTTGCGCAGCCCCTCGTGGATCAGCCGCACCCCTTGGGCAAGCGGGCCCTCATCGGAGGTCGCGGCGGCGAGGGCGCGGTCGATCTCGTCGCTGACCTCGAGAAGCTGCTGGGCGATGGTGCCGCGCTCGCTTTGGAGCACCCGCTCCTTCTCGCGCTCGAGGCGAGCCCGGAAGTCCTTCTGGTCGTTGATGAGCGAGGCGTAGGCCCGCGCGATCTCCTCGAGCTTGGCCGAGCTCTCGCGCAGCTCGCCGCGCACCTGCTCGAGCTCGCGGCGCATCGCCTCGAAATCGCGCTCTTCGGCTTGCTGGGACGGCTGCGTGGCCTCCGCGGAGTCGGCCGGAGGCTGCGCGCCCAGGCCAGGGTTCTGGTCGTCGTTCACGGCTTGTTTCCTCGATTGAGCCCCGACAAGAGGCGGCCGCAAGCTAACCAGCCCCCTTGGGCTGTCAAATCACCTTTGCTCGGGCGAGCCCTCCTCCAGGCTCGCGAGCGACTCCTCGGCCTCGCGCTCCTCTTCGGCCGCCTCGGCGCTCTCCTCGCCCTCGGTCTGTTCGACCATCCGCGCGAGCTCCTCGGCGCTGAGCGCCGGGACCGAGACGAGCGCGCCCTTCTCGTCGCGGATCTCGATCTCCGCGGCGCGCAGCGAGTAGTAGAGCAGCCAGCGCTCGGCGGCCGTTAGCGCCCCGGAGGGCAGCGCCGACTCGATCTCCTGAATCGTCAGAAACCCGCGGCGCAGCCCCCGCTGGAAAAGCTGCTTTCTCGCCCGGTGGCTGGTGCCGATCTTGATGATCGCCATGTCTTGCCCCCACACGCCCCTCGGCCCGAGCCCTGCTTTCCCTCCCGCCCGGTCCCTGTCGCTTCAGTGGGCCGGCACGTACGGCTCGCTCGGTCGCACCTCTTGCCCCTCGCCGCCCTGCGGGGCGAGCAGGTCGAGCGGCGCGACGATCTTCGGCCCGAGGATGCTCTCGAGCATCTCGCTGTCGACCACCTCGGAGATCAGCAGCTGCGCGGCAAGCCGCTGAATCTCCTCGCGATGGCGCTTGATGACCTGGCGGGCGCGGTCGAGCCCCTCCTGCACGAGCCGGCGCACCTCGTCGTCGACCGCGAGCGCGGTCTGCTCGCTGTAGTTGCGCAGCTCCGGCGCCGCGGCCCCCGCCCCCAGGAACACGCTCCTGCCCTGCTCGCTCAGGTTGACCGGCCCGAGCGCCATGCTCATGCCGTACTCGCGCACCATCAGCTTGGCGATCTCGGTGGCCTGCTTCAGGTCGTTCGCCGCGCCGGTGGAGATGGTGCCGACGAAGGCCTCCTCGGCCGCCCGGCCTCCCATCAGCGCGGCGATCTTGTCGCGCAGCTCCTCGAGGCTCATCAGGTAGCGGTCCTCGAGCGGCATCTGCATCGTGTAGCCGAGCGCCCCGAGGCCGCGCGGGATGATGGAGACCTTGTGGACCCGCTCGGCGTACTGCAGCTTCCAGCCGACGACCGCGTGGCCGCTCTCGTGGAAGGCGACGATCTGCTTCTCGCGCTCGTTGATGCGCCGGTTCTTCTTCTCGAGGCCGGCCACCACCCGCTCGATAGCCTCCTCGAAGTCCTCCATGCGCACGTCGTCGTGGTTGCGGCGGGCGGCGAGCAGCGCGGCCTCGTTGCAGACGTTGGCGAGGTCGGCGCCCGCGAAGCCCGGGGTGCGGCTGGCGAGCAGCTTGAGGTTGACGTCGGGGCCGAGCTTGATGTTGCGCGCGTGGATCTGGAGGATTTGCTCGCGCCCGCGCCGGTCGGGCCGGTCGACGAGCACCTGGCGGTCGAAGCGGCCCGGGCGCATCAGCGCCTGGTCGAGGATCTCCGGGCGGTTGGTCGCCGCGAGCACGATGAGGCCGACCTTGGAGTCGAAGCCGTCCATCTCCGCGAGGAGCTGGTTGAGGGTCTGCTCGCGCTCGTCGTGCCCGCTCATCACGCTGCCGTTGCGGGTCTTGCCGATGGCGTCGAGCTCGTCGATGAAGACGATGCAGGGGGCGCGCGCCTGGGCCTGCTGGAACAGGTCGCGCACGCGGGCCGCGCCCACCCCCACGAACATCTCGACGAACTCCGAGCCGGTCAGCGAGAAGAACGGCACCCCCGCCTCGCCGGCCACCGCGCGCGCGAGCAGCGTCTTGCCCGTTCCCGGAGGCCCGACGAGCAGCACGCCCTTGGGGATGCGCCCGCCGAGCCTGCGAAACTTCTCCGGAGTCCTGAGGAACTCGACGATCTCCTTGAGCTCGTCGACCGCCTCGTCGATGCCCGCGACGTCCCTGAAGCTGACCCCGGTGTCGGACTCGGAGTGGATGCGCGCGCGGCTCTTGCCGAAGGTCATGATGCCTGGCGGGCCCTGGCCCGTCGGGCTGCCGGCGCGCCGGAACATGAAGCCCCACAGTAGCAGCGCCACGCCGATGGGCAGCACCCAAATCCAGAACAGGTCGGAAAAGCCCGAGCGCGGCTGGGCCTCGTAGGTGATTCCCTTCGACTCGAGCAGCGCGACGAGCTCCTGCTCGTCGTCGCCGGGGATCCGGTTGGCCATCCACGGCAGCCGGGCGCTCGCATTGGCGGCCTCGCCGCCCGGCTCGGCCTCGCCGGCGACCAGGTAGCCCTTGACCCAGTCGTTGGAGATGACCACGCGAGAGAAGCGATCCTCCCGCACGGCCTGCTTGAAGCGGCTGTAGGGCACCTTCTGCACCCCCGCCTCGGAGAAGACGCTGCGGAAGAGGAAGAAGCCCAGCAGGATGAGCAGCAGGTAGGCAAGGGGCGAGCCGAGGCGAGGCTTTTGTGCAGAGCTGCCGCCCGACGGAGGCGTCGACGAGGGACGCTCGCTCTTCTTTCCCCTCGAGTTGCCCGGGGACGTGTCGGCCATTCGCTGGGCTCCTCCAGGCGTCGCCCGGGCCCGACCTCCCCTCGCCAGCCGTGCCCGAACGCCCGTCGCTTGCACTGCGGAAAACGTAAGCACCACCCGCCTGCTCTCAAGCAATTCGCGGAAAGCGCAAGAAAACAATCTGGTGCCGAACGCGTCACTTGGCTCGACAGCCCGCTGGAGCCCCGAGGCGACGGATTGCCGCGCGCACTGCCGGACGGAATGTTTCCGTTCCCGCGCGACGTCTCGGATTCGAAGAGGCAGGCGAACGACCGCAGGCTTTTCCCCGCGAGAGATCGCCGCTGATGCGCGCACCCCGCCCATCCGCGCGGGCGGCGCCCGAGCCTGGCGACAACGCTCAACGCCGCCGCGCCCGGAGCCCAGCCCCCGCGCCGCATCTTCACATCGCGGGCCGAAACCTCGGGGGCCGTCGAGCCGCGCCCGCCGCCGGATGGAATCCAGCGAGGCGCCCGCGGGCACCACTTCGTCCTTCCGCCTGCCCGGCCGCGGGCGAAGCGCGCTAGAGGCGAACCGAGCGCTTGACGCGGAAGACCGGCTGGCCAGTCATCGCGATCGACACGCCCTCGGGGTCGAACTCGCCCTCGACCTCGACGCGGATTCCCTCTTCGCGCAGCGCCTTGGTCGCGCCGCCGAGCGGAAAGCGCCTGCCGTCGTCGGTCTCGAGTGTCACGAAACCGCCCGACAGATCCTCGCGCCTTATCGTCCCGCGCAGCTTCATCGTCGCGCCCCCGCGTCGCTCATCAGGGCCCGGGCAAGAAGGAGCGAGACCAGGCCGTTGACCACCAGCCACGGGATCGACAGCGCGCCCAGCGGCATCCAGGCCACCGAGGTGCCCGCGAACGCGCCCGCGAGCAGCACGGCCGCGAACCCGACGCTCAGCCCCGCGAGCAGCCCGCGCAGCCCCGCGCGCCGGAAGCCGACCATGCACAGGAGGATGGGGATGATCGCGCTGTAGAAGATGGGATTGGCCTTCGCGCCGCCGAGCAGGGCGTTGCCCCAGTGCGGCAGCGGCGAGTCGAGCCCGCTGTTGACGCCGAGCCAGGGCAGGAAGAACAGGCCGAGGGTCGTCAGCGCGAGAGCCCCCAAGAAGCCCGCGCCCGGCCGGAAAGCATGGCGCGCGCTGCGCGGCAGGGTCACCCGCGCGATGACCCAGAGCACGAGCGCCCAGAGCAGGGTGAGCAGCTTCTTCCAAAACGGCCTCTTCGCTCCCGGCGCGCCAATGGCGTCGAGGGCGCCCTTGGCGTCGAGGATGCCGTGGCCGTACTTGTCGTTCCAGGCCCCGGTCTTCGAGCGGTTGGCGCCTTCGAAGAGCGCCTTCTCGACCTCGTCCGGGCCGCTCGCGCCCGCGCCGAATAGCAGCGCCGCGACGCCGGCGACGTGCGGGGTGGCCATCGAGGTGCCTTGGAAGTAGGCATAGACGCTGCGCGAGGGGTCTTCGCGCAGGATGGTGTTCTGCAGGATGCCGTCCTCCTGCTTCCCGCTGCGGCGGATGTCGCCTCCGGGGGCCGCGATGTCGACCTCTTTGCCCCAGCTCGAATAGGAGGCGAGCTTGCCGTCGGGCCCGACCGCGGAGACCGCGATCGCGCCCGGGTAGGCGGCCGGGTACTCGACGACGCCGCGCCCGCCGTTGCCCGCCGCGCAGACGACCACCGCGCCCTTCTTGCGCGCGTAGGCGACCGCCGACTCGAGCACCTCGGAGCGCCCGCCGCCGCCGAGCGAGAGGTTGAGCACTTTGGCGCCGTGATCGGCCGCCCAGCGGATGGCGTCGGCGATGTCGGCCGAGGTCCCGGTGCCGTTGGCGTCGAGCACCTTGACGGGCATCAGCGAGGCCTCGAACGCGACCCCGGCGACGCCCTCGGCGTTGTGCGTGCGCTGCGCGATGGTCCCGGCGACATGGGTGCCGTGGCCGTGGTCGTCGTTGGCGTGCTCGTCGTCGTTGACGAAGTCGTAGCCCGGGACGAACTTTGCGCCCTTCAGGTCGGGGACGAGCCGGAACTCGCCGTGGTCCTCATAGGCGATGCCGGTGTCGATGACCGCGACGACGACGCCCGCGCCTCGAGTGACGTCCCAGGCCTCGCGCATTCGCGCCATCTCCATGTTCCATTGCTTGGCAAAGTGCGGGTCGTTGGGCGTAAAGCTCGCCCTATAGTTGAACAGCGGCTCGGCGGCCTCGACGTTGGGGTCGGCGCGCACCATGCCGAGCAAAGCCTCGAGGCGCGTTGGGTCGACGCGCGCGAGGGTGATGCCGCTGCGGGCGCCCTCGATGCTGTTGAACTCGAGGTCGATGCCCCAACCGGTCTCGAGCGAGTCGAAGAGCGCCTTGGTCGTGCCGTCCTTGAAGTCGACGACGAGCATGGCCGGGTCCGCGTCGACGAGCGCGCCTCGGCCCGACTCGCCGGGGGCGGGCGGCGCCTCCGAGCCGCAGGTTCCGAGAGCGATAACGGCTCCGAGCACCAGCAAGCTCGAGAGGAGAAACGGCCCCATCGGCGAGCGGACACCTGCGTGACGAAAGGCCATGGTCGGCTCCTTTGGCGCTGCCCTCGAGGCGAGACTACGGAGGACTCGCAGCGCGATTGCATCTGAAAGAAACGGTCGAGCCCGCCTTCGGGTTCTATACCGGGCAACTGGTAGCTCGCTTGCAAGGTCGAGGCCGCGCCCGGTCTTTCACTGTTTTCGCGGCCTTCGCCGCTCCCAAGCCCCCCCGGCGTGCAGGATTCGCCGTCGGCCGGCGTGCGGGGCCACCGGACCGACAGTTCGCCCCGATACCTGGCAGCCCGCCCCCGGAGGCGTCTGTCCGCAGCACCGGCAACTCCCCCGTGCGTGGTAGAGTCCGATAGACACGAGCCGTTTCGCAAGGAGCAGTCGAGCGATGGCCGCACCCGCCAAGGCGAGACATAGCGAGCAGGGCGCCGAGAGCGACCCTCTTGCCCAGCCAGAGAACAAAGAAAAGTTCGAGGTGGCCAAGGAGTTCGCCTTCCACCTCACCAAAGGCATCAAGAACATCGGCATCTACCGGCACAATACCGCCAAATACCCGGAGTTCTTGCAGAAAGCCTTCGAGGCCCTCACCCGGTTCACGGAAAAGCACGGCCCGCTGTCGCTCAAGGTCGAGGCCCAGTGCTTCTCGCTCTTCAAGCAACCGGTGTTCGAGGTGAGCGAGGGTAGCGACAACCTTCCGTACAAGTTCTATCGCGACGGCATCCGCCACCTCATCTTCCGCCCCGAGCTCACGCTCGACGAGCTCGTCAGCTTCGTGCTCATCGCGCTCTCGGACCCCAACCGCGGCGAGGACGTGCTCTCGCAGCTCTGGAAGGCGGGCTTCGAACACATCGAGTACGTCGTGGTCGAGGGCTTCTCGGTCGGCGAGATGAGCGAGGACGAGGTGCAGGTCGAAGTCGACAAGATCGTCGGCTACCTCTACTCGCGCCTGCGCTCGACGAGCGACGACTACCTGCGCTTTGCGCGCGTGTCGGTCGAAGACCTCGACATGAAGCTCGACGACATCGATCAGATGCGCGGCGCGGTCGTCTGCGGCGAGACGGCCGACCAGAAGCTCGTCGACAAGCTGCAAGAGGAGCTCAAAGAGGACGAGACGACCCGGCTCTTCCCCAAGATCCTCACGGCGGTCTTCAACCTGAGGGACGAAGGCGGCATCACTGAGCCCGAAGCGCTCGAGGAGATCTTCACGCAGCTTCTCGACTCGATGCTGCTACAGGAGGACTTCGCCACCATCAACGCGCTGCTGGTCAAGCTGCGCACGATGGAGCGCGATCCGGCCAAGGCCTCGCTCGCCGAGCGGCTGCGCGTCTACTTCCAGGGCAAGATGGCCGACGAGCAGCGCCTGCGCCACATCGGCGAGGTGCTCAACAACACCCGCCCGAAGCAGCCGCAAGACGTCTTCCGCTACCTCTACGCGCTCGAGAGCCGCTCGATCATCACCCTGCTGGAGATCCTCGAGAACATCGAGATACAGGAGAACCGGCAGATCATCTGCGACGCGCTCGCCTCGCTGGGCAAGGACGACCCCGAGCCCTTCGTCAAGCGCCTGCAGAGCGAGAAG
Source organism: Myxococcales bacterium (assembly GCA_050942745.1). GTDB lineage: Bacteria > Myxococcota > Myxococcia > Myxococcales > UBA5297 > UBA10939. The sequence goes on from JBMNNX010000027.1 coordinate 8,291, forward strand.
TCCCAGCTTGTCCGCGACATGATCTACATCATCGACAAGTGCGACTTCCCCGATAAGATGCAGTATTTCGGCGACACGTTGAAGAACCCCAACCTCGCGGTGCGCCTCGAGGTGCTCGCGATGCTCTCGCGCTCCAAGTCGGAGCAGTGCCGCCGCTTCATCGTCACCGCCCTCGACGATCCGAACGCGCAGATGCGCATCCAGGCGGCCAAGGTGCTGCCAAACATGAGCCCGGCCAAGGCGCTGCCGGACCTGCTGCGGGTGGTCAAGTCGCCCGAGTTCGACAAGCGCGACGCGAAGGAGAAGACCGCGCTGTACGAGGCGCTCGGCTCGACGAACCAGCAAGGCGCGCTCGCCCGCTTCGTGCAGCTCCTCGGGCAGAAGAGCCTCTTGAGGCGCGCGAAGATCAAGGAGGAGAAGCTGCTCGCGGTCGCCGGGCTGAGCACGATGCCCTCGATCCCCGCCTACAAGGCGCTTCAGGCGGTCGTCGAGGACAAGTCGAACGACTCTGAGGTCCTCAGCGCTGCCCGACGCCACCTCTACGCGATGAAGAAGTCGCTGTTCGGCGATCAGCCCGACCAGACCTGACGAGGGAGCCCAGCAGATGGCCGAAAGCTTCAAGATTTCGAAATCAGAAGGCGCCCCCGCCGGCGGCGAGAACCTCGAGCTCGGCCGCAGCTACTCCGAAAAGCTACAGACTGCGGGCCGGCAGCTCGTCTCCTCGCTCTACATGCTGGTGCGCTCGGTCAAGCTGTACGACCCGGACAACGCGATCTTCGTCAAGCCGCTCACCGCGCTGCAGGACACCATCAACCTGATCATCGCGATGGAGGGCAAGCTCGAGTTCCAGGGCCTGCGCGACTCGTTCTACCTGAACAACATGCTGATCAGGATGGACGTCAACTCGCTCGACAACCTGCGCTACCTGCAGGCGGAGATGCAGGCGAAGGACGTCGGCGGGTTCACCCTCGTGCGCCCCATCGGCCCGCAGGAGCTCAAGAACTTCATCTCCATCTTCGCCAAGGACCAGCAGGGCGAGGTCGAAGAGGACGGGCTCGCAGGCAAGAAGCTCGTCCAGATGAAGGTCACCAAGTTCTCCTCGATCAAGGAGAAGCTCGACAAGGACGACCTCGCTGAGCCGGATGAGCAGAAGGTCGACCGCAAGAAATACGCGGTGACCTGCTACGCGCGCGCGGTCTTCTTCCTGCGCACCTACCTGGAGAAGATGAAGGAGGGCAAGCCGCTGTCGGCCGCCAAGGCCGGGCGCGTCATCCAGGACCTGGTCGACGTCAGCTACGAGCAGCGCTCGCACTTTCTCGGCATGACCTCGCTGCGCGACGAGGCCGAGTACCACGTCTTCCACCAGGTCAATACCGCGCTGATGGCCGTCGTCTTCGCCAACGAGCTTCAATTCACCAAGGCGCAGATGAAGGACGTGGGGCTCATGGCCCTGTTCCATGAGACTGGCGCCTCCACCCTGCCCTCCGCCCTGCTCGAAAAGCGCGGCGCGCTCTCGCCCGAGGAGAAGAGCCAGATCCAGAAGGCTCCGCTCGAGACGATCAAGCAGATCCTCGCCGAGAAGAACTTCTCGAAGGCCTCGTTGATGCGCCTGGTCGCGACCTCCGAGTACAAGCAGGACTTCGGCACCGCGGTGAAAGACAGCCGCGGCAACATCCAGATGATCATCCCCAAGGGCCACCTGAGCGTGTACGCGAAGATCATTGGCATCTGCTGCGTGTACGACGCGCTGACCTCCAAGCGCCCCTACCGCGACGCCTACGGCCCGGAAATCGCCCTGACCCTGATGTGGAGCGAGATGCGCCACAAGTTCGATCCCGACCTCCTCAAGGTCTTCATGAAAGTGATGGCGATCCAACCGGTGCGCGTGCTCGCGAAGAACCGGCAGACGGTCTCCATCGGATAGGCGATCCGAGACGCCCACCTCGCGCCAGCGCGCAAGTCGGGCGAGGAGGACGCGCCTTGTCCGCGAAGGCCGGACGCGTCAACCGCGGGGAACCAGACCTCCGCCTCGCCCTGCGGGGCCGTCGAACGCCCTCTGCCGCTTGGCCGCGCGGTCGCGCCTGACGCCCCCGCGCTTCAAGACAGGCTCCCCCGCGGGCATTGGGGGCCGGTACCCGCCTTTCTCGAGACTGGTCGGCCAGCTGGCGCACGCCAGGGCGCTGTGGAGGCTCACGGCGGCTCGAGCCGTACTTTTCGTAGGCCCGAGGGCTCTCCTCGACCCAAGAACCTGAGGTAGCCCGCAGGCGGCTTGTCACCCGATCAGGCATAACTCGACGCGCTCGCGAGCGAGTCCCCTCCCCTCGCAGAGCGCGCGAAGCGATGACCGGTTTTCTGAAAATCGAGGTTTATGATCGAGGAAATTCGCGGGCTTACAATGTCACTGTCGCAAGCAGAAAGGTCCCCGACTGCTGTGTTTTCGCGGGGTTGCATTGTTCACCGCGTCTGGGGGACCTGAGGTCGCCCTCGAGGGCCTCCCTGCCCGCCGACGGCGCGCCCCGAGAAGGTGTGCTCGGCCCCTGAGTCTCCCCCGCCGCCGCCCCCGGCCGCCCCTGCCTCGCCGAGCCTCTCCCGAAGCCGTGAGCGGATCGATCGGTCGCCGGCGCCTAGCCTCGGCGGCGGCCGGGCGACTCGGGCGCGCCCGCTTGCCTCGTCGACTCTCGGAGCAGCGCGAGCGCGCTCTCGAAATCCTGGGGCAGCGGCGCCTCCAGCTCCAGGGTCTCGCCCGACACCGGGTGTGCGATGACGAGGCGCGCCGCATGGAGCGCCTGTCGGCCAATCGCCACTGCCGCCCTCCGCACCGGATCGCCTGGCGCCATCCTTTTCTCGCGGCGCACGCCTCCATAGAGCTCGTCGCCGAGCAGCGGATGGCCCGCCTCCGAGAAGTGCATCCGGATCTGATGAGTCCTGCCGGTCAGCAGGGCGACGCGCACGAGGCTGGCTCCCTCGAAGCGCTCGACCACCTCCCACTCCGTGACGGCGCGGCGGCCCTCGGCGAGCCTGCCGGTGAAGCGGCGCCGGTCGGTCGGGTGGCGCCCGTGGAGCGTCTCGAACCTGCCGCGGTCGGCCGGCTGCCCGTGCACCAGCGCGAGGTAGGTCTTCTGCACGCTGCGCTGCTTGAACTGCGCCTGGAGCGCCGCGAGCACCGGCTCGGTCTTGGCGACCACCAGGCAGCCGCTCGTCTCCTTGTCGAGGCGGTGGACGATGCCCGGCCGCAGCTCGCCGCCGATGCCGCCGAGGTCGGTGCAGTGCGCGAGCAGGGCGTTGACCAGCGTGCCCGACAGATTCCCAGCGCCGGGATGGACGGCCATGCCCGCAGGCTTGTCTACGACGACGAGGGCCGCGTCCTCGTAGATGATCCGCAGGGGAATCCCTTCGGCGACGAGATCCACCGGCCGCGGCGGCTCGATGTCGATGGAGACGACCTCTCCGCCCTTGAGAAGCTTCGAGGGCTTGGTGCTCTGGCCGTCGAGCCGCGCTTCGCCCGACTCGATGAGGGCCTTGATGCGCGAGCGCGAAAGCTCAGGCTCGACGCTCGACAGGTACGCGTCGAGGCGCATCCCTCGCGCCGTGGGCGCGACCGTGTACTCTCGGGTGGCCACCTCTCGCGCGAATGGCTACCAGATCTTCGACTTGATGTGACCCTTCTTGGCGACGATGATGTCGACGATCGCCCGGTCGAAGTAGTTGGTTTTCTCAAATACTTCCGCGCTCACCCGGCTCCGATAGAGATCGCGGCCTTCCTGGATCTCGTCTTGAAGGACCGTGAAGAGGTTGTCCTGCTCGATCCCCTGGACGATCTTCGCTTCGTTGTAGAGCGAAATGTCCTGGGCGATGGCGCGCGCGAGGCGTATCGCTTTGGCCTTCTCCTCTTCGGTCATGGTGGCTCTACTCCCTGGAAGTAACGAGGTTTTTCGATGCTAGTGGGCACCTACCTGGGTGTCAACATCCGGGCGAGCGCGCATCCTGTCCCCGCGCGCTCGCCCTCCTAGGCCTTCGAGCCGACCTTCGCGACCAGCTCGAGAAAACTCTTGCTCACCTTCAGCGGGTCGAGCTTGAGCTCGCGGGCGACCAGCATCAGGAAGCCGCGCAGATAGACCGGCACGGGGAGAGCCTCGTAGCGGTCTGCCTCGATGTTCTCGAGGTGCGAAGGGCTGATCTTCGTGCGGTCGGCCAGGTCGCGAATCGTCAGGCCTCTGCCCTCGCGGATCCGGCGCAGCAGCTCGCCGTTGAACACCGCGTTCGGCGGGATGTCCGGCATCCGCGGCAGCGGTTGGGCGGGCTGCTTCTGCTCGTCGGCGCGCGCTTCGGCCTTGAGCGAAGCGGGCGACTCGCGCGAGCCGGTCATCACGACGGCGTTGGAGATCTCGACGGCCTCGGCGCACGGCGCCGCCGGCAGCCCTTCCGCCGGATTCTCGGCGGCTGGCGCCGCGGTGGGCGAAGCCTGCACGCTCGACCTTGGCTCCAGGTGGGCAGCCTCCACGCTCGCCGCCACGGCGGTCGCCGCCGGCGGCTCCAGCAGCTTGAGGAGCGGCTTCGTCTCGCCCGAGGGCCCCGGCTGCCTCTCCGCCAGGATCGCCGGGCTTGCGGGCTCGCCGACAGCGGCTGGCTCGACCGGGTCGCCGCCATCCGGCGCCAAAGCAAGGGGCGCCGCTTCGCTGGGCTGAAGTGCCTGGGGAGCCTGGCCGTCCGAGGCTGCGGCAGCCAGGCCGTCCGCCTCCTCATCGAGAGCAGCGCTCGGGGCCACGACCACGATCGCGCCGGCCCCATCCGCCCCTCCCGCCACTCTCGCTTCATCATCCTGCGCCGCGAGCGGGCCGGCCACGGCGGCCGCCTGCGACAGCGCGGCGGCAGGCTCCATCGGCGGCGGCTCCGCCGGCGGAGCCTCGAGCGGGCTGGCGACACCCTCGTCGTCCGACTCGGGGCAGCTCCCAGGCCAGGGGTAGTGCCGCGACGCAGCGAGGATGGAACCGAACGCGAGCTGGCCCGCCGCGGCGGGCGAAGCCTCGCGCCCGTCTGGTGAGCTATCTGCCGCCGGAGTCGGAGCCTCCGAAGCCGAGGGCGGGCCGGCCTCGGCCTCGGCCTGCGGCGAACCGCCGGCGAGCGCCGCGCTGTCGAGCGAGGGCTGGCCATCTTCGGCCTTCGGCCCGGTGCCCGCCTGTGCTTCGAGGGGCGCCTCGGCCGCGCTGGCGGTCTGCTCCGGCTCGCCCGCCGACTGCCCGATGCCGCGCTCTTCGTCATAGGCGCGGCGCAGGTTGGGGTCCGAGAGGGTCAGGTAGGCCTCTTCGATGAGCTCGATGAGTTGGCCCGACTCGCCGCCGTCGGCCAGCGAATAGGTCGCCAGCGAGTCGGGGCCGTAGAACTGCATCGCCCGCTGGAAGGCGCGCTCGATCTCTTCGATCGGCGCGTCGATCGGCACCTCGAGGATTTCGTAGAAGGTCTGCTCGGCGAGAGGCTTCATCGGAGAAGGTCAGGGTTCGACGCGTTCGGCGGTCTGGTCGAGCGCGATGATTCTGTCGGCGATTCGGGCCAGCGCCTGTGCGGTTTCGGAGAGGGGGCGCTCGATGAGCAGAGGCCTTCGCTTGCGCACCGCCTTCCACACCTCATCGTCGTAACCGATCGCGCCGAGGTAATCCATTTCGAGGCCGAAGTACTTGCGCCACGCCCCGACCACCGCCTCGCCGACCTGCCGGTCGGCCTCGGTTCGAGCCTGGTTGACTATCAGCTTGGGGCGAAAGCGCCGCATCTCGCGCTCGAGGCTGTCGCCCGCCTCCTGGTCGCGCCGGCGCACCGCGGCGATGACGTCGAAAGGCGTCTTGACGCCGTTCTCCTGGCGCCGGGTCATCGCGTCGCGCACGAGCCACTCGATGCCGTAGACCGCCTGGACGTTGGAGAGCCGGCGGAAGAAGGCCGCCTTGATGAAGCGGTAGCCGTTCTCGACCGAGGTCGGCTCGGGCACGAGCACGAGCAGCCCGTGGTCGGCGATGAGGAAGAAGTCAAGGACGTTGTAGTTGGTGCCGGCCCCGAGATCGAGGATGACGTAGTCGACCTCGAGCGCCTGGAAGTTGCGCAGCAGCTTGAGCTTTTGGGCGTACTTCGGGTTGGCCACGTCGAGCGCGTCGAGCGCCCCGGAGACGAGCGACAGGTTCGCGACCCCCGTCGGAACGATCACGTCCTCGAGCTTGGCGACCCGGCGGTTGATGTAGTCCGACAGCGTGACCTTGGGCAGCTCCATGCCCAGGCACGTGTGGAGGTTGGCGCCGCCGAGGTCGGCGTCGATGAGCACCACGCGGTTGCCGCGCCGGGCCAGCTCGATGCCCAGGTTCGAGGCGATGAGGCTCTTGCCGATGCCACCCTTGCCTCCGCCGACGGCGAGCACGCGCCAGGCGCGCTGCTTTGCCCGCACCAGCCGCGCCCGATCGACGCCGCCCTGCGGCCGCGCGGTCGCAACAGCGGGCGCCCGCGCGACAGCATGCGAGCCCTGCGGCGCCTTGCTGCCTGGGCTGGAAGCCATGTCGGCACGCCTCTTCGAGCCAGCCCCCGCGGGTCAGATTCGCGATCCGCAGGCGGCAAAATGCGAGTGAACAGTGGCGGTTACTGTACCACCGCGCCTCGTGCCCTCAAGTAATCGGCCCAAGCAGCGCCGCGGCGGCGCCACGGGCAGGTCGCCCAAGGCGCGGAGCGGCCGCCCTCCCGGCCGGCGGGAAGGGGCGCTGGCGATCAACCACGGGCCGCCCGGTCGCCTAGTCGTCGAGCAGCTCGACGTTCCAGTAGCTCGCGTCCGCCAGGCTCAGGAACGGCAGCCACTCGCGGTAGGTGAGCCTGCCCGGCGGCAGGCGCAGCAGCGGGGTCCACCTGGGCCGCACCGGCGTCCGGCGCAGCTTCATCCCCGCCTGCTGCGGCGTGCGCCCGCCCTTCTTCAGGTTGCAGGGCACGCACGAGCAGACGACGTTCTCCCAGGTCGTCGCGCCGCCCTGAGAGCGCGGCACGACGTGGTCGAGGTTGAGCTCCGAGCGCGGCAGCGTGCGGCCGCAGTACTGGCAGGTGTTGTTGTCGCGCGCGTAGATGTTCAGCCGGCTCAGGCGCACGCGGGTGCGCGGCAGCTTCTCGTAGGCGACCAGCACGATCACCCGCGGGACGCGGATGCGCCGGCCGACCAGGCCGATCGAGTCCCTGCTCAGCTCGGCCGACAGATCTGCCCAGCTCGCAAAGTCGAAGAGATGGAATTCATGGTCAATCGCCCGGGCGACGCCCTGATAGAGCAGCGTGAAGGCTCGCTTCACGCTGGTGACGTGAACCGGCTGGTAGAGGCGGTTGAGCACGAGGACACTGCTGTTCAGCATCGCTGGCCTTCTTCTGCGGCCACGCCGGGCCGCAGGTGCACTCGCATCGGTGGTTTCGCCCAGCCCTCGCTGAGCGGCTCAATCGAGCAGACCGCAAGGCGCCCAAAGCCGAACTCGCCGTCGCGGCCTGCCTGAAGGCCTGGTGACGACGATGCCGCTCGCACGCGCGCCCTCGCGCGCTCCCGAACGACGCCCTTGGACCTGTCGTCCACCATCGCGCCTTCGTGTCGACTATAACACTTTGCCCTCGGAGCACCGAAAACCGCGGGCCCGCATTCCTCAACTTAGGGAGCGGCCTGCGCGCATGGAGGGGCACGGAGGCCGGCCGCGCATCCCCGCTCAGCGCGCGGCGAGCGCCTGGCCGAGCGTAGGAACAGACGCGCTGCGGCCGTAGAGAAGCTGGTAGGCCGCGTAGGAGCCGAGCACGCGCTTCACGTAGTTGCGGGTCTCGGGGATGGGGATCTCCTCGATGAACTCGTCGAGGTCGCGCTCGCCGGCCGCGCGCAGCCACTTGCCGACGCTGCCCGCGCCCGCGTTGTAGGAGGCCACCGCGAGGGCGAGGTTGCCGTTCCACTGCTTGATCAGGCGAGCCAGATAGACCGAGCCGAGCCGGATGTTGAGGTCGGGGTCGTGCAAGCGCTCCCGAGTCATCGGCCCGCCGACCCTGAGCCAGCCCGCCACTTCCCTGGCCGTCGGCATCATGAGCTGGCAAAGGCCCACCGCCCCGGCCCACGAGCCGGCGCGCGGATCGAAGGCGCTCTCCTCGCGGATGAGCGCCTGCAGCAGATCGGGATCGACCTTGGCCTCGGCCGCGCGCCGCTCGACCAGCCCGCGGAAGGCGAGCGGGTAGGCCGCCCGCCACAGGTGCAGCCGCTCGGGCGCGAAGTCGCCCGAGAGATCGCGCTTGAGCTCGGTGCGCGCGACCACGTGCGCGGCGCGCACCTTGCCCGCCCGCGACAGCAGCGCGACGAGCAGCCGCAGATCGTGCGGGGGCGCCTCGCCGCGCAGCGCCGCGCGGTCGATCTCGAGCAGCTCGTCGGCCGCCTGATCCTTGAAGCCGAGGCGCATCAGCTCGATGGCGGCGGCGAGCCTGCGGTCGCCCTCGAGCCGGGCGACCGGCAGCGCGAGCGGCGGGGCCTCGCCAACCCCCGCGCCGAGCCGCGCGGCGAGCGCCTCGGCCCGCTCTGGCGCGAGCTCCTTTATCCGCGAGCGCGCCAGCACGCTGTAGAAGCTCGCCGGATGCGCGAAGGCGAGCGACTCGTAGGCCGACAGGCCTTCGGGCTGGCGCCCGAGGGCGATGAGCGTGCGCCCGCGCCAGTAGCGGGCGCGCTCGACGATCGACGGGTCTTCGGCCGAGGCGAAGTCGCGCTCGAGCCGCTCGAGCGCCTCGAGCGCCTCCTCGTGACGGCCCTCGGCCCGGTCGAGCCAGAAGAGGCGGAACAGGCCCTCGGCCCGGTAGTCGCCGTCGGGATAGAGCCGCGCGAGCCTCTTGAGGGTGCGGCGCGCCTCGGCGCTCCTTCCCTCGCGCGCGAGCAGATCGGCCGCGAAGAAGAGCGCGTCGTCGGCGAACGAGTGCGCGGGGGCCTTCTCGGCAAGCTGCCGGTAGAACGCGATGCCGGCCGCAGGGTCGACCAACGACGCCGAGGTCCCCGCGACATAGAGCGACCGGGCCCAGGTCTCGCCCGCCTCGCAGTCCCTCTCGACCGCGCGCAGCGCCGCGATGGCCTCGGAGTGCCGCCGCAGCTTGCGAAACGACTTGCCGAGCACGTAGCGCGCCTTGCACAGGCCCGCGCCGGAGAGGCCCTTGGGCGGCGCCTCGACGAGCGGGCGCACGAGGTCGATGGCCTCCTGGTTGCGGTGGGCCTCCATCACCAGCTCGGCGCGAGCGACGACCTGATCTGCCGAGGGCTCGGCGCCCAGCGCGCGCGCCCGCCTCAGGGCAAGCCCGGACATCCGACACCGGGGGTGCTCGCTCCATACGCCGAGATAGGCAGCAGCCGCTTCGCCCTTGCGCCCGACCCGCTCGAGCAGCTCGGCGACCGAGAACAGCGCCTCGCCGAAGCGGTCCCGGCCCCAGGCCGGCGCGGGCCGGCGGGCGAGCGGCTGCAGCGCCGCGAGCGCGCCGGCCGCATCGCCGTTCTCGAGAAGCGAGCGCGCGAGGCCCTCGACCGCGTCCTCGTGAAGGCTCGAGCCCTCGTCCACCGCGTCGTAGGCCCCCGCGGCGGCGGCGAAGTCTCTGGCCTCCTCGAAGGCCGAAGCCGCCAGGAAGTAGCAAAGATCGGAGAGCGCGGGGTACTCGGCCGCCAGCCTCACGAGCGCTCTGCCGGCCTCGGCGTACCGGCCGCCTGCGTTGAGGGCCAGCGCGTGGAGGTAGCGCTCGGGGACCGAAACCGGCTTGACGCCATTCAGCAGCGCGAGCGCTCTCGCCCCCTGCCCTGCCTCGAGCAACCTCTTGACCCGCGCGAACGGCTCGCGCCAGGCGACAGGCTCCAGATCCTTCTCGGTGAGGACCCGCAGGCTCCTCGGGGCAACGCTCGGCGGAAAGAACCCTGCGGCCACCTGCGTCGGCGGGCCGGAAACCACCTCGGGCGCTGCGGGTGTCTCGGCGCGGGCCTCGGGCGCGCCTCGCGGGCCCGCGGACGCGCCCGCTCCTAGTGGCGTCGACTCGACCGCGACCGCTCCGGAGAAGAGCGCGACCGCCGCTAGGGCCAGGATTGACGCCAGCAGGTGCCTCATCGTGCGGCCTTTCTCCTGCCTGCCACGCCAGGTGTCAACCTTTCCCCCTACCAATCGAACACCCGCGACCGCGAGCTCTTCCCCGCCTGCCGCCCCGGCGCGCGCTGGTGCGGGGAGCGGCCGCTGCTAGAATCCGCGCGTGGACATCCGGAGCCAGAGCGCGCTACTCGCGGCGATCGTCACGCTCGCCCTCGCCATCTCGATGCTGCTGCGCCCTCGGCGCAGGGTCCTGTTCCTCTTCTCGCTGTTGTGCCTGTCGCTGTTTGGCTACTACCTCGGTGAGTTCCTCTCGGCGGTCTCGACGGCGCAGGTCTGGCCGCGCACCAAGATCGTCTTCGGGTCTCTGGTGCCGGCGACCACCCTCGCCTTCTTCATGGAGTTTCTGAAGGTCTCGCCGCGCAGCGCCAAGCGCGCGCGCGCCGGAGCGCTCGTCGGGGTGCTCGGAGGCCTGGTCGTCGGGGTCAGCCCGCTCGCCGACTCGCAGATCGCCAAGACCATCGTCTCGGTCTGGATCTTCGGCCTGCTGGCGGCGAGCCTGTCGCTGCTCGTGCGCACCATGGCCTCGACCGAGTCGCGCACCGAACGCGCCCGCCTGTTCTATCTGGCGGTCGGCGCCGGGACGACCATCGGCGCCTCGGCGCTCGACTGCTTGCCGCACTTCGGGATCGGCTTCCCGCCTCTCGGGGCGATCATCGCGACCCTCTACATGTTCCTGCTCGCGCAGACCCTGCAGCGCCTGCGCCTACTCGATCTGCACGAGCTGCTCGGCAAGGCGGCCGGGTTGTCCCTGCAGGCGATCATCTTCGTCGCCATCTACGCCCTGCTCGTCTCCTGGGCGAGCACCACGTTCAGCCTCTTTCTCTTCAACACCATGGTCGCCTCCATCGTGGTGCTCATCCTCTTCGAGCCGCTGCGCGCCAAGGTCGACGAGTGGGTGGTCGCCACCCTGTTCCGCGAGCGGTTCGAGATGATCCGCACCCTCAGCGGGCTCAAGGCGCGCCTGGCCAACGTCATTGAAGTCGCCGAGATGGCCAAGCTCGTGCTCGACACCTTCGACGAGACGCGCCGGGTGACGCACTCCTCGATATACCTCTTGTCCGACGACAGGCCCGGGTTCTGGCTGCTCGAGTCGCGCGGGCCGGCGCCGGTGCGCTTTCTCGACGCGGCGGCCGTCCGCGGCCTGGTGGGCGTCACCCAGGCCGGGCAGAAGGCGGTGCTCCTCGAGAACCTCGAGCGCAGGCTGCAGGATCTGCGGACCTCGGATCAGCCCGACAGGCGGCGCGCGCGCGAGGAGACCAAGCGGCTGACCGAGCTGAAGAACACGCTGCGCCAGATGAACGCGGGCATCACCGTGCCGCTGATGGGCGGCGACCGGATCATCGGCTTCCTTAACCTGTGGGACGAGCGGGTGCCCGAGGCCTATGCCTCCGACGAGATCGCGCTCATCCTCGAGATCGCCGAGCGCGCCGCCATCGTGGTCGAGAACAGCAAGCTGTACGAGCGGGTCAAGGAGCGCGACCGCCTCGCCGCCCTCGGCGAGATGGCCGCCGGCCTCGCCCACGAGATCCGCAACCCGCTGGGCGCCATCAAGGGCGCCGCGCAGTTCCTCTCGCCGCAGAACCTGCCCGCCGAGACCACCGAGTTCCTGGGGATCATCGTCGAGGAGGTCGACCGGCTCAACGCGGTGGTGACGCAGTTCCTCGACTACTCGCGGCCGCTCAAGCAGAACTTCACGCCCACCGACGTCGCCGACGTGGTCAACCGCACCCTCAAGCTGCTGTCGAACAGCATCCCGCCGGCCGTCACGGTCGCGCTGAAGTCCGCCGAGCGGCTCCCCAAGATCCAGGGCGATCCCGAGCAGCTCAAGCAGGTGCTCATCAACCTCTTCCAAAACTCGGTGCAGGCGATGCCGGGCGGCGGCACCCTGACCATCGAGGTGCACGCGCCCTCGGACATGACGGCCTGGCGCCTCTCCGGAGCGCCGGAGCTGCTCGAGGTGCGGGTTCGCGACACCGGCCATGGCCTCAGCGAAGAGGCGCGGCAGCACATCTTCGTGCCCTTCTACACGACCAAGGAGAAGGGCACCGGCCTCGGGCTCGCCATCTGCCAGCGCATCATCAAGAACCACGGCGGCTCGATAAGCCTGTCGAACCAGCGCGAGGAGGGGACCGAGTTCGTCATCCGCCTGCCCGCCATCCCCGAGCCCCGGACCGAGCCCGCCGTCGAGGGCACGCCGTCGCCCGACGAGACGCCCTCGCCCGACGGAACGCCCTCTCCCGAGCTGACGCCCTACCCGGCGAACTACTCGGAGCTCTCCCTGCTGCCGCGGCACCGAGAGAAGAAGCGCAAGCGGGCCTGAAGCCCGGTCTGCCCGCGAGGGCCGGGCGCAAGTCGAGGCCCTTCGTCGCCGCGGCCGCCGGCCGACCGGCCTGCCGCGGCTTCGGCCGTTGCCGCGAGCCTCCATCTTGGCACCCGGGCGCTCCTTTCGACCGTCGAAGACAACGGCGAGCGACAGGGCGACGCCCGGCTGGCGGCTCTCATCTCGAAGCCGGACCGCGCGCTTCGATCCGCCGGCAGCCGCTCGGCAGGCCGAAGCCCCGGTGACCGACACCGCGTATTGTCGGCGGCCCTTCAGGTGCGGTAAGTTCACGCCCTCTTGTGGCGTGTTGCGCCCGTCCGCGGTTCAACGCGCCGACTGCTTGACCAAAAATCCCCGCACCTCAAGGAGATAGCCCAAGGCACGGGGATTGCTTCGCAACTCGGCACCTCAACGGATGCAGTCAAGGTCCCGGGGGAAGGCATGCTCGACTTCGAGCGCGAAGACGAATTGCTCAAGACCTGGGTCGGCGTCGATGCCCGGCGAATCCTCACCGCCGCGTCGGTGAGCTGGGCCGATCGCTTCTACCTCGCCCGCGAACGGATGGCCGAGCTGGCCGCGGAGAAGGCGGCCTCGGACCCAGTGGTGCTCGAGCGCGACCGGCTCGCCTCCTACTTTGGCTGCGCCTACGGCAGAAACGGCCTGCTCGCGCGCGCCGGCGCCCTGCTCTCACTGCGCGAGCGGCTGCAGCGGGTCGCGACGCTCGCCCCGCGGCTGGTCGAGGACGCCCCGGGCATGGCGCGGCTGCGGCGCGAGGCGCTCATCCTGCGCACCTTCGCGCGCGAGCGCCTGATGCGCGGCCGGCCCCAGCCCGACGACGCCGCGCTCTTCGAGGTCATCGCCGCGGCCGCGCAGTCGACGCTCGCGTGCGCCGACTTCGTCGCCGCCGCCTCGGCCATCGACCACGATCTCGGCGGGTTCAAGGGCGCCCGCGGGCTCTGGGCGGCCGCAGACCTCGGCGCCCTCGCGAGCAGCGCGCCTCCTGCCCGTCCCCTCTTGGCGCTGGTCGCCTTCGCGCTCGCCCGCGTCGGCGACAGGCTCGCCCAGCGGGCCGCCTCGATGCCGGCCTACGACGCGCTCATCGAGGCGCACTACGCGGCCCTGCGCACGGAGATGTGGGAGGCCAACGAGGCGCTCTACGCCGAGCAGAGCGAGCCCGCCTCCATCGCCGAGATCGAGAAGGCCGACCTCGCGCTCGAGACGCTGCTCTGCCACCTGACGGACCGCCGCGCCCCGAGCGCGGCGCGCGCGCGCACGCTCGCCGAGATCTGGGCCCTAATCGCCGCGGGCCGCTCCGGACACGCCGCGCGAAAGACTTCCTTGGCGCTCGACGGCGCGCTGCTGCTGCTCGCCGAAGGGCTCGCGGTCGAATCGAAGGGACTTCACGGATGAGCAGCGCCTACCTCTTTTGCCTCACCCTCGGATTCGTCTTCACGGTCGTCGGAGCGGCGCTCGGTCACCTGCTCGGCGGCGGCGACGGCGCGGACGGGGCCGACGGCGCGGAGGTCAGCGGACTCGACGGAGCCGATGGCGGCCTCGACGCGGGGGCCGACGTGGAGGCCGGCGACGGCCACGCCTCGGTCCACCTGCCCATCTTCTCGCCGACCGTCATCTCGTTCTTCGTGTTCACTTTCGGCGCCTTCGGGCTGCTGTTCCACCGCGCCTTCGGCATCGAGAACCCCTGGGTCCACGCCCCGATGGCCAGCGTCGGCGCCCTGCTCTCCGGGCTCGGGCTCGCCTTCGGCATCTACAAGATCACCTCGCACCTCGAGTCGAACCGGCTCGGGCGGGTCAGCGACGCGCTGGCCGCGCCGGTCGAGGTCACCATCAGCGTGCCCGCGGTCGGGATGGGCGAGATCGCCTACGTCAGCGCGGGGACGCGCCAGACGCTCAGCGCCCGCTCGGCCGACGGCCGCGAGTACAAGCAGGGCACCTCGGTGCGCGTCGTGAAGATCGCCGACGGCGTCGCCTTCGTCGCCGAGCTGCCACCCAAGCCGGCCTTCGCATCGGTCTCGCCCATCGAGCCGACGCGCGGCGAGCCGGTGCGCCCGCCGACCGGCGTGCGCCGCAAGGCATGAAGGGCTTTCGGACGCAGTCTCGCTGCAATCAAACGGAGGTAGGTCATGAGTGGTGATGAATGGGTGGTGCTCCTGGGCGCTTTGGCCGGCGCGTTCGTCTTGACGGTTTTCGTTATCCTTGCTTCGCGCTACCGCAAGGTCGGCCCGAACGAAGCGCTGGTCATCTCCGGCGGCAGTCGAGGCTTTCGCATCATCCGGGGCGGCGGCACCTTCGTCTGGCCGGTGATCGAGGTCGCCGAGACGATGAGCCTGGACGTGATGACCATCCACGTCCACACCCCGGCGGTCTACACCGCCCGCGGCGTGCCGGTGATGGCCGACGGCATCGCGCAGATCAAGATCGACTCGTCGAGCGAGTCGACCCTCGCCATCGCCGCCGAGCAGTTCCTCGAGCGCAGCCAGGACGACGTGATGAAGGTCGCGCTGCAGACGGTCGAAGGCCACCTGCGCGCCATCCTCGGCACGATGGAGGTCGAGGACATCTACCGCGACCGCGAGAAGTTCGCGCAAAAGGTCCAGGAGGTCTCCGCTTCGGACCTGCGCAACATGGGCCTGAAGATCGTCTCGTTCACCCTGCGCGACATCAAGGACGACCAGGGCTACCTCGACGCGCTCGGCAAGCCGCGGCTCGCCGAGGTCAAGCGTGAGGCGGCGGTCAAGGAGTCGCGCGCCCTGGCCGAGGCCCAGATCGCCCAGGCCGAGGCCAACCGCGACTCGGCCATCAAGAGCGCCCAGGCGAAGAAGGAAGGCGACGTCGAGCGCCTCAAGGCCGAGGCCGAGATCGCCCTGGCGACCCGCGACTACGAGCTCAAGCGCGCCGAGTACCAGGCCAGCGTCAACCAGCGCAAGGCCGAGGCCGACCTCGCCTACGACCTGCAGCGCTTCAAGACCGGCCAGCTCGTCAAGAAGGAAGAGGTCGCGGTCCTCGCCATCGAGAAGGAGCAGCAGATCGCGGTCCAGGAGAAGGAGATCCTGCGCAAGGAGAAGGAGCTCGAGGCGACGGTGCAGAAGCCGGCCGACGCCAAGCGCTACGCGACGCAGGTCGAGGCCGACGCCGAGCGCTACAAGCTGGTCGCTGAGGCCGCCGGCCGCGCCGACGCCGCCAAGGCCCAAGGCCTCGCCGAGGCCGAGGTCATCGCCGCCACCGGCCGGGCCGAGGCCGAGGCCATCCGCCTCAAGGGCCAGGCCGAGGCCGAGGTCATCAAGGCCAAGGGTCTCGCCGAGGCCGAGGCGATGAAGAAGAAGGCCGAGTCCTACCGCGAGTACGGCGCCGCGGCGGTCACCGAGATGTTCACCCACATGCTGCCCGAGCTCGCCAAGGCGGTCGCCGAGCCGCTCGCCAAGACCGAGAAGATCGTCATGGTCAGCAACGGCGAGCACGGCGGCCTCGGGGCCTCGAAGATCACCCACGACATCGCCAACATCATGGCCCAGCTGCCGCCGGTGGTGGAGTCGCTCTCCGGCGTCTCGCTGAAGGACCTGGTGTCGAAGATCCCGGGCATCGAGGCGCGCCCGCCACAGGTGCCCGCGGTCCCGCCCGCGGTCCCGCCCGCCCCGCCGAAGAAGTCGTAGCCTCCGTCCCACGGGGCGCGGGATCCCTCCCGCGCCCCTTGCTCTTGCCGGGAGCCCAGGATGTCCGTCCTCGACCAGATCCTCGCGCACAACGCCGACGCCGAAGCCGAGCTGCGGCCGGGCGACAACCAGGCCTCGAGCCGCCTGTGCGTCGTCACCTGCAGCGACCCGTCGGTCAGCGCGCTGCTGCCGCGAGCGATAGGCATTGGCCTCGACGCGCTGGTGCTCGTGCGCGTGCCCGGCCCGGCGATCCGCAGCGGCAGCGAGGAGCTGTGCAGGGCCGTCGCGACGGCCGTCGCCCACAACGGCTGCAAGGAGGTGCTCGTCGTCGCCCACACCGACTGCGTCCTTGTCGGCACACAGGCGAGCGCGGCCGCCTCGGCGCTCGCCTCCTGTGGCTTCGACCGCGCGCGCCTGCCCGAGGACGTTCGCACCTTCTTCAACCTGCAGGCGAGCCCGCGCCAGATCGCCACCGAGACCGCCTCGGCCATCCGCGGCGCCGGCTACCTGCCGCAAGATCTGCTCGTCCACGCGGCGCTGCTCGACAACGCCAGCGGCAAGCTCACCGTCCTCGAACGCGGGGAGCACCAGGCGGGCTCCGCCGCGGACCTCGGTCTCGGCGTCTCGGGCTTTGGCGCCAGCGCCGCCGGTCCGGTCGAGCTCGCGGTCGAGCTGCCGCCGCAGGCGCCCGCGGCCACCGCCGCGCTCGACATGCCGCGCACCGAGCTCGTCGCCTCGAGCATCGATCTGAAGACCTCGGGGATAGACATCCAGCCCTCGCAGCTCGACTTCCGGCCGAGCGGGATCGAGATGGCGAGCGGGCAGATCGACCTGCGGCCCTCGCCGCTCAGCTTCGAGCCCCCCGCCCGCGCCGGCGCCCCCAGCGACCGGCGAGTGGCGCCGCCTCCGTTGCCCGCCTCTTCGCCTGCCGGTGCGCCCGCCAGCACTCCGCGCGCACCGCTCCGCGCCCCGCCCCGCCCAGCCTCCCGGCCGGCGGCGCCGCGCCGCGCACCAGCGCCGCAAGGGCAGCCTGCAGCCCGCGCTCCGGCTCAGCGCGCGCCCGCCCCGTCGCTGCGGCTGCCTCCCGGCCTGCTGCCGAAGATCGACAGGGTCCGCGACTTCTACCGCATCGAGCTCGACTCGGCCGTTCGCGTTGACGTTGCCCGCGCGCTCGGCGCCGCGGCCCTGGCCGGCGTCTCCAACGCTGACCTGATCAAGCTCGCCTTCAGCCCGATCCTCGAGTCGGGCCCCAAGCGCTACAAGGTCATCGACGAGCTGCTCGCCATCAAAGAGGCGGCTTCGACGATGGAGCGCGAAGTGTGCCACGCGGTGCTGCGCCAGCTCGTCCAGTAGCAGCCCAAGCGCTGACCGGGCCCCAGGAGTTGTCTAGTCGCCGATGGGTGGAAACCTTGGCGGGCATGAGAGTGCTCTACCTGGAAGGCGACCCAAACGGTGCTCGGTTCGTCTCCGGGACGCTGACGCGCATGGGGGTTGCCCACGAGCTCGCTCGCCCGGGTGCCAGCCTGCCGCGCGACCTGTCTCGGTTTCAAGCGGCCATCCTCTCGGACTTTCCCCACCGCTATTTGCGGGAGCTCGAGCCGCTGCTCGTCCGCGCGGTTCACTCGGCGGGGATGGGCCTGCTGATGATCGGCGGCTGGCGCTCCTTCGGGCGAGGCGGCTATGCCGAGACGCCGCTGGGCGAGCTGCTGCCGGTGTTCGTGCTCGCGGGCGATGATCGGATGAACGTCCCCTCGGGCATGCTCGTCGAGCCGGTCGGCCTGCACCCTATCTGCCGCGGCATCAACTGGAACCGGCCCGTCGTGGTCACCGGCCACAACCGCGTCGCGGCCCGCGCCGCGACGACCACGGTGCTCGTCGGGCGCACCATCGAGCGAGGCCACGAGGGCATCCGCCTCGGCTCGCATCGGGCCCCGCTGCTCGTCGTCAAGGAAGCCGAAGGCACCTCCGGGCGCACCGCAGCGCTCTCGACTGATCTTGCGCCGCGCTGGAGCGGGGGCCTGCTCGACTGGGGCAGCAAGACGCTCGCCCTCGGCGAAGACGAGGAGGTCGGCGAGAGCTACGCCACCTTCGTGATGAACCTCGTCCGCTGGGTGGCAGGCGAAGAGACCGTCCGCGCTTCGCTGCCTTCGTGGGACGAGCTCGCCGAGATGCCTGCTCTCGAGCGCCCGGGGGTTCGGGCGAAGCTCAAATGAAAAGGCCCCAGGCTGCGTGCCTGGGGCCCTCGTTGCTCAGGGCGAGACTCGAACTCGCATGCCTCGCGGCGCCGCCCCCTCAAGACGGTGTGTCTACCAATTCCACCACCTGAGCAGTCGTGCTGTCGAAGTGACGCGGCTTATTACCAAACCAACCGTCGACGCGCAACCGGTATTTTCCTGCGGCAGAAAGCGCCGGTCGAGCGCCGAAACGGAATGGCCCCGCCGGGGACCGGGTTGAACCGGCGGTCGCGGCAGCAAGCTGGCGACCTCTCGGAGCGCGGTCCACCGATGGTCATCTCCCTCAAACGCGCAAGAAACCGACTCCACGTGAAGCTGGAGGACAGGGCACGCATGGCCTTCATCGACAAGGACTACGCCCTCGCCCTCCGCGCCGCCCAGGGCGCGGTGCGCTGCAGGCCCGACTGCTTCCACGGGCAGATCCTCCTCGGCGACGTGCTGTGCACCCAGGGGATGGAGGTCGCCGCGCTCAAGGCCTACCACCAGGCGAGGCGCCTCGCGCCGGACCGGTCGGAGCCGTACTGGGCCATCAGCACGATTCACCTTCTCGCCGGCCGCTGGCGCGACAGCCTGCGCTATCTCGACCTCGCCAAGCAGCGCCTGAAGCGCGGCGATGGCCCGCTCTACGAGTGGATCGCCGAAGACCGGGCCATCAGCCTGCTCAAGCTCGGCAGGATAGAGGAAGCCCTCGAGTCGGTGCGCTGGGGCCTGAAGCGCCGGCCGAAACAGGCGCGGCTGCTCGAGCTGCGCGCCGCGCTGAAGCTGCGGGGCCGGCCGCGCCTTCAGCTCGTCGTCGACCGCACCCGCGGCGACTTTCGGGCTCGATAAGGCGCGCCGAGAGACGGCCGAAGCAATCGTTTCTCCCTGCCCTCGTAGAAGTGCTCGAAAGGCGGCAATGCCATGAACCTGGGCATCCGAGACACAATCGCGTTCTTCCGGGACCGGTCGGTCCCACTCTGGAGCAGGTTGCTCGGCCTCGCGGCGCTCGGCTACGTCCTCAGCCCTTTCGATCTGTCGCCCGACGTGGTGCCTATCGTCGGCTGGCTCGACGATGCGGGCATAGTCGCCGCCGTCGCGGCCTTCTACGTGCGCAAGATCAGCGGCTACCGCGCCCAACGCGCGCTGTCGGCCAAGGGCGAAGGTCGGGGCTCGGGCGAGCCAGGGCTCGCAGGCGAAAGCGCGCGGTGAGCGTCCGCTCGCCACGACGCGCTGCGGAACGAAGGCTTGGCTGAGGCAGGCGGCCACACCCAAGCCCGAATCGGACCCGCTGCGGTCGCCAAACCCCGACCGCCGAGAGCGCACAGTCGCGACGAAGCGAACCCCAAGGCTGGCATTCTTCGCGCCGATTGGGGAGTGCGGCCCTGCTCAATATGGCGATCCCCCGGGCGTTATGATCCGGGTCACGGCTGCACGCAATCGTTTGATGCGGGCGTGCCCGGTACAGTCAGGGGAAGACGCGCGCGCGACCGTCGAGCGGGCCGCCCCCGGGGCGCGAGCGCCGCGACATCGAGTGGCGCTCGGGTGCGCGAGCGCCCAACCGAGACCTGACCGTCCAGGCAATACGCCAGCGCGAATCGAACGCGCGGTCCACACGCGAGCCGCCAGCGCGCCGGCTGGCCATCGAGCGCAGGCGCCAAGCGACCAAGCGGGCCGCGCAAAGCGCTGCAGGTACACGAAGGCCGGCAGGGAACCGAACCCCGCCGGCCAGATGACTCGGACAGTCTGCGATTACGGATTGGCCGGGGCCGCCGGCGCCTCGCCAGCCGGAGCAGCCTGCTCACCGGCGGGAGCGGCAGCCTCGCCGGGAGCAGCTTCCTGCTTCGCCTCCTCGGCGGCAGCGGCCGGAGCAGCTTCCGGGGCCTTCGCCGGCTCGTCCGCGCTCTGCGGAGCGGTCGTCGTCGCCGCCGGCTTGGCCACCACCGAGGTGACCGAAGGGTTGTAGCTGGCCGCGAACGAGAGGCTCAGCGAGGTCAGGAAGAAGACCGAGGCGACGATAGCCGTGACCCGGCTCAGGAAGTTGCCAGCTCCGCGGCCGCCGAAGACCGAACCGCTGCCTCCGCCGCCGAACGCGGCGCCCATGCCCGCGTCCTTGCCCGCCTGCAGCAGGATCACGAGGATGAGGAAGACGGCGACAATGACGTGGATGACGGTGATGAAGGTAACGAGCATCTCGTTGGCTGCCCTCTTGAATGGCCGGGGGCCGTCCCCACGACCTGTCTACTACCTAGGTTGAAGCCGCGCAGCTTAGAGCGAAGAGTGTCGCGAGTTCAACGGCTTTGTACGCGCTCTTCATCCCGCAGGGTGCGCGGCCGCACGGTGAAAGCCTCCCGCCCTCGATTTCCGGCTAGGGCTTGCCCGCCTTGACGATCTTCGCGAAGTCCTCCGCCTTGAGGCTCGCGCCGCCGACGAGCGCGCCGTTGATGTCCGGCTGGGCGAGCAGATCGGCGGCGTTGTCCGGCTTGACCGAGCCGCCGTACTGGATGCGGATTTCGCCGCCGACGTCGGCGCCGAACAGCTCGTTGAGCAGCTTGCGGATGAAGGCGTGGACCTCCTGTGCCTGGGCCGTGGTGGCGACCTTGCCCGTGCCGATGGCCCAGACCGGCTCGTAGGCGATGACCAACTTCTCGCCGTCCTGCTTGCTCAGTCCGGACAGCCCCTGGCGCACCTGCCGCTCGATGACCTGCAGCGTCTGGCCGCTCTCGCGCTCGGCGAGCGTCTCGCCGACGCAGACGATCGGCCGCATCCCGTGCGCGAGCACCGCCTTGGCGCGCCGGTTGACCGTCTGGTCGGTCTCGCCGAAGTACTGGCGGCGCTCCGAGTGGCCGATGATCACGTAGGCGCAGCCGACCTCCTCGAGCATCACCGGCGAAACCTCTCCCGTGAAGGCGCCCGAGGCCTCCCAATACGAGCTCTGGGCCGCCAGCTTGATGTTCGAGCCCTCGATGGCCTTGGCCACCGGGTGCAGCGCCGTGAACGGCGGGGCGACGGCGACCTCGACCTGGTCGCGCACCATAGAGACCATCCCGCGCAGCTCGCGCACCAGCGCGAGCGCCTCGGCGACGGTCTTGTTCATCTTCCAGTTGCCCGCAATCAGCGGAGTGGGCTTCATCGATGCCTCCCTTCCAGAAACACACGAGCGGCCGCCGGAAGCCCCCGACGGCCGGAAAACTTGATCGTCAATGAGCGGGGCTGCGCCCTTTCATCTGCGGCCAGCCCTGCCTGCTGCACTACTGACGAGAGGCCCTCCGGCTCGGTCGCCGGGAGGCCTCCCGCGTCCTTGCCGGGCAGCCGGGCCTCAGGGTGCGCCCGGCCCCTCGCCGCCCGCCGGGTGCCACCCCGGTCAGCCTTCGAGCGCCTTGATACCCGGGAGCTGGATGCCCTCGATGAGCTCGAGGCTCGCGCCGCCGCCGGTCGAGACGTGGCTCACCTTGTCGGCGAAGCCCATCTGCTCGATCGCCGCCGCGCTGTCGCCGCCGCCGACGATAGTGGTCGCCTTCGAGTCGGCGAGCGCCTGGGCGATCGCGCGCGTGCCCTCGGCGAACTTCTCGACCTCGAAGAGGCCCATCGGGCCGTTCCAGAAGACGGTGCGCGCCCCGAGGATCTGCTCGCGGTACTGGCCGATGGTCGTCGGGCCGATATCGAGGCCCATCAGGTCGTCGGGGATCGCCTGGGCGTTGATCATCACCTTCTTCGAGCTCTCGTCGGGCGCGTCGCCGCCGACGTGGTCGACCGGCAGCATCAGCTTGACGCCCAGGCGCTCGGCCTTCTCGAGCGCGCTCTTGGCGGTGTCGATCTTCGCCTCCTCAATGCGGCTCTTGCCGACGTTGATGCCCTGGGCCTTCAGGAAGGTGTAGGCCATCGCCCCGCCGATGATCAGCGTGTCGACCCGCGGCAGCAGGTTGTCGATGACCTTGATCTTGTCGGAAACCTTGGCCCCGCCCAGGATGGCGACGAAAGGCTTCTCGGGGTCCTTGAGGACGCGGCCCAGGTGCTCGAGCTCCTTCTTCATCAGGAAGCCGGCGGCCTTCTCGCGCACGAACGCGACCATGCCCGCGGTCGAGGCGTGCGCCCGGTGCGCGGTGCCGAAGGCGTCGTTGACGTAGACGTCGCAGAGCGCGGCGAGCTGCTTGGAGAAGTCGGGGTCATTGCCCTCCTCCTCCTTGTGGAAGCGCAGGTTCTCGAGCATCACGACCTCGCCGTCGCGCATGTCCTGGACCATCTTCTTCACGCCGTCGCCCACGCAGTCGTCGGCCAGCTTCACCTCCTTGCCGAGCAGCTCGGCCAGCCGCTCGGCGGCCGGCAGCAGCGAGTCCTTGGAACTCTTCTGGCCCTTGGGACGCCCGAGGTGGGAAGCGAGGATCACCTTGGCCCGCCGGTCGATCGCGTGCTGGATGGTCGGCAGGGCGGCCTTGATGCGCCGGTCGTCGGTGATCCTGCGGTCGGAGTCGAGCGGGACGTTGAAGTCGACGCGGATGAAGACGCGCTTGCCGGCGAGATCGAGGTTGTCGATATAGCGGACCATCTGTTCCTCCCTCTTCGTTGATTGCTGCCCGATGACAGCAGGAGGCCCGCCCCTTGCGACAGGAACGGGCCTCCCGACGGATCACATCTGCATGGACCTTAGAAGCCCTTCGCTTCGATGAGCTTCGCGAGATCGACCATGCGGTTCGAGTAGCCGTACTCGTTGTCGTACCAGCCCATCACCTTCACCATCTTCTTCTCGATGACGTAGGTGTCGAGCGCGTCGAAGGTGCAGCTCGAGGGATCGTTGTTGTAGTCGATGGAGACGGTCGGCTCCTCGGAGTAGCCGAGGATGCCCTTGAGCGGGCCCTCGGAGGCGGCCTTCATCGCGGCGTTGACCTCCTCCTTGGTCGTCTCCTTGTTGAGCTCGACGACCAAGTCAACGAGCGAGACGTTCGGAGTCGGCACGCGGATGGCGAGGCCGTCGAGCTTGCCCTTGAGCTCGGGGATGACCTCGGCGACCGCCTTGGCCGCGCCGGTGGTGGTCGGGATCATCGACAGCGCGGCGGCGCGCGCGCGGCGCAGGTCGTCGTGCGGCAGGTCGAGGATGCGCTGGTCGTTGGTGTACGAGTGGATCGTGGTCATCAGGCCCTTGACGATCCCGAAGTTGTCCATGAGCACCCGGGCCATCGGCGCCAGGCAGTTGGTCGTGCAGGACGCGTTCGACAGGATGTGGTGCGCCTTGGGGTCGTACTTCTGATCGTTGACGCCCATCACCACCGTCAGGTCCGGCTTCTTGGCAGGCGCGCTGATGATGACCTTCTTGGCGCCCTGCGTCAGGTGGACCTGCGCATCCTCACGGCCCCTGAAGCGGCCGGTGCACTCGAGGACGACGTCGACGCCGAGGTCTTTCCAGGGCAGCTTGGCGGCATCCCGCTCCTTGATGAGCTTGATGGCCTTGCCGTTGACGACCATCTCCTCCTCGGAGTGCGACACCTCGCCGCGGAAGTTGCCGTGGACGCTGTCGTACTTGAACAGGTGCGCCATCGTGCGCGTGTCGCCGATGTCGTTGATCGCCACGATGTCGAGGTCGACGCCCCGCTCGATGGCCGCGCGAAGAATGCACCGCCCGATACGACCAAAACCGTTGATCGCGAACTTGACCGCCATCGTGTCTCCTTCCGTCTTTCCGCCCTGAATGGTCAGCCAGGGACCTGCCGGTAGCCTGCCTGCTTGGAGGCCGCGTACGCTACTCGCGCCGCGCCGGCGAAGTCAACGCGTTTTCAGGACGCGCGGGGCTCGGCGAGCACGATGCCGCAGGGGCGCGATCGCGGCCGCCTTCGCCGAGGCTGGCGCCGCCCGCGAAGGCCCTCCGTCTCGCCATCTCCGGCCGACCGAGCGACTGGGGCCGCAGGCGGGTTAGCCGGCTATCCCCAGGCGGAACACCGCACGGAAAGGCGCCTGCCGGCTCGTGGCCAGCACGGCGCGCCACCGCAGGCCGAGAGGCCCCGGGATAGGAAAGCCCTCCTTCAAGCCCCGGCGTCCGCGCGACAGCTCGCCCGCCAGCGTGAGCAGGAAGGCCCGCGCCTGCGGCTCGTCCTCGAGGTCGACCTCCAGCTCGACGTCGGGGTGATCGAAGGTGGCGAGCCCGAGGCTGTCGACGATCGCCGTCGGCGTACGAACGGCCGAGCGGATGGTGACCCAGAGATCGACCGGAGACTCGCCCGCGCGCGCCTCCCGTACCCGGCGGGCGCAGTCGGCAGCCGGCTGCAGGATGCCTGCGGCAGGCTGCAACCAGGCGATGGCCGAGGTGGTGCGCAGCGCGGCGGCGGCGGCGCGGGCGACGAGCTCGTGCGCCGAAGGCTTGGGACAGCGGCCCTCGACCGCGAAGGCCTCGATGCGCGCCTGGTGCGCGCGCGCCTCGTCGAGCAGTGGGCCCTCGGCGCTCACCTCCGCGAGCCGGCTCGACGGCAGCGGGAGGCTGAAGGCCTCGAGATCGATAAGCCCGCCGCCGGTGTCGACGACCATCGCCCAGGGCGAGCCGGGGTAGGCGTCGTCGCGCAGGTAGAGGTGCACCGTGCACCGCGCCAGCCCCGCGTCCCAGAACAGGCGCTGCCACAGCGCCGGCGTGAACCGCGGCACTTCGCGCATGAGCGCCACCGCTCCCGCGAGCTGTCGGTAACGCATCGGCGGGCGACTTCTTAGCACAAGCGCGGGCGCGACTGGCCGACGCATCGCTGCTTGCCCGGAGTCGCGGCCTGCCGGCGGCCGTCCCCCAACTCGCCCTCACAATCCCGGCGCCAACCACGCCGGCAGCGTGTAGTCTGCCGCCCCCGGAGCCGACACCACATGAAGTTCCACGTTCGCAACGAGCACGGCGAGCTCATCGTCCCCAGCTACGCGGAGCTGCGCCAGCTCTACGAGCGCGGGTTCATCAGCGACGACGACGAGGTGCGCCGCGAGAGCAGCGAGCGTTGGGTGCGCGCGGGCGACATGGCGGACCTGCGCCCCTTGCGGCCCCAGGCCTGGCTGCGCGGCAACGAGTTCGCCTGGATCGTGATCGCCATCGCGGTCGTGTCGCTCATCGCCTGCCTGCTCATCGCCGACTGAGTCACCGCGCGATCGCGTCGAGCCCGGCGTCGGCGGGCGGCTCGCGCACCTCGGCCGTTCGCGGCTCGATGGGCTGGGGCTCATCCGCCGCGACCGCCGAAGTGCCGAGGCTCGAGGCGCTCACCCCGAACGCCCCCGAGCTCGCGCGCGCCGGGAAGCGCCGCAGCCACACCTTCCCGCCCGCCCTGGCGACGAGGCGCAGGTCCCCACCCCGAAGCGCCGTCACCCTGCCCTCGAGCCCTTCGTCCGTCTGCCAGCTCTCGCCGCGATCGAACGAGAAGACCACCCTGCCCTCGCACAGAAACGCGGCCTCGCGCGGCCCGAGCAGGACGCCTTGAGCCTTCTCGGCGTCGGCGGCTTGGCCGCACGAAGGTCCGGCCAGGCCCTCGGGCCTGAGCGGCGCCTCGATGCCGCCGGTGAAGAAGCGAGGGCGCAGGTCGCCGCCTTCCGCGCCCCGCGGATCGATCTCGAGCCCGGCGACCAAGACCTTCGAGCCCGCCAGATGGAGCCCGACGGCGCGCGCGAGCCCAGGCACAGGCGTGAAGCGGAAATCTCCGCCTTCGGCCGGGCGCACGCCGACGTGCGCCCAGGTCCAGAGCAGCGGCTCGCCACCGCGGGTGGATGGCCAGCGCTGGATGGCGGCGAGCGCCATCGCCCCGTCCTCCTCGACCGCCAGGGCATCGATCGCCCGCGCTATCCGGGCGCCTTCGGGCGCCGGCGGCTCGGGGAGCCGCACCTCGCGCCGGTAGAAGCTCCTCGCGCCGTTCGCGCTCGTCGCCACCGCCTCGCCGCCCGCGCACGCCGCCAGGTAACTCTCGCCCTCGCCGGCGAGCCCGACGACCGGGCACGAGACGGGCACGACCAGCGCGGGCTCGGTGCGCGACAGGCCAATCAGGAAGGGCGCTCCCTCGTTCTCGCCTGCGGCAAAGAGCCGGCCGGCGGCCGCGAAGACCCTGGCGATTGGGACCGGCACGTCGAGCGGGCGGCTGGGAGCAGTCCCGGGCTCGAACGAGGCGCGCTCGCCGTCGCTGACGAGAAAAGCGCCGTCCGCGAAGGCGACCTCGCGAAAGCTCTCGAGGCTCGCCCCCGCGCTCACCGGCGCCCACAGAGCCTGCTTTGGCCGGGCGCCGGAAGCCGCGGGCATCCCACCGCCGCCACGAGGCGCGGCTTGGGGCGCGAGCAGCGGCTCGACGCCGCAAGGCCCTGGCCGCCTCCACGCGATCGCGCCCGAGGCTATCGCGCCGCCGACCAGCGCGGCGACGGCCAGCGCTGCGCCCGAGCGCCAGGTGACGGGCGTGAGGGTCGGCTCGCGGTCGCGCATCGACGGGGCCGCCTACTTCTTGTCGGCGTACTTCGGCTCTTTCGAGTACTTGCGCAGCGCCTCGAAGATGTCCGGGATGGCCGAGCGATTGGCCTTGTTGATGACCCAGGTCGGCAGCGAGCCGCCGGGGTTGGTGTAGAGCAGGTAGGTCGCGCGGGTCCTCGCCCCGCCTTCCAACGGCTCGAGCGTCCAGGAGCCCTCGTTGATCTCGACCCGGACGTAGCCGTCCTTCGGCCCCGGGCCCTTCTCCGAGGGGCGCCACTGCGTCTTGAGGTAGCCCTTGCCCTCGCGCCAGTCGCTGACGTCCTCGATGCGCAGCGTGTAGTCGCGCTTGGAGACGAGCGGCGCGTTGACCACGGTGTAGAAGTGCACCGCCTTGCCGTCCTTCTCGGTGGCGACGACCGTGCTCACGTCGGTGTACGGCATGATCTCCTTGTAGCGCTCGTAGTCGGCGAGCACCCGGAGCACGACCGGCGGCGGCGCGGCAATGTCACCGACCGCCTTGATCTCCTTCACCTCGGAGCTCGCGCGGTCGCGGACGTAGACGGTGACCCCGTCGGTTTGGGCGGCCACCTCCCACTTGGCCTCCTTGGCCGTGGCGGTCAGGCCGACGAGGCCGACGAGAGCGAGTTTGATGAGCATGGTGTCTCCCGGTTCGCGAAACGGCTTTGCAGTCTAGCAGACGACTTCAGCCCTCCGCGCCTTCAATCCTCGGCCCCGCAGCGGGCGCGGGGTTGCCCTGCAGGTCACTGTGCTAAAGTCTGCAGCGTGAAGACCATCGCAAAGCTCCCAGCCCTCGCGGCCCTCTGCCTCGCCTTCGCGGCGCAGCCGGCCCGCGCCCAGATAGCCATCGTCCCCCTCGTCCCCGCCAAGCCCGAGACGAAGAAGCCGGACAAGGACAAGGCGAAGAAGCCTGGCAAGCGGGCCGAGAGCGGCAAGAAGAAAAAGAAGAAGCCGGCCGTCGAGGTCCCGCAGGAGAAGCCGCGGGCAGCTCAGATCGCCCTTCGCGGCCCGGTCGTGCCGCTCAAGCCGGGCGAGAGCACGACCATCCACGTCAAGATCCTCGACCAGCTCAGCCAGCCCTACTCGGCCCGTTTCACGCTGACGGCCGACCGCGGCACCATCACCGCGCCGGTTGCGATGAACAAGGGCCAGTACCTGGCGACCTACGCCGCGCCTCCCGACGCGGAGCCGGGCGGCTCGGCCAAGATCCGCGCCGAGGTGCGCGAGGGCGCCAAGCCGGTCGTCGGCGAGCTCGACATCGGCTTCGCGGGCTCGGCGCCGGCGCCCGCGGCCCGCGTCGCCACCGCCGCCTCGGACAAGCTCGAGGTGCGGCCCGCGCGCGTCTTCTTCAAGGAGCAGGTCGAGGTCCGCGCCGGGCAGACCGCGCTGCTCAAGTTCCGCGTCCTCGACGACGACGGCGAGCCGATGCCGCTCTCCGGGGTCGAGCTGAAGGCCGACGGCGGGACTCTCTCCGAGCCCGAGGAGATCGCCGGCGGCTACCTCGTGCGCTACGTGCCGGCCCCGGACCACAGCGGCGAGGTCCGGGTGCGCGCCGAAGTGGGCGGCAGGCCGCTCAAGGGCGAGGGGCTCGTCATCGTCAAGGGCAGCGGCCTCTCGGGTCGCGGCGAGCGGCTCGGCCTCGACATCTCGGCCTTCGCCGGCGGGCTGACCAACTTCGGCGCGGTGGCCTCGCCGCAGTTCGAGCTCGCGCTCGCCTACGCGCTCTCCAACCTTCGCCTCGGCGTCCTCGGCGGCTTCAGCCCCGCCGGGGCCGATCAGGTGACCGAGCTGGCCGGCAGCCGCCAGGCGAGCTTCTCGTTCACCATCGTCCCCATCGTCGCGCGCGCCGGCATGACCTGGGTTCTCGGCCCCATCGACGTCTCGGCCGGCGGCATGGCCGGGCTCGCGCTGGTGAGCGCCGAGGTGAACGCCGCGGGCGCGACCGAGCGCTTCTCCGAGAAGCTGCTCGATCTCGGCCTGTACGCGGGCGCGGGCCTGCCGCTCGGCCCCGGCGCCGCGGTGCTCGAGCTGCGCATGACGCACATCAAGCTCGACCACCAGGACGCGCGCGTCAACGTGAAGGGCCAGCTCGGCGGTCTGTCGGCGGCGCTCGGCTACCGGCTCGAGCTGTAGGCCTGGCGCCGGGCTTTGCCGCGACCGCCCGCGGCGCGCGCCGCTCGTACTCGGCGAGGACCTTCGCGACGTAGAACTCGGTCTCGCCGTTGCGCGGCACCTGTCCCTTCACATTCCCAGGCCCGGCGTTGTAGGCGGCGAGCGCGAGCTCGACCTCCTTGAAGCGGGCGAGCTGCCGGGCCAGATAGCGCGCGCTCGCGTCGATGGCGCTCGCCGGCTCGAACGGATCGACGACGCCGAGCTGCGCGGCCGTTCCGGGCAGCAACTGCCCCGGGCCCATCGCGCCCGCGCGCGAGATGCGGTGGACGCGCGTGCCCGACTCGACCTCCACGAGCGCGGCGAGCAGGCCCTCGGGGATCGCGTGGCGCTTCTCGGCCGCGGCGATCAGGGGCCCGAGCTCCTCGTGTCCCTTCAGCAGGCACGTGGGCAGGTGGCGGGCGAACAGCCGCAGCGCATCGACCTTCTGCCCGAGAAAATAGGGAGAGAGCGGGAAGACCGCGGTGCGCCCGCAGGCCGCGACGGCGAGGTTGAGGGCGCACAGCGGTGCGCAAGCGAGCGCCACGAGGCGCAGCAGGAGCGGCAAACGGGAGCGTCTCGGTCGGCGAGCCACGCGCCGATAGTAGGGGCGAGCGCGCGGGGCGGAGAAGAAAAACCGCGCCAGCCCGCCGCCGCGCCGAGCCTGCCAGGGCACGCCCGGCCGGCTCGTTCAGCCCGCGAGGCGCCGCGCCGCCTCGAGCGTGTTCGCCAGCAGCATCGCT